>CASDQQ010000063.1 GCA_949282945.1 uncultured Eubacteriales bacterium
AAGCACGCTTACAAACTGGGCAAGCATCGACGGCAGCGCCAATCTTATCACTAATTTTTTTATATCGTCTTTTCCAATATTATTTTCCATATTCTTTCCCCGTTATAGTATGAGCCGGAAAATATATTAGCAGAGCATAAAATTTTTTTCAATACTAAAGGACCTGTCTCAATACATTTAAGACAGGCCCACATATATCATATATTTTACTTTTTATAAAAAATCAAAGCTCATCTTTTTCGGTAACACTCTTTTCCAGAGATATTGTAAGATTGCCGTTTCTGCATCTGAGTTCATCTATAAACTTCTTATCATCGGTACTGTTTTTCATGACCACAGTATAATCAAGTTTGTACATGCTTCCTAAGTTAGTAGTTTTTACTCCGTCAAGAGAAACACTTTTAGTATATTTTTCAAATATGTCGTCAAAGACTCCGTTATAATCAAGATTTTCCGGTATGGTTATTCTAAGTATCTTATTTTCATTTTTCTTCTCTCCAAAAGGCGTCTTTGAAAGAAGAATAAGTAAAATACATACTACCGCGGCCATAGAAGCGGCAAATGTAACATATCCCATTCCCAGTGCCAAACCTATCGCCATTGACAGAAAAATGGCGCATATTTCTCTGGAACTTCCCGGAACAGACCTGAATCTTACTAAACTGAAAGCTCCCAAAACAGCCATTCCCGTCCCAAGATTTCCATTTACCATCATTATTACGACCTGTACTATCAATGGCAGTATTGCAAGAGATACCGCAAAATTTTTTGTGTATTTTCCGCAAAACATATATACCGCCGAAATTACCAGTCCTATTACTACAGCGGCTAAACTGCATATAGCCGCTTCTTTAATTGTAAGCGTAGATCCGACCCCGCTTATGATACTTGTGAACATATAGCACTCCTTATATTGTTTTTCATATTTTTTGTATATATATTCCCATATTTTGAAAATGAACAGGGATATATTTCATTTTTGGACAAAATATCTGTGAGCCACATAGGAAACGCCGTTCCGGTCTTTATTTCCAATATGTACTCTCCTTCATTTAAGAGGTACTCTCCATAATCTCCATACTTAAAATCTATCTCGTCTATTCGGCTCCTGATATTTTTATCTATAGTGATCCTTAGATTTTTGTCCTCCTTTCCCGAAAAAGCTATTCTGTCATATGCCAGGTAGAGCTTGGGAAGAGGTTTATAAAACTTTATAAAATAATCTATCTCATTAAGTATCTGACCTTCCTGACTGGGCTTTACTCCGTTGAGAATATAATTTTCAGCTTCCGAAAAAGGCAGCGATATTCTTCTTTTAAATACTATGCCGTCGTATTTTTTCTTTATCTCTAGGAAAACTTTATCGTCTCCGGAAGGTATACCGTAGCTCCTCATTCTCAGCTTTTCTTTATATACCGGCTTTTCAATGGAAGTTCTTATCAAATCATCCTGTTCAGTATCATAATAAATATTGCATATAGTATATTCTCCGTATTCATCTTTTTCTACATACGGATCTATTTCTGTTAAAAATTTATTTAAATCTTCTTCATGAAGAAAATATTTTTTCTCTATACGTTTAAAAACATAATTAGTTTTAACCAACTGTTTTCCTCCTCTCCAGTTATTTTTATATCATTATATATATTATTATACCGATAAATAAACATCCTTTTTTGACAGGAAACTGAATACTATGTGAAATAACAGTTCCATTCCATTCTCATATAAATCTTCTTTATTTTAAATATTCAAACCGATACATTTATTATTATACAGCATACTCAAAAAAATGAAATACTTTTATAAATAAATTTTGCAAAATTTTGTTTTAATAGATCATTTAAAATGATAAAATATAAAAAAAAGCAGGGAGACTTTGATAAATGGATCTGAACAAAAAGAATGTAATTAAGATTTTGCTTATAATAACTTTCGCTATAGCTTTGTTTCTCGCCCTGGAGAATATCTCCTCGGTACTGAGTTTTATAGGAATAGTTTTTAAAATATTTTCCCCCATAATATTAGGCGCGTGCCTGGCATTTATATTAAACGTAATTATGACTTTTATAGAGACCAAAATCTTTTCTCCTTTGAATAAAAAGAATTTTAAATTGTGGAATCGTTTAAGACGCCCCTTAAGCATTATTTTAACATTGATAATTGTTTTGGGCATATTGGTCATCCTGCTGCTGTTGATAATTCCTGAGATAAACAACTCTCTTATAACCCTTGTCCAAAATCTTCCGACCTACATGAAAGATTTAAATAATACCTTAATAGACCTTTTGGAGAAATTTGATATAAACGCGGAAAACATGCAGTTTTTAAAAATAGACTGGGAAAAATTCAGCAAAGATATAATAAATTTTCTCAAATCTGAGGGTTCCTCTATTATAAGCACTACAGTAAACGTTACTACCGCGGTATTTAACAGCGTAGTAAACTTTGTGCTGAGCCTTGCTTTCTCTCTTTATATCCTGGCTAGCAAGGAAAAGCTCTCAGTTCAGTTTAAAAAGCTTCTTTACACTTTTGTAAACAGTAATTTTGCGGATAAATGCTGCAAAATACTGAAAGTTTCTAATATGACTTTTTCAAGGTTTCTAATAGGCCAATGTACGGAAGCGCTGATATTGGGTATCTGTTGTTATATAGGTATGCTTATTTTTTCAATGCCCTATGCGGCCATGATATCTGCATTGGTAGGAGCCACGGCTCTGATACCTATGTTCGGCGCCTTTATAGGTACTGCTATCGGGGCATTTTTGATATTACTTATAAATCCGGCCCAGGCGTTCTGGTTCATAGTATTTATAATCATTTTACAGCAAATAGAAGGAAATTTTATATATCCAAGAGTTGTGGGAAAAACTATAGGCCTTCCGGGAATATGGGTTTTGGCTTCAGTTACCATAGGAGGAAGTATAGCAGGAGCTTTGGGTATGCTCATAAGCGTTCCCCTCTGTTCCATACTTTATACGCTTTTAAAAGAATATGTAAACTCTAAACAATCAGTAAAAAAATAATGTATATCACAAACTTATTTTTTGGCACAGGTGATTTGTTATAGAAAAATATTAAAACTACCTGCCCTGCTGATAAGTCAAGATTACAGGCTTAGTCGTACTTCGGTTTGTTCTGTATTAGTTTGTGCAGAATTTCAATACTCACAATTCAGTTTGCATGAGATATAACAAAAAGACTGTCTCAAAATCTTATTTTTGAGACAGTCTTTTCTATTTCTTATATATTAGTTTGATACATTATTTAACGGTTACAGTTATCGTCGCTTTCACTAGCTCGTTACCGTCAGATACAGTGTATTCAAAGGTTTCCGTTCCCGTAAAACCACTTTCAGGAGTGTAGTTTATTTTCATTTTAGAAATCGAGAATTTACCATGCTCAGGTCTTGAAGCAAGCCTTACTGTCAGGCTATCTTCATCCTCAATATTTTCGTCGGTAACATATTCCGATACGTCTATTGTAATCTTTGTTCCCTCTGTAGTTTCAACAGAAATGTCGCTAGCCACAGGAGCCTTATTCAAAGAGCCAACAGTCTGAGTAAGTTCGCCTTCTTTATTGACATTCTGATTAATTAAGTCAAGAAGCTGATTGGGAGTTACAAAGCATACATCGTCGCCTGCTCCTTCATAAAGTTTAGAAACCAATTTAGCAATCGTATTATCTGAAGCAGAAGATTCTACCTGAATAAGAGTATATCCTTCTGCGCTAGTCTTATCCTTTGAATAAGTAGAAAGTCTGGTTGCCATTTTAGCTGTAGAATCAGAAGCAATCTGCTCGTTAGTTCTGTAACTATCTCCTCTTAATACTTCTCTTGAGGCAATAAACGCCTTCTCGTTACTAAAAAGGATTCCTCCAGTGGGAGTAACAAAATCAGGAGTCAGAATAAATCCGCCTTTTACATTGCTGAGAGCTGAAAGCTGAGAAATATTTTCAGTATCAGCTATTGAACCCATGTAAGAAACATATCCCAGATCAGCTTTTCCGAAAAGCTCATTACTTCTTTCAAGATATTTAGTCAATGTAGCTCCGTCATTATGACCTTTGAGAGCATCAAAGTCCGCATATCCAAAACCGGAAGGTCCTGCTACAAAGAAATCATTATCCGTCATCTCCGCATAGGCTCTCTTTACAGCGTTAGGCATAAGCTCAACCAAAGCAGCCGACATAGTATATCCCATTGGATACTGGCCTTTTGAATCATCGGCGAACTTTTTGGATGATGAAAAAGCGTCATTCCAAAAACCTATGTCGTTACTGATATTAAAAAGCACCGAAACATAATGAACGTCTCCTGAAGCGGCATTATCCTTAGTAGCCTTCTGGGTTCCAACATCTTTAGAAAGGGACGCGAATAAGCTGAGATTGGGCGTACTTTCCGAATAAACAGGAATTATTCCCGCAGTGGAAGAAATCTCGGACCATTGGTCCATATACATACCCAAAATATTACTTGCGCCATCAAAATTTGATGTCCTCCAACTTGCTCCTATTGATATAGCCAGTGGGTTATACGTCTCATAAATACCGGACAAAATATCCTTCTTAGTATAATCGGTCATTATTACTCCTGCTCCGGTAGCAATAACATAATCTCTCAATTCATACTGAGATTTCATAATAGGATCAAGCATTGCTATAACATCTTTGCTAAGTTTATCCGCATACTTATTTATTACGCCGGACTCAGTTTCAGAACTGCCCGTAAGATCCTCAGCTACAGTGAAGCCTCTTCCATCTAGGAACTCTACCAACTTTTCATCAGAACCAACAGGTGCCATTATACATCCCAAGGCGCTGCATATAGTTGTCGCCTGATTTATCCTGGAAGTAAATATAGCAGTATCGTCATAGCTAAATTTAACATATGATTTACTCTGCAAAGAACCCTCTACCTTTGAAAACAGGTCTTCTAATGAGGTTATGACCTCAAAATTAACACCGTAATTCTCGGTAAGATATGTAGACCACTCGTCGCCTTCCTTACCTATGTAAATCTGCGCCTTATCTCTGGCAACCGCGCCCTGAAGGCTTGTAACCATAATAAGTTCCTCGGGCTGAAGCTTTCTGTTGTTTTTAACTATACTTATCTTCTCATCGGTAGGTACAAGATAAATCGTATCTCCTTTGGTAATCTCTTTAAAGGACTCTACCGGAGCTAATCCCTCATTGGGCATCGGCGTTACCTCCGGCGGCTTTTCTTCACATGACGCCAAAGATAAAACAATTACCACTGAAAGAATTACGCATAAAATAGCAGATAGTAAAATTCTGCCCCGTCTTTCTTTTGACATAAAACACACTCCTTTAATATAATATTTAATTTTGCTCAAGTAAAAAAATAAGACTTCCGTCTCTTTTACGAAATCTATTATATATCTTTGGAAGGTCCCATGTCAATATTTTTGTCTATTTTAAGTCTAAAAAACATATGCGTATAGCCCGTAAAGGTCATTTTCATGCCTCTAAATTAAATTACTTTAATAATTCTGTCAATTTCAGTATACGATTACAGTTTACTCTTAAAATTTATCCTTACGCCCCAATAAGTCAGGCCGTTTTTTTAAAGTTCTTTTAATTGACTGCTCTTCCCTCCATCTCCTTATATTCTCATGATGCCCGCTCAAGAGCACCTCAGGGACTCTCCTGCCGTTTACCATCTCAGGCCTTGTATACTGTGGATATTCCAGAAGTCCATTTGAATGAGATTCTTCAAGATAACACTCATCTTTGGAAAGTACTCCTGGCAAAAGCCTTGCCACACTGTCTATAAGGACCATTGCCGGAAGCTCCCCTCCCGTTAAGACATAGTCCCCTATAGAAATTTCCTCATCCACGATTTCCTCGATCAGCCGCTCATCCACACCTTCATAATGTCCGCACAAAATAATAATATGTTCACATTCAGAAAGTTCGCCGGCAAGCTTCTGAGTAAGCACCCTGCCCTGAGGAGACATATATATCACTTTAGGCTTGTAATCAAGGGATTTTGTAATATGGAGATAAGTATCGTAAATTGGCTGAAAAGTCATAATCATACCCATACCTCCCCCATAAGGAGCATCGTCCACCTTTTTCTGCTTACTCTTGGAAAAATCTCTTATATTGACTGTATTTATTTCTATAATACCTTTTTTATCCGCTGCTCTGCCTATTATGCTCGAATGTTTAAATGTCTCAAACATTTCTGGAAAAAGAGTCATAATATCAAATTTCATATATCCCTAAGTCCTTCCGGAAGTTTTACTTCTATCCTTTTAGCAGTTATATCCACAGAAAGGACTACCCAGCCGAGCGCCGGGATCAAAAGCTCTTTTCCCGAATTTTCAACAACATAAACATCGTTGCTTCCCGTTTCTATAACTTCCTTTACTTTGCCTAAAAGCTCCCTGCCCTCAAATACATCGCACCCGATAAGATCAAATATATAATAAGTATCTTCCGGCAGTTTTACAGCATCAGCTCTTCTTACCGTAAGTGTAGATCCTTTTAGCTTTTCAGCGCCTTCCATATCCTCCACACCTTTGAATTTGATTATGACAAACTGCTTAAAATACTTAACATCTTCTATTTCAATTTCATTCACATTCCCTTTTGGCGATCGAATTAAAACAGATTTCATTTTTTTAAATCGCTCCGGATAATCCGTACAGGGATTTACCTTTACAGCTCCTTTTACACCATGAGTATTGATTATAAAACCTATTTCAACAAAATCTTCCATCTTTAAAATACCATTCCTCTTCTGGCTATTATTTTAAAATTTACAGAGGGACGGCTCCGCCGTCCCCCCGGATTTTTAAAGGATCTCAACATTAACTTTTTTGTTTTCCTTTAAAGCCGCCGCTTTGATAACGGCTCTTATAGCTTTGGCTATACGGCCCTGACGGCCTATAACCTTTCCCATATCCTCTTGTGCCACAGAAAGTTCCAATACAGTCATCTCTCCGTCCTCTGTTTCCTTTACGGAGACTTCCTCCGGTTTAGACACAAGTGATTTAGCGATAAATTCTAGAAGTTCCTTCATATTTATCTGACCTCCATAGTCCGATTAGTTCTCTTCTTTAACCTTTTTCAAAAGAGCTTTAACCGTATCGGTAGGCTGAGCGCCATTCTTGATCCATTTATCAGCCTTTTCAATGTCAATTTTAACCTCCGCAGGTTCAACCAATGGATTATAGGTACCGATTTCTTCAATAAATCTTCCATCTCTGGGATATCTTGCATCAGCTACTACCACCCTGTAAAAAGGACTCTTTTTAGCCCCTATTCTCTTTAATCTGATTTTAACTGCCATTTTGTCACCTCCTCTAATCTTTTGTAAAACTGTTTGCTATATTAAAAAGGTAATTTCATATTTCTATAACCTTTTTTGCCCTTTTTGCCTCCTGACATCTGTTTCATCATTTTTTTCATGTCCTCGAAACTTTTCAGGAATTTATTAACGTCGCTCACCTGCATCCCGCAGCCTTTTGCAATACGTACTCTTCTTGACGCATTTATTATCTCTGGATAGAGACGTTCCTTTTTAGTCATGGAATATATGATAGCTTCCGTTTTTAAAAGCATTTTATCGTCCACATCCAAATTTCCCATAGACTTGCCCGCTCCCGGAATCATCTTTAACAATTCGCCTATGCCGCCCATATTTTTAAGCTGCTGCATCTGTTCAAGATAATCCTCTATAGTAAAGCTGTTAGTCCTCATTTTACGTTCAAGTTCTATAGCCTGTTTTTCATCAAAAGCCTCCTGTGCTTTTTCTATAAGAGACATAACGTCGCCCATGCCCAGGATCCTTGAAGCCATCCTATCAGGGTAAAAAGGTTCTATATCGCTGAGTTTCTCTCCGCTAGCCGCAAATTTAACAGGTTTTCCAGTAACAGCCCTTACAGAAAGAGCGGCTCCTCCTCTTGTATCCCCGTCCAGCTTAGTAAGAATGACTCCCGTTATATCCAATTGACTGTTAAAACTTTCCGCTACATTTACGGCGTCCTGTCCTGTCATAGAATCAACAACAAGTAATATTTCCGAAGGATCTACAGCCTTCTTTATATTCTCAAGTTCTCCCATAAGTTCTTCATCTATATGAAGTCTTCCGGCCGTGTCTATGATCACCAGATCAAACTGCATTGACAAAGCATATTTAATAGCTTCTTTCGCAATTTTAACAGCATCCTTACATCCTTCTATAGTAAATACAGGAACATCAAGCTGCTTTCCAACCACCTGGAGCTGTTTTACAGCTGCCGGTCTGTATATATCGCAGGCCACGAGCAGCGGCTTTTTCCCCTGCTTTCTTAACAGATTTGCAAGTTTTCCGGAACTTGTCGTCTTACCTGAACCCTGAAGTCCCACCATCATAAATACTGAAGGCGGTGCAGAAGAGAAATTCACCTTTGACACCTCTTTGCCCATAAGAGATATCAGCTCTTCATTAACTATTTTAATGACCTGCTGTCCCGGTGTAAGGCTTTCAAGTACATCCTGCCCTACGGCCCTTTCAGAAACTTTATTTATAAAATCCTTAACCACCCGGAAATTTACATCCGCTTCAAGCAGTGCCAATTTAACCTCGCGCATCATCTCTTTGACGTCCTTTTCCGTTACTCTGGCAGATCCGCGGAGTTTTCTCATCGTCTCCTGTAATTTATTAGATAAACCTTCAAACGCCATATTCACGCATCCTTAATCAAATTCATCAGACCATCTTCAACCTGACGGCACACTGTGGCATTTCCGCTTCCCATATCGTCGTAATCCAGAGCTGCCATATACTCAAGCAGAGAATTGATCCTTTCTTTATTATTTACAAACCTTTGGACAAGGTGAAGCTTATTTTCATATTCAAGCAGCATGGCTTTTGCCCTTTTGATAAAATCATGAGCTCCCTGTCTGCTTATATTAAGATTTTCCGCTATTTCGGAAAGGCTCCAATCCTCATTGTAATACATTTCCATAACGGACATCTGACTTTCTGTAAGAAGCTGTCCGTAAAAATCCATTAAAAGACCTATCTCAAAAATATCTTCCAACTTTAATAAGCCTCCCTGCAATACAATATTGTAAAGCCTGCTGACTTTACAATATTGTATTGTACACATTTATATTATCCATGTCAACAATTATTTCCCGGTGAAGAACCATATTTCCAATATAATACTCTTACGAAAAAAACTATATCATCAGCATGACATTTAGAAAAATTAACTTTTTAATAGCACTGCGTCTATATCAATAGTTGACTTTTTGACAATAGAATAATATAATTAATTTGTTCAATAATTTTAATTAATAGGATTTAAAAATGAAACCATTTTTAGGAATTGATTTGACCAAAGACAAAAAGAATACGCAATATAATGGTAAGGAGTTTCTTGTCTTGGAATCATCTCCCACTATGTGTGAACAATTTGACACCTTATCTTTACATGTATCTAAAGCCGATAAGAAATACAGTAATATTTTTTTTAATGTCGTTCGTTATGTACTTGTGTTCTCCATACTAAACGCTATAGTTAGACTTAATATTACAGCAGATGAGATAAATCTAATAAAATCATATCAAAATGCTCCCTGGGCATTTTGGCTTATAGGTATTTGTTTCATTATTTTTTTAGCTGTTAAAATATTTAAATACAAAAAAACAAAAAACATGCCTGAAAATGCGGAAAGTCAATATATTATTTCAAATTTAAAAGAACTTTCAGATAAGCTTTATAGCCAGTTAGGAGTTCCCACGGAAGCTCAGATGGCCGATATTCTTGTATTTAATTATAAAATCAAAAACAATGTTCCCATAGCTGTAACAAAAGGTTTAGAACTTACCCCTTATACAAATTTAGACTATAAAATTTTTACCGACGACAATAATTTATATCTTGCCGATGTATACGGCAAATATTGTTTTCCCCTATCTTCTCTTCGCTCTATACACAAGATTAATAAACGGATTTCAATTCCTGGTTGGAATAAAGAAGAAAAAATGACAAGTGAAAAATATAGACAGTATAAATTGAAAGCTAATAATTACGGTATTATAAGCATTGATGTATATTATATTTTGGAGTTTGAGCATAACGGTGAAATTTATGGTATATATTTTCCGAATTATGAGCTGTTTACATTTAAAAAACTACTTCCAAATATTTCTGTTGATAACATGAAAACTTAAAAAATCGCATTTGTAAACTCTTCGGGATCAAAAGGCTGCAGATCATTTATCTGTTCTCCAACGCCTATAAGCTTTACAGGTATTTTCAATTCATCAGAAACCGCTATAACTATACCTCCTTTTGCGGTACCATCCAATTTTGTAAGGACAATCCCGGTTATTTGCGCCGATTCATTGAAAACCTTCGCCTGATTTATAGCATTTTGGCCTGTAGTAGCATCAAGAACAAGCAGGGTTTCTCTTCTGTATCCAGGAAGTTCCCTGTCAACTACTTTGGAGATTTTTTTAAGCTCCTCCATAAGATTTTTCTTTGTGTGAAGTCTTCCCGCTGTATCACAGATGAGTACATCGCATTTCCTTGACTTAGCCGCCGCGCAAGCGTCAAATATCACCGCAGCAGGATCCGCTCCTTCTCCTTGTTTTACAAGTTCGCACCCGGCTCTTTGGGCCCATATTTCAAGCTGCTCCGTAGCGGCAGCTCTAAATGTATCACCGGCTGCCAACAAAACTTTAGCTCCATTTTCTTTATATAGATTGGCAATTTTGCCTATAGACGTAGTTTTTCCAACTCCGTTAACTCCTATAACAGTAATTACAACCGGTCTATCCGTCAAGTCTATTCCATTGTCACCTGATTTTAATATACTTAAAATTTCTTCTTTTAGAGCCTTTTTTACTTCTTCCGGTTTAACTATCTTTTCCGCCTTTACCCGTTCTTTAAGTCCGTCAATTATCTTCTGGGACGTATTCACACCAACGTCGGACAAAATAAGTATATCGGTAAGCTCTTCAAAAAGGTCCTCGTCCACAACTCCGAAAGAAAGCAATACTTTATCTATTTTTTCAGCTATGCCGTTCCTGGTTTTAGTGAGACCGGCTTTAAGTTTTTCAAAAAATCCCATAATACATGACCTCCGATTATTTATTAAATTTCATTGAAACCACCTTAGAAACGCCTCTTTCTTCCATAGTAACCCCATAGATTACGTCCGCTGCTTCCATGGTTCCTTTACGGTGAGTAATAATTACAAACTGAGTGTTATCAGAAAACTTTGTAACGTATTCTGCAAAACGTATAACATTTGTATCGTCCAAAGCCGCCTCGATCTCATCCAGTATACAAAAAGGCGTAGGCTTAAGTCTCAAAACCGCAAATAAAAGAGCTATAGCCGTAAGAGCCTTCTCTCCCCCTGAAAGAAGCATCATATTCTGAAGTTTCTTGCCAGGAGGCTGCACCTCTATCTCGATAGGGCTTTCGAGAACATTATCCTTATCGGTGATAAAGACATTCGCCCTTCCTCCTTCAAAAAGCTCTCTGAACACCGAATTAAAGCTTTGATTGATCAGTTCAAAATGATCTACAAACTGTTTCTTCATTATTACAGACATATCGTGTATGATCTTTTCAAGCTTTATCTTTGAAGCCTCCAGATCTTCCATCTGAGTATTTAAAAATTCAAGTCTTTCCTTTGTGTTTTTATAATCCTCTATGGCATTTACATTAACGTCACCCAGTTCTTTTATTTTTCCCCTTACTTCATTTATATACCTCTGCATAGAAGTATAGCTTCCCAGATCCTTATCCTTTACATATTCGGCAGCGTTCATGTATGTTATTTCGTAATCTTCCCAAAGTTTGCTTCTGCAATTTTCCGATTCAGCCTCGAGTTTTGCCTTCTTCACCTCAAATCGGTTATACTCCTCCTGAAGCATATATACTTTTTTGCTTGTATCCGCGATTTTATTAGCCGCTCCTAAAAGCTCGTCTCCTACAGTCTGTTTTTCAAGAGCCAACTTGTCTACCTCTTCACCCTTACCGCTCTTTTCTTTAGCATATTTATTTACAACAGATTCCATTTCTCTTTCGGCGGCTTTCATTTCATCCATAATTTTCAGATTGTCTTCTATACAAAGCTCTTTCGCCTCCACTGATCTAATGGTTTCTTCAAGTTCTTTTTGTTCTCTCTGTAAATTCTCCTTGATTGACTCTATTTTATGCAAAATACTGTTCACAGAAAGTTTTTTGTCTGTAAGCTCCCTGTTCATCGCGTCAACAGCCGCACGCCCTGCTGAATTTTCTTTTTCACATTCCTCGATTTTACTCTGAGTATCCTCTAGCTTCTCTTCTATCGACTGTATATTTTTATGGATCTCCTCTATTTCACCGAGTATGCGCCGCCCTTCCGTATCGATATTCTCCATATCGGTTTCAAGGTTATGTTTTCTTGACTGGATATATTCATATCTGTCCTTAGCTCGTTCTCTTACGGACCTGGCTTCCACAAGCTTTATCTCAAGTCCTCTGCACTCTGCATCAAGCTTGCCAGCTTCCATAGCGCTGTTGGATATTTTTACCGTACACGCTACGGCCTCCCCGTTCATCTCTTTAACCTCTCTTGAAAGCTCTTTTGTTCTTTGTGTAAGCTCCTCAATCTCTCTTTTTCTTCCAAGGATACCTGAAGAAACAGCTTTATCCTGACTTCCTCCCGTCATTGCTCCGCTAGGTCTTATTATATCTCCTTTTAAGGTTATGATCTTAAACCCATAACCAAACTCCCTGGCCATATCTACAGCATTGTCAAGATCATCAGCTATAGCTACCTTGCCAAGCTGACTGAGCATTATATTATGATATTCTTTATCGTAGCTTATTATCTCATATCCCAGTCCTATATATCCTTTGGTTTTTTGCAGCTTCTCTACAATTTCTTTTTCAAGAGTCTTTCCGTTTACAGCCGTCATGGGTAAAAACGTAGCCCTTCCCATGTTATTTTTCCTCAGATATTCTATGGCGCTCTTAGCCGTATGCTCCGAGTCGGTAACAATATACTGAAATGCCTGTCCTAAGGCTGTCTCGATTGCAAGTTCATATTTTTTTTCTACGTCTATAAGCTGAGCAACCGTGCCTTTTATCCCTTTTGTAAAATTCTCTTTCCCCTGGGCTGAGGAAATTATTTCTTTAACGCTTTTCTGATATCCTTCAAGCTTCGCGTCCATTTCACTGAGTAAATTCAGCTTTGAAGTCTTAAATTGATATTCCGAGCTGAGCTCCGAGGCTTTCTGTCTCAATTCCTCAAGTCTTGACTCGTTTTGATTCTTTATCGATGTATATTTTTCCGATTCTTTTTTTAGAAGAGCTATTTTTTCTTCAAATTCTTCTTCAGCATTTTTCCCTTCCTCTTCTATTTTCTCCATTTCTCTGCATTCAGATAAAATACCTTCTATTTCTTTTTCTATTTCTCTTTTTCTATTTTCCCCGGCGCTTATCATTTGGTTCAGAGCTGAAATCCTGCCCGTCTCGTCCCCGTGCGCTTTGTTGAGAGCAGAAAGCTTGTCCCTGAGAACCTCAGCGTTTTTAGCTCTGTCGCTCATCAGGCTCATAACATAGGAATATTTATCCTCCAATTCTTTAAGCTTTGAAGCCTCCTCTTCCCTGTTCTTTTCAAACCGCTGTATTTCCCCGCTGTATTCCTCCGATTTTTTTCGCAAAATTTCCTTCAGGCTGATCTTTTCTCTGATTTCATCTTTTATCCTGGCATTATCAGCTTCTACGGCATTTATCTTTCCTTCAAGAACTTTTATGCCTGCATTATATTCTGATATCTGCTTTTCACTCTCATAGTATTCTCCTCTTATTGTTTCTAGCTTTTCTTCAAGCTCTTTAAAATATATATTTTTCTCTTCGCTCTCCGCCTTTAGTTCTTCTAAAAATTCATTCTGTGAATCTATCTCGCATCTTACATTTTCGTATTTTTCAGAAATGTCGTTTAACTGTTTATTTATTTTTCCTATAGAATCTACATAAACGCTTATTTCATAGTCCTTAAGTTCTTCTTTAAAAGCGAGATATTTTTTAGCTGTTTCCGACTGTTCAAAAAGCGGCTCGATCTGTATTTCAAGCTCGTTGACAATGTCGGTGATCCTCTCGATATTCTGAGTAGTGAGCGCAAGCTTACGTTCTGCCTCCGTCTTTCTGGTCTTATATTTCATTATGCCAGAGGCCTCTTCAAATATAGCTCTTCTCTCTTCAACTCTTCCGCTTAAAATGCCGTCTACCTGTCCCTGGCCTATAATGGAATACCCATCTACCCCTATGCCGGTATCAAAGAAAAGCTGCTGTATATCCTTAAGCCTGCAAGGCGACATATTTATAAAATACTCGCTTTCCCCTGAGCGGAAAAGCCTTCTTGTGACCTTTACCTCCTGAAATTCTATGGGCAGTATCTCGTCGGTATTATCTATCACCAGAGAAACCTCAGCAAAGCCTACTGCTCTTCTGCTCTCTGTGCCGACAAAAATAACGTCCTCCATTTTTCCGCCTCTCAAAGATTTCGCGCTCTGTTCGCCAAGAACCCACCGCACCGCGTCGGATATGTTGCTCTTTCCGCTTCCATTAGGTCCCACTACAGTAGTTATTCCCGCTCCGAAATCCAATGTTAATTTGTCGGCAAAGGATTTGAATCCTTGCATTTCCAGTTTTTTTAAGTACAATACCTTACACTCCTGTCATGTCGACAACATCATAATCTTACCGCCAACCTATTGACGTATAACATTATATTTATAGCACAAAGCCCATTCTTTTTCAACTCGGAGCAGTTTTCCGCAAAGCCGGACTGTACGTCAAAGCAGTTGTAAAAAATAGTATTTTATATTAGTATATATGTAAAAAATCATGAGGGTAAAAGATGCAAAAACATATTAAATATATTTATATATTCTGCGCTGCCGTATGTTCTGCGTTTTATATATACTGGATGTTTGATAAAGATTCCTTTTCGGTACAAGGCGTATTTGCCTCGCTGCTTTCAGTTTCATTATTTATATTATGCGCCTGCAAAGTAATAAGCACATGGATTTCAGAACCGGTTTTCGATACAGATGACACTATATCCGTAAAGCAGGATTTTAAAAAAGTACATTTATATCCCTGGATAAAAATACTCTCCGTATTGATTCTAAGCAGAATACTTTTTCTTGTTATATCCTACTTAATGTATATATACGTTTTTGCAGATCATAACTCTTTTTCCGAGGCTTTCAGGTATATGTGGCTCAGAACAGATTCCCCCAGCTATCTGGGAATCGCTGAAAATTGGTATGTTACTGAGGGAGACCCAAGATTTCATATAGTATTTTTCCCTTTATATCCGATATTTATAAAACTTTTTTGGTTTATAACGGGAAATTATTTTACCGCTGCAATGCTTGTTTCAAATATATGCGCCCTTCTTTCGGCTGTTATGATGTATGAACTTGCGTTGTTGGACATGTCATCAAAGGACGCCGTCCGTACGGTAAAATATCTTTTTCTGCTCCCCGCCGCCATGTTCTTTTCAGCCCCCATGACGGAGAGCCTATTTTTGCTTCTTTCTGTGTCGGCAGTATATTTTATAAGGAAAAAGAAATACCTTCCGGCATGTATTTTGGGTGCTCTTGCTTCATTTACAAGATCCCCTGGCGTGTTGCTTTTAGTCGTAGCTTTTGTAGAATATTTAAAAGACCTCAGAGCAGAATACAGAAAAAACGGACGCTCGTCATATTTTTTTAAAATGCTTTTTTCCAGAGGCTTTTGTATGGCCCTGATCCCTTTGGGTCTTTTAGGTTATCTGCTTATAAATTATTGCGTTACTGGAAATCCTTTTCAATTTGCCATATATCAGAAGGAACACTGGTTTCAGCGTATGGGCTTTTTCTTTAATACGGCGTCATACCAGACGGAAAACCTGTTCTATGCCATACGTGACGGAGCCTTCAATAAGGTATTTGGGCTTTGGATCCCAAATTTGATCTACTCCTTTGTATCTTTAGGGATTATAGCGTTCACTGCAAAAAAGATGCGCGCATCCTACTCTGTTTATTTTCTTGCATATTTTGTATTCACTATAGGCGTCACATGGCTTTTATCAGCTCCCAGATATCTTACAGCCGCATTTCCTTTAGCAATAGGCTTTGCTTGCGTAACGAAAAATAAAATTTCAGACTACATTCTGACATGGCTATTTTCCGTGCTTCAAATAGCGTATCTTATAATGTATCTATTTGGAGGCTTTCATATATATTAATGGAATACCTGGTATATTCATCTATAAAAACGCGCGGAAGATTTTCTGCGGAGGTGCGATAACAAAAGAAAGCGTTATGTAGAGCACGGAGTTTTGCCCCAGACCTCACTCACAAATCTCACACTTCCGCACTATCCTGTCTGGCCCAAAACTCTCCACACAGCACACCGAATCACTCTGATTTTCTCCTGTACTACACGATTCGCTTTGAGTTTGGCCCAGACCTCACTCGCAAATTTCACACTTCCACACATATTGTCTGGCCCAAAACTCTCCACACAGCACACCGAATCACTCTGATTTTCTCCTGGCCTACACGATTCACTCTGGTTTGCCCCAGACCTCACTCACAAATTTCACACTTCCGCACTATCCTGTCTGGCCCAAAACTCTCCACA
>CASDQQ010000064.1 GCA_949282945.1 uncultured Eubacteriales bacterium
AGACGCTGCAAACGGAATCTTCGCGGTCGATACATTGACATTTTCACAGGGGGCGGGAAGTTATGTATTAGTAGTTAATATGCGCTTAGATGAATACACCTCTGATCTGGACATGGCCGCGGATTTATTTACCGCCAATATTTGGATAGTGGGAGGAACTAACCCACAAATCGATCCTGGGAACATTACGGCGGAAATGCTGCTTGACGCCGCGGAGGATGCGACTCCTGATGAAAATATTATCATACCAGAGAATAAAGCCTTTGCTTCTATTGAAATTCCATTTGAGATTACTCAACAGAATATTTTAGACGCGGAGGGAAGCAATCAGCTCATCGTACGATTATTTCACCACGCCCATATGCAGGTAGGAATGATAGGGTATACCTTTAAGAGTTTTGAAATCTATAACGCTGATATGTCGAAACTATTGTACACCATATCTTCAGAAGATAAAGCTTTAGCTATAGACGGAGGAATCCCTTATGATAACACTGCAAATGGAGGACGTATAGTTGTTCCCATAGAAAAAGACGCTGCAAACGGAATCTTCGCGGTCGATACATTGACATTTTCACAGGGGGCGGGAAGTTATGTATTAGTAGTTAATATGCGCTTAGATGAATACACCTCTGATCTGGACATGGCCGTGGATTTATTTGCCGCCAATATTTGGATAGTGGGAGGAACTAACCCACAAATCGATCCTGGGAACATTACGGCGGAAATGCTGCTTGACATTGTTGTGGAAGATAATGAAGGTGATAAAGACAATGATGATAATAATGGGAATGTGAATGAAAATGATCCGGAAATTCCTGTCACTGGCGAAAAGATCTCATTTATAAGCTATATTATTCTGATCCTGTGTGCTGTGGCAGGAGCAAGACTATATATGATCGGAAGAGAAAAAAGGAGGAAAGATAACTTATGAAATATATAACTACGAAAAGAAAAATATCTCTGGTCCTTGTATTATTTTTGATTTTTACTTTTTTTTCCAATGTATACGTATATGCCGATGAAGGAGAATTTGTAACTGTGGCTATACCGTTTACGGTGGAGGAAGGCCATTTAGAAGAGGCTAAGGAACCTGTGCAATTTGTAGTACGTCTGTTTCATCGTCAGAATATTGGCAAGTTTGATTATTCTATAAAAAATATGGCAATCATTAATGGTGAAGAAACACAGGTATTGAACTTAATGACGGCAAAATCAGGAGCGTTAGTGTGCGATGTTACTGATGACCAGACAAGTATAAAAGATGCAGATGGAAATATTAAAGTAACTGCCGCTCAGGATAGGGAAAATGCGGTATTTACGGCCGATCCAATTACTTTTACAGAGGGGGCGGGAGAGTACTTTTTGTATGTAACTTTTAAAGTTGAAAATGGCGACGCTCTTTCCAATATGGATGTTTTATTTACAGCAAATATATGGGTACTGGATATTGATGATATAGGAAATATTCAAATAGATCCTCCTGATGCTATTACATATGACTTGGTTTTTGATACTGATTACCATGTGCAGGATCCTGAAGACTTTAAGGCTCCGGAGAAAACTGGAGAGCCGACAGAACAGCCGACTGTAAGCCCCACGGATCGGATACCTGAAACTGAAGAGGTAAATCCAACTCAAAGTATAAACGAGGGGAATACACCTGCTGCCAGGCAGTCCGTAAGTCCGTCAGCCCAGAACTCCGGGGGGAATGACCAAAGTGGAAATATTATATGGCTTATAATTATTATTGTTTCTATTATGATTATAGTTATATGCGTGATAGCTGTATTTAAAAAGAAAAAATAGAATATAAGATGGGGAGAATCAGCAAAACATATGCAAGCGAAAACCAATATTAATATAAAGGAAAGTAAGATTCGATGTACAGTATCTCCGAAAATGTACGGTCTGTTTTTTGAAGAAATTAATCACGGGGGAGACGGTGGATTATACGGAGAGATGATACAAAATCGAAACTTTATGAATTCCGTGATACCGGAGGGGACTGTTTATTATAATGGGAAAGCAATGACACGAAATACTCATATAGAGAATTTTGATATAATGAATCCTTTACCCGGATGGAGCCTTTTCTGTGAAAATACTCAAGACGGAAGTATGGAGCCATGGATTTTGGAACCGAGAAATCAACAGGTACCCAATCAAATAAAAATGGATGTATATTCTTGCGGTAAAACCGCTCCCAAATTAATCAATTCAGGCTATTGGGGCATGTGTGTAAAACATGAATGTTACAAGGCAACTATAATATTGAGAAGTAATAACATAAAGAGTATTAAAATTGCATTAGAAAAGGACGGAGAAATTTTAGGAGAAGGTAAAATTGATTCAATTGGTCCGGAATTTGAAAAGTATGTTGTTACTATAGAATGCCAGAAAGCCGTAAAGGGTGCTGTATTTACCATAACACCCCAAGAGTGTGGGACTATCTATTTTGATTATGTTTCATTATTTCCGGTAAATACATATAAGGGACGGGAAAATGGAATGAGAAGAGATTTAGCGGAAGCACTGGAAAAGTTGAGACCGGGATTTATTCGTTTTCCAGGAGGATGTATTACTGAAGGGATCAATATGGAAAATTCTTACCGGGCCTGCAAAACGATAGGACCGGTAGAAGACAGAATTGGTTCTTATAATCTATGGGGATATCGCAGAACAGACGGTATAGGTTTTCATGAATTTTTACAATTAAGTGAAGATTTAAATGCCGATGCTATGTATGTATGTAATTGCGGTATGTCCTGCCAGGCCAGAAAGAGTGAAGAGGGTACAGATACCCAGATTGCCGATATCCTACAGGATACCTTAAATGCAATTGAATATGCTATAGGGGATTACAAGACAACAAAGTGGGGAAGCCTCCGCGCCAAATACGGACATCCTGAACCGTTTCCGTTAAAATATGTTGAAATAGGAAATGAAAACAGCGGCGGTTTTTATCAAAAAACATACCGTATTTTTTATCAGCGTTTAAAAAAGGAATATCCCCAGCTTTTATATATCATAAATGATGCTTCCGGTATGGATGACTCAGAGTATGATATTTTAGACGAACATTATTATTGTGAGCCTATGTTTTTTCCGGCTATTGCTGACAAGTATGATGATTATTCCAGAAATAAACAGATTTATGTTGGAGAATATGCATGCAACACCAACGTAGGAATAGGAAATATGGTTTCAGCGGCTTCGGAGGCTTCTTTTATGATCGGAATGGAGAAAAACGCGGATGTGGTGAAAATGGCGTCTTTTGCACCTCTGTTTTGCCATGTGAATAATAGAGTATGGCCGGTAAATTTAATTAATTTTGATTCCGGCGGTTGGTTTGGTATTCCATCCTATTATCTGCAATATCTGTTTCGTGATTTATTGCCTGAAACTATTGTGTCCTGTGAGTCAAATACAATCAGCTTTACGCAATCAGCGAAGGTGTTTGCCAATGCGGGTATTTTAAATGGGAATACTGTTGTAAAAACGGTAAATTTTAGTGATATGGAAACCGTTACGGAATTTATGTTTGAACAGTCATATTCTAAAGTATATATTTACAGCATATCTGCTGACAACCCAGAAGAGGAAAATAGTCTGGAGGAACCAGAAAAAATTACAATTCAAAATGAGGTAAACACAGTAGAGGGGAAAAAATGGAGATATATTTTAAAACCTTATGGTATTTATGGGTTTGTATTTGAAAAATAAATAATAATTTTCAAAAGGAGACGTTTATGTGCAAACAAAATATTCTTGGTATCGAGTTAGGCTCAACGAGAATTAAAGCCGTGCTCATGGACAAACACCATAATTTGCTTTCTAAAAGTGCCTATACATGGAAAAGTTCCTGTGAAAACGGTATTTGGACCTATTCTTTAAATGAAGTATGGAAAGGGTTGCGTTCTGTTGTTGCCAGTATTGGAAAAAAAGATGGTATTGCGGCGATAGGTGTTTCCGGAATGATGCATGGGTATTTGGTATTCGATAAAGACTGGAATTTGCTTGTGCCTTTTCGTACATGGCAAAATACAAATACAGGGAGAGCCGCGGCAGATCTTACAAAATTATTTCATTTTCATATCCCTCAAAGATGGAGTATTGCTCATTTATATCAGGCCATATTGAATAAAGAGGATCATGTGGAAAAGATCGCGCATATTACCACGTTATCCGGATATGTTCATTACATGCTTACGGGGGTAAATGCCGTTGGTATTGGAGAAGCGTCCGGAATGTTTCCGATCGACTGTGAAAAATACTGCTATGACAAGGAAATGTTGAAAGCTTTTAATGCTGTTTTAAAGTCTAAAAATATTTCATGGACTCTGAGTGAGATCCTGCCTGATATTTTGACAGCCGGAGAAGAGGCGGGAAGATTAACCCCTTCAGGAGCTTCTTTATTGGGAAATGAGCTTACTCCAGGAATTCTTTTTGCGCCTCCAGAGGGCGATGCCGGAACCGGAATGACAGCAACTAACGCTGTACTTCCGGGTACCGGAAATATTTCGGCAGGGACTTCAATTTTTTCTATGGTAGTATTGGAACATTCATTGCAAAATTTACATGAGGAAATCGATATTGTAACCACGCCAACCGGAAAACCAGTAGCCATGGTACACTGTAATAATTGTACTAATGATATAAATGAATGGACAGGGATTTTCAGAGAACTTCTGGAAATGTTTGATGTGCGTTTGTCAGATGAGAAGCTTTATACGGCTCTTTATAAAAAAAGTTTGGAAGGAAATCCGGACTGCGGCGGCATATTGGTTTGTAACTATCTGGCGGGAGAAGAAATTACACATATGAATTTGGGACGGCCGATTATTATACGAAGGCCTGATAGTAACTTTAATCTGGCAAATTTCTTACGCTCTCAGTTATATGCTGCGATTGCCACGCTGAGAATAGGAGTTTCTATTTTGGAGCAAGAAGGAGTAAATATATATTCTATGGTTGGACACGGAGGTTTCTTTAAAACTCCGGTGGTGGGACAAAAATATATGGCAAACGCTCTTCAGGTTCCTGTTGTATGTATGGAAACCACCGGAGAAGGAGGTCCTTATGGAATGGCGCTGTTGGCGGCATATCTTGTTTATAAAAATGAAGGTGAGAGCTTGGAAGAGTATTTGACTGATCGGGTATTTGTGGATACTGCCTGCAGCGTTATTTTTCCTGAGTCGGAGGAGATAATGGGGTTTCAAGCCTATATGCGGGACTTTAATGACCTGCTTACCGTGGAGCGGGCGGCGATTAAAAATATAAAGGAGTAATATGTTATGAAGCAGCGATATGAATTTTGGTTTATTGTAGGTTCCCAGTCTTTATATGGAAAAGAAGTATTGAAAACAGTTGATACCCGGGCAGTGGAGATGGCAAAAATTTTAAGTGATGTTTTACCCTATCAACTGGTATATAAGGCAACGGTCAAAACAAACGAAGAAATATCCAATGTTATAAAAGAAGCGAATTATGATGATAATTGTGTTGGAATTGTAACTTGGTGCCATACATTTTCACCGTCTAAAATGTGGATAAATGGTTTGATAAATCTGCAAAAACCGTACTGCCATCTTGCAACGCAATATAACAGAGAAATTCCTGGCGAAACGATAGACATGGATTTTATGAATTTAAATCAGGCGGCGCATGGAGATAGAGAACATGGATTTATTACTGCAAGATTTGGAAAACCGAGAAAAATTATCGCGGGATACTGGAAGAATGAAAAAGTACATAAACGATTAGGACAGTGGATGAAATCCGCCGTAGGAGTCGCGTTTTCCAGACAATTAAAGGTAATGCGCTTTGGCGATAATATGCGTGAAGTTGCCGTGACCGAAGGAGATAAAATCGAGGCGCAGATTAAGTTCGGATGGCAGGTAAATACTTGGGCAGTCGGGGATTTGGTCAAAACAATGCGTGAAGTTAGAAAATCGGAAGTAGACGCGTTGATGGATGTTTATAAAGATACTTATGATTTTGTGACGGACCGGGAAGAAGCTGTTCGTTACCAGGCCGTAGAGGAAATTGCTATTCAAAAAATGTTAGAAAAAGAGGGCTGCCGCGCTTTTACCAATACGTTTCAGGATTTATACGGCATGGAACAACTTCCCGGGTTAGCTTCTCAGCATCTCATGTCTCAGGGTTATGGCTATGGGGGAGAAGGAGATTGGAAGACCGCGGCCATGACAGCTATTTTAAAGATTATGGGAGAAA
>CASDQQ010000065.1 GCA_949282945.1 uncultured Eubacteriales bacterium
AACATATCCACCGCCTCCACTTTTTGAACCTCATATCCCCCCGCGCAAAGCGCCTTAAGATCCCTTGCCAAAGTGGCCGGATTGCACGAAACATACACGATCCTTTTTGGCGCCGTCTCAATAAGCGAGTCCAGAAGCGCCTTACCGCATCCCGCCCTCGGCGGATCTACCACGGCCACGTCGCATTTTTCCCCTCTCCTGACGGCCCCAGGCATATACATCTCAGCCTTAGCCTGAACGAACCTGACATTTTTCACGCCGTTTCTCTCCATATTTTTATTCGCGTCCCAAACCGCCTCTTCCACGCATTCAACTCCCGTAACAGTTCCGGCCTTTTCCGATAAATAAATAGAAATAGATCCCGTGCCGCAATACAGGTCAAAAACCCTTTCCTCGCCTTTTAGCCCCGCAAACTCCGTTACCTTGTCATAAAGGACCTTAGTTTGCAAAGGATTTACCTGAAAAAATGACTGAGGAGAAACAGAAAACTCATATTTCCCCAACTTTTCCTTAATATAAGGTTCTCCGTATATCAGGCGGTTTACATCTCCCACAGTCTTTTTATTCCTGTGAGACAGAGAATGGCGGCTTAGATAAACACTTGTACATTCGGGAAAAGATTCCTTTATAAAGCTTATCAAAGCCTCTTCCACAATCTTGCCCTCCCCGTTTTCCCCGGAAACAAGACGAGGAATACTATCTCCGTTTTTTTTATCATACTCGGGACTATCCGTAACAAGAATAAGCATTGCCTGTCCAAAATAAAATGACGTTCTTATAACAATGTCCGTTACACATAGAATATCGTTGTCCTTAATAAAGTTTCTTACCTCGCAGTATATTTTGTTGGCGATCCCGCTCTGGAGAGGGCAGCTTTTAATATCCACAACACGGTTTGAGCCCTTCTCATAAAATCCGTAAGCTCCTGATCCGTCTCCGTGATACTGGACCGAATCCCGGTACGCCAGTGGTTTGTCCATTCCCAAAACAGATATACCGGCGGTATGTATACCACCTATCCTAAAAAGAGCGTTTTCTACCGCCATACGTTTAAAATCAAGAGTTTCGGAGGCCTTCATATGCTGCAGGTCGCACCCTCCGCAACGAGAAAAATATCTGCAGAAAGGTTTTTCTCTTTTTTCTGATCGAGAAAGCACTTCCACGATTTCTCCTACCGCATAGTTCTTTTCCAATTTACAGATACGTACCCTGCAAATCTCTTTGCGTAAAGCTCCGGGGACCATTATCACAAACCCGTCGCACCTTCCCACGCCGTATCCCTCATGGGAATATGAATCTATGTATACATCGCAGCTTTCTCCGTTTTTTATCACAACTGACTCTCCGTAATTTTCATATTAATCAAAACATTATTGTTTACAATTTAATTATATATTGAATACAATATCAATACAATAACAAGCAGCAAAAATCGCATAAGATTTTTTAACTTGCCGTAATACATTTGTTTAAAATACCACGACTTCCCACAGGAAACCGATCTTCTTCCTCCATATTTTCTCACGTCAAAACACCGCCTTCATTACATTCTACTCATGATTGCCTAAAAGGGTGTCTGTCCTGTATACTCCGTTTAGCAAATATCATTTTTCTGCAGGTCGTTTATTTTCCCCAGCCTAAATAATTTACGTATTTGTAAACAAAATTGCCCAGTGTACCCAAACTGCCCAAACTATGCTAAAATACATCTGTATAACTGTATATTAATTATAAAAATCCTATTTCTTAAGCAGGAGGATTACGTATGAATATATTTGAAAAACTGGGTATAGGAAAAAATAAAAAACCTTCCGACCCTAAAAAGAATAAAACCCGGAAAATAAAAAACGACAGGCTTGCGGAATTAAAAAAAGATAAAAAGGCTATATTTTTTATATGCCTCAAAACCTTTGTCTCCATGCTTTTGGCAGTATGCTTCGTACTGGGCGGAGTTTTAGTGGGCGGAGCTATAGGATATATAACCATTTCAACTCCTGTGACAGACGAACAGCTTTCATTGGAAAGTGACGCCACTATAATCTACGATTTAAACGGCAATGTAATAGCCGAACTCAATAGTACAGATAACAAGAATATAATACCTGTAGATTTTGAAGACACTCCAAAATATCTGAGGGACGCAATAGTCGCCATAGAGGACCAGCGTTTTTACAAGCACCAGGGAGTGGATATAAAACGTACCGCGGGCGCGATCTTAGAACTGTTCTTCGGGGACGGAGGATACGGAGGAAGCACCATAACCCAACAGCTAGTAAAAAACGTAACCGGAGATAACTCCAACTCCATATCTCGAAAAATAAGAGAAATATGGCGCGCCTTGCAGCTTGAACAGAGGTTCGACAAGGACGAGATCCTTGAATACTATATGAATATAATTTTTATGGGACACGGCTGCTACGGCGTACAAGCCGCTTCTTTAGCTTATTTTGATAAAGATGTAAGTACATTGTCTCTGGCTGAATGCGCGTTTTTAGCCGGTATCACAAACAATCCTTCCTACTATAATCCCCTTACCACCAAAGGAAGGGAAAACGCCATAAAAAGGCAGGGCGTAATACTCAAAGAAATGTTAAAACAGGGATATATCTCAGAAGAAGAATATGAGTCTGCGCTTGCGGAGGAACTTGTATTCAATGACGATTATTCCTCAGAGCGTTTTTCACAAAATATAAGAAGCTATTTTATAGAACATGTTATTCTGACTGTTCGTTCAGATCTTATGGAATTGGGCTATACCAGAGCCGAGGCCAATAATATAATATACGGAAGCGGCTCCAAAATATATACTACAATGGATCAAAATGTTCAGGACGCTCTTACAAAAGTTTACTCCGACGTGAACAACTTTCCATATAATGCTGAAAATCCGGACCTGGACAGCGAATATCTTGTCCAGTCTGCTTCCGTTATAATAGACCCGCAGACGGGATACATTTTAGGGCTTTACGGAGGCTCCGGAGAAAAAGAAATAAACTTCGGCCTGAACCGCGCCACGCAGATAAACCGGCAGCCCGGCTCCACATTAAAGCCTATAATGATATACGGTCCGCTGTTGGATAACGGAACCATATCTCTTGGCAGTATATTTGACGACGTGGCAAAATATATGGACTCCAATAATCCGGAAAGAATATACCCCAATAATTTCGACGCCAATGTTTTTAAAGGTCCTATGACGGTAACTACGGCTCTGGCCGAATCAAACAATGTCATTCCTGCAACGCTTTTCAAGGACAATATGGACTACTGCCTCCAGGCCCTGGCGAATGTGGGTATAGACAGAACTTCAGAAAAAAATATTGCCACTGCCCTGGGCGGGCTCTCAGAAGGAATAAGTCCTCTGCTCCTTGCGGCGGCCTACGTTCCTTACGCAAACAACGGTTTTTACTACGAACCTGTCTGCTATACAAAAATAGTAGACGCCAACGGCAAGACCATACTCGAACACACTTCCGAAGCAAAGCTTATATGCAGCGAAGAGACCACGCCTTATCTAATGACCACCGCAATGCAGAAGGTCGTAACTGAAGGGACCGCAAAAGGTAAAATAGACGTAAAAGATAAAGACGGCGCTACCGTGCCCGTGGCGGGGAAAACAGGTACTACCGACAATTACAGGGACTCCTGGTTTGTAGGATACACCCCCGATTATGTAGGAGCCACTTGGTACGGCTTTGACAGCAACGAATATTTAGACAGTAAAAACAGCGGACAAAGTACTGTAATATGGAATAAGGTTATGCAAGAGATTTACAAAAATAGAACAACTTCTGAATTTACAGTACCTTCCCAAATAGTATCCAAAAAAATATGCAAATACTCCGGGCTTTTAGCTACCGACCTGTGCGCCAGGGACCCAAGAGGAGATCAGACCACCACAGAATACTACTCTTCATCTTCTTCCCTGATTCCCACATCTTACTGTACAAATCATGTTGAAGTAACCATATGCAACGAAAGCGGAAAACTGGCAAACAGCGGATGTACTTCCCATACTACCAAGGTACTGTTAATTCGTCCCTTTGATTACAGCGCGCCATACAGCACTACACCCAAACCCGGAGACTTAAAATATCTGGCTCCAACCGATACCTGTACCGTCCATACTCCGGTTCAGGAGCCTACAGATCCAGAACCTACCGATCCATCTGATCCTTCCAACCCAACAAATCCCACCGATCCTACCGGACCCACAAATACTCCGGATGATCCGGGCGTCACGGATCCTGCGACGACACCCGGAGACAATACTGAAGGTCCCGATAACACGGAACCTCCTGGAATATAACAGTAAAAATCTTACTAAAAAGGCTGCCGATACTTTTAATGGTCGGCAGCCTTTTTTAAATATTCACTCTGCACTATTTCTTTTTTATTCTGAAAATAATCAGTTTTTGGACTACATAACTTATTATAAACTGTATAACATTAGCTATCGGCTGAGAAATATACTCGCTGATACCAAGACTTACAAGCAGCATATTAACAGGCCTTACAATAACAAACAAATTAAAAATCACCAACAAAAAGTATCCTGCTCCCTGGGTAAAATAACTTCTGGTACCTTTATTGCTGTTAAAAACAAACTTTTTATTAACAGCAAAGTTAAAAATTGAGCTGACAACCCTGGCCGGAATAGTAGCGTTTTTAGATGTCATGAGCCCTGTTGAGAACAACATGACATACACAATATAATCTACTATAAAAGCCGCCAGAGAAGATAATATATATTTAAAAATATAAGCTTTTCTGAATATCAGACCGTATATCTTGGCAGAATCTTTTATAGTATTAAAATGTGAGCTGCTGTTATCATCTATATAAACAGTTTCTATAGTTACCTCTCTGACCCCAAGCCCCATATCTTTAAGCTTAAGGAGCATATTCATTTCATATTCATACCGCTCGCCTTCAAGAGAGATCATTTGCTCCAAATATTTTGCCGGTATGCCTCTGAGTCCGGTCTGTGTATCTGAAATCTTTATACCGCTGGCTATTCGGTAAACAAATATAGTAATATTATTGCCAAGCTTACTCCTAAGAGGCACATTTTTTCCGAAGCTCCTCACCCCCATTATTAAAGAATCCGGATTCTCAGAAAGCTCCTTTCCTACTTGAAAAATATCCTTTATCAAATGCTGTCCGTCCGCATCCGCCGTAACTACCCCTTCAAAAGACTTGTCCCCGCTGTATTTTTCCATACAAAACTTAAAGCCTGTTTTCAGAGCATGTCCTTTTCCGCCGTTTTTCTCATAACCTATCACATGGCAGCCTGAAATGAGCCTCAATTCATCAAAGATCTTTTTATACTCATTCCCGCTTCCATCGTCCACCACAACGCACTGACATCCCAGTTTCAGTCTTATTTCCTTTACCAGATCTATAAGGCATTCTCCCGGCTTATATGCCGGGATCAACACACAAAAATTATTTTTCATAGCACACTACCTCATCTTCTCTTTTTAATTCCGAAAAGCTTATTAAGCAAAAGCACGATAAGCGGTACAAAAGCAAGCTGCACTGCTATCCCCTTAATATCTCCCACAAGAGAATCTACCGTATAGCTATACAAATTTCCGAAACTTCCTTCCGAAAATATAAGCTTTATAAGCCAGGCGGCTATTCCTCCGAACAGTCTTCCGAGAAAAATACCGGTCACAAGCGACGGCTGTATTCCAAAATTCCATTTTTCGTACGGAAAATATATAAACAATCCAGTGGCAATAATTTCAGCAATAAAAATAATAAGAGGCACGACCTGGAAAGCGCCGTTAAAACTCAAAAGATAGGAAATCAGCGGCATAAGAAATCCGGCTGATAAAACGAATTCCCACCTTACAATATAGGCAAGTAAGATAATAGCGGTATATATTGGAAGTAACCAGGCTTTTTCATTTCCGTTTAAGAAATACATACCCGCTATACCCGCGATCATAAATAACAATGTCAAAAAAATTTCTGTAGCTAAAGTCTTTTTCATTTGTACGTCCTTTCTTTTATCTTAACTTGTTTTTAAACTTTATAAGCTCGGTATATCTCCCGTAAACCTCTTCCACGACCTTTTCCCATGAAACCGGCAGCGTATCCGCAGCACGCTTTCCCACCGCCTTTTTATCAACGCCGCTTTTATATATATCAACTATCTTATTTCCTATATTTTCAAAACCGTCCTCAGATATGAAGCCGTTTACACAGTCCTCTATTCCCTCGGAAGCGTTGGAATTTCTTATGACCAAAGCCGGAAGTCCAAGTCCGGCCGCTTCCTTGACTACAAGCGGAGCATTATCGTATATGGACGGAAAAACAAAAATGTCTGCCGACATATAAAGCCCGGAAAGTTCGTTTCTATCATAGACGACGCCTGTAAAAATAAAATTTTCCCAAAGCCCTTCTTTTCTGACCAGTTCTTTTATCTCTTCCTCGGCGCTGCCCTTGCCCACCATTATCATTTTAAATTCAAAGCCGCTCTTTTTAATATAGGCCATGGCAAGAATAATATTTTTAATATTTTTCTGCCATATCATCTGACCAACAAATATAAATACCGGTTTGTCCCGGGGTATATTATATTTATTTGCCGCTCTATCTATAAGTTCATCGGCATTTTGAGGATATACCATATCAGAACCGTTGGGTATAACATTTATGCTGCCTTTATACCCGTAGTCTTTCAGCGTTTGGGCGGTAGAATTGTTTACCGTCCATACCTGATCCACCTGATTATAATACTCAATAATATAATTAACTGCTATCTGGGCAAAAGAATCTACCTTTAAGACCTGTTTAAAATCATCGTAATACTTGGAATGAAATGTAGAAATAATCGGAATGTCTCTTCTTTTAGCAACCTTAAGTCCGTACTGGCTTATTCCAAACGGACTGTGAGTATGAATAAGGTCAAACCGGCATGACATTATTTTATCTACGGCCGACTTATGCAATTCAGGGATAGCATATCTGTAAGGCGCCCTTTTGGGAATAGGTATAGATTTGATCCTTATAACATCCAATTCTCCGTCATCTTTATAATTGGGAACCTCCGGCGCCACGATACTGCATTTTCCGTAATATTTATTTATCAATTCAGAATAATGCTTGACAACCATTATAACCCCGTCTACCACAGGTAAATACGCATCACAAAACTGTCCTATATAAAACAAATCTACACCCCACCAACGTCATATAAAATATTTTATCATTATATCGCAGCCAAATCAAATAATGTAAGCAAAAAATTTCATTAAACAGACTGTTCCTGCTATTTATCAATACTATCCTCTATTATTTCCCAGACCTCCTCGATGCCTTCCCTTTTATCCGACGACACCGGGACCACAGGTATATTGGCGGGTATCTGGAGCTTATTTTTTATCAAATCGATCTGTTTTCTTACCTGGCTCCTTTTTATCTTATCTTTCTTTGTGACGACCACCGCGTGGGGCTTTTCACTATATCTTATCCAATTGTACATCACGCAGTCGTCCTCGCTAGGTTCATGTCTTATATCCACAAGCATCATAATAAATTGAAGCTGCTCTCTCTCCTCAAAATAGGTATTTATTATTTCAGCCCAGGAGTCCCGTTCTCCCTTGGCGGAAGCCGCGTAACCGTAGCCCGGAAGATCCACGAAATTAAGCTCGTCATTAATATTAAAGAAATTTACAAGCGCCGTTACTCCAGGCGTCTTTCCGCATTTTGCAAGATTTTTCCTATTGCACAGAGCATTCAAAAGTGTGGACTTTCCCACATTAGAACGACCTACAAACGCTATGTCTGGATTTTCCGTGTCCGGATATTGTTCTTGTCTCACGGCCGAAACAATAAATTCAGCTTTTTTTATGATCATAATAAACTCCTTACAAAATTAGTCGTTTTTAATTATACACCACACCGGTTTACTTTGAATAGACTGTAATAAATTATAAAACGGAGGTAATTATGTTTAAAAAAATCATTTTATTAATTACAGCTTTCTGTCTTCTTTTAGGAGTCGTTTCCTGCTCAAACGGTACCGAAAAAGACGGAAAAACGGTTATAAGAGTAAACGAAGTGACCCACTCCATATTTTATGCTCCTCAGTATGTAGCTATTAATCTTGGCTTTTTTGAAGAGGCCGGCATAGAGATAGAGCTTTACAACGGCGGAGGAGCAGACAAATCCATGACGGCCGTGCTCGCAGGGCAGGCGGATATCGGTTTAATGGGTTCAGAAGCGGCAATATACGTATATAAAGAAGGTAAAGAGGATTATCCGAAGATTATCGGTCAGCTCACTCAAAGAGACGGTTCATTTCTAGTAGGCAGATATGATGAAAAGGACTTTTCATGGGATAATTTAAGAGGTAAATCAATAATAGGCGGCCGCGCCGGAGGTATGCCTCTTATGATATTTGAATATATACTCAAGAAAAACGGAATAACCCCCAATGTAGACGCGGAAGTATTGACAAATGTACAATTTGACGTAATGGCAGGAGCCTTTGAAGGCGGGACAGCCGACTATGTTACACTTTTTGAGCCTACTGCTTCTGAGGCTCAGCTAGCGGGAGTAGGCTATGTTCTGGCCTCTTTAGGAGAAGCTAGCGGATATATTCCATATACCGTATATATGGTAAGTCAGGACTATGCAAAAAACAACTCAGAAACCGTAGAAAAATTTCTTAAAGTCATATATAAAGCTCAGCAGTGGGTAAATACTCACAGTGCGGAGGAAATAGCTTCAGCAATAAGCAAATCCTTTGAGGGTACGTCAATGGAAACGATAACCGCCGCCGTTCAAAGATATAAAGATATAGACGCGTGGAAAGCAAATCCTCACCTTGACGAAGAAACCTTCGACACTTTCCAGGATATCATGATAGACGCCGGCGAACTTTCTGAGAAAGTTCCTTATGAAAAACTGGTTGACAACAGCTATGCCGACAAAGCTGTAAAATAGTTTTTAAGAAAGGTTGAAAGAATAAAATGAGTAATATTGCAGTTAATTTTTCAAACGTAAATTACAGATATCATACAACAGAAGGCGAAACATTAGCTGTCAATAATTTAAATCTGAACGTCAACGAAGGTGAATTTATAGGAATAGTGGGGCCGTCCGGATGCGGAAAATCCACCATACTTTCACTGATATCAGGGCTTATCACCCCTTCATCCGGTACTATTGAACTATATGGGGTTCCGGTAACGGAACCCTCTCAAAAAGTAGCCTATATGCTCCAGCAGGATCAGCTTTTCGAATGGCGCACCATATGGAAAAACGCCGTGCTGGGACTTGAAGTTCAGCACAAATTAAATGACGAAACAAAGCGTAATGTAAATAATCTTTTAGAGAGATACGGCCTCGGAGGTTTTAAAAATTTTTATCCCCGTCAGCTTTCCGGCGGCATGCGCCAGAGAGCGGCCCTTATAAGGACTCTTGCCGTATCCCCGGATATACTTCTTCTGGATGAACCTTTTTCCGCGCTCGACTATCAAACCAGATTGACAGTTTCCGATGAAATAGCGGAAATAATAAAAAAAGAAGGGAAAACAGCCTTACTGGTTACCCATGACATTTCCGAGGCTATTTCCATGGCTGACAGAATCATAGTTTTGTCAGCAAGACCGGCCAGTTTAAAACGCATATATGAAATAGATCTACCCGGCCTTTCCCCATTGGAAAGACGTAAGTCACCCCTCTTTCCTCAATATTTTAATGAAATATGGAAGGAGCTTGAATAAATGAGAAAACAAAATAAATCAAATATTGAAATAAGCAAAGAACAGCAGGATTTTCTAAGGAAAATCAGGCGTAAAAATATATTTATAATTTTAGTAAGGTGGATGGTCCTTTTTGCCATAATAGGCTTTTGGGAGCTGGCGGCATATCTCAAGCTTATAGACACCTTCATTTTCTCCTCGCCCTCAAGAATATTTGCTATGATAATAAGCCTTTTTGAAGGAGGAACCTTTTTCTATCATATATGGGTAACCCTGAGAGAGACTATTATAGGATTTATTCTGGGAATAACTATAGGTTTTGTACTTTCAATAATGATATGGTCCTCTCAGACTTTTTCCAAAATAATAGAACCTTATCTTGTAGTCTTAAATTCACTGCCAAAGATAGCTCTCGGCCCTATCATAATAGTATGGGCCGGCGCCGGAGAATCGGCTATAATAGTTATGACCCTGCTTATAAGCGTAATAGTGACTGTAATGGGCCTTGCCAACGGTTTTTCCCAGGTAGAACCCGCCAAAATAACCCTTTTAAAGTGCTTTGGCGCAAAAAAAATACAGATTCTGACAAAAGTGGTACTTCCGGCAAGCGTTCCTTCCCTCATATCAACTATAAAAATAAATGTGGGTATGACATGGATAGGCGTGATAATGGGAGAATTTTTGGTTTCAAA
>CASDQQ010000066.1 GCA_949282945.1 uncultured Eubacteriales bacterium
GCCTTTTCCATTTATTTCGAGTATTTTGGAAATTATACCATCGCGTACGGCAGCTTAACGGCCGTCATCCTGATGATGCTGTGGCTTTATTTCTGCATCTGCATCCTCTTTCTCGGCGCGGAACTAAACTGGCATTATGCATTCTACCGGCGAAGGGAAAATTCAAATGAAAAAACAAATTTAATAAACTAAAAAACCTTTTTGTAATTATCATTCCATGAGCAGAAGCATCCGCTTACATACTATTTTAAATAGGGGTGACATTTATGGCAGGAAAGGAAAAAAGGGATTTTTGTATCAATTGCAGAAAAGAAACCAAATATGATCTGCGGGAAAAAAGCATTGTAAAGAATATCCGCAATAAAGCCTACACGTTTAAAATCACGGTTGCTATCTGTCAGGAATGCGGTGAAGAAATGAATATTCCAGGTCTGATAGATAAAAATATTGCGGAAATTGACGAGCAGTACAGAACGGCAGAAGGCCTTGCCTCCGTCGATGATATACGAAAGCTTATGAAGATCTATAACATCGGCAAAACGCCTCTGTCACAGGCACTTGGATTTGGAGAAGTAACGATACCGCGGTATCTGGAGGGTCAGGTACCTTCTAAAGACTATTCTGATATAATAAAAGCTGCTCTGACGTCTCCATCGTATATGAAACAAATGCTCATGAAAAATCGTAATAAACTAACCTATGCAGCATTTAAAAAAGCAATGACAGCAGCCGAAAATACAGAGCGTCTATTTTCTGTTTCCGATAAAATGCTTGGGGTGATCGCCTATGTATTTGAAAGGCTAGAAGAAGTAACACCGCTTACGCTCCAGAAACTACTCTATTTTATCCAGGGAACCTATTCCGCTTTATACGGAAAACCTATTTTTATTGAAGATTGTCAAGCTTGGGTTCATGGCCCGGTTTATCCTGAAGTGTACAATCTATTTAAAGATTTCAAATATGATCCAATCGATGACGCCCGTTTTGTACTGCTGAAAGGGACAAAAGACGCGCTGACAGACAGCGAAAAACGGGTGATCGATCTTATTACAAATACATTCGGTATCTATGGCGGAAAAGTTCTGGAAAAAATAACACATAATGAACTCCCATGGATAGAGGCGCGAAAAGGATACGGCGACAAAATTCCTTCTAATGAACCGCTTCCGCAAAAGCAGATTATGCAATACTATATTTCTGTTCATCAAAAATACAGAATCGATACAGAAGACGGACTGCGGACTTATATTCATACCATGTTAGACAGCCCTTCCCGTCAAACGATCTAAAATCATATTTTTATTGATAGATGGCTCCCTCTTAAGAGAGCCATCTCGCATTTTAACCGTTAAATTTTCACCGTCAGGAGCTGGAGTTTATGAAGCACAACCTTATGCTCCCTTACCTCTCCACCAGCTGATAAACCGCTTCTGCCGTCTTATAGAATACCTGCTCCCATTCCTCCTCCGGGATCAACCATTTTACCATTTCCACATAGTCATAGTAATTGGCTAAGGGCCAGTCAGTGCCGAACATGAATTTCTTGTAATCGTCACAGTAGGAGATCCAGGTCTTTAACGCGTCAAAATAGCCCCTCTGCTTCTTTAAAAGCGCCGGAAAGTCGATCTTTCCCTCCAAAAGCCCCGAAAGATCCGCCGCCACGTTCTCATTTTTTTCAACCACCGCCGCCGCGTCCATGAGCCACGGATTTCCAAAATGGCACATCACGAAC
>CASDQQ010000067.1 GCA_949282945.1 uncultured Eubacteriales bacterium
CGGCAAACACAAGAAGAATATATATCACTGGATAAGGAAATACAAAATGCAACTTAGACATAATGGAAGATATACATTAAATTTTTCGGTTTGGAAATTGTAAACGCAACTGTTTGGTTGCATTTACTTTTTCACTTAACAAGCAGAAAAATTTTTTCAAAAAAACTATTGACAAAAATTTTTTCTGCATTTAGAATATAGCTCAATTAAATATTGTCGAGCGATGAACCGAACAAGTAAGTTGAGAATTTCATTTTTAAGAGAGCCGCCGATGATGGGAATGCGGTATTTGGACCTTAACCGAATGGGCCGGGGAGTAAGAACCTAAAAGAGCGGGTCTGTTGATGGACGGACCAATTTGGGTGGCACCGCAGGAGATTGATTTGTATACTCTTGTCCCTATGAATTTATAGAGACAAGAGTTTTTTTATTACAAAAATTTTTTTGAAAAGGAGATTTAAAAATGAGCAAAGTACCGTACAGAACATATTTGACAGAAAAGGAAATGCCTACTAAATGGTATAATGTAAAAGCCGATATGAAAGAGCAGCACGATCCGTATATAAATCCGGGAACAATGAAGCCTATCAAAGTAGAGGACCTGACTCCTATTGTCTGTGAAGAGCTTGCAAAACAGGAACTAGACTGTACTAGCAGATATATAGATATTCCGGAAGAGATCCAGGATTTTTACAAGGTTTTCAGACCGTCTCCCTTAATAAGGGCATATAATCTTGAAAAGGCATTAGGAACACCGGCAAAGATCTATTATAAGTTTGAAGGAAATAATACTTCGGGAAGCCATAAGCTGAATTCTGCCGCGGCTCAGGTGTATTACGCTAAAAAGCAGGGTATTACCAGCCTTACCACAGAAACAGGTGCGGGACAATGGGGAACGGCGCTTGCTATGGCATCTTCATTTTTCGGCGTTGATCTTACCGTATATATGGTAAAGGTGTCGTTTATGCAAAAGCCTTTCAGAAAGTCGGTAATAGAAACTTTTGGAGCCAAAATACTCCCAAGTCCCTCCGATACTACAGAAGCCGGGCGTAAAATCCTTGAAAAGGATCCGGATACCGGCGGAAGCCTCGGCTGCGCTATCTCAGAGGCAGTTGAGACCGCGGTCAAGACTCCAAACTGCCGGTACGTACTGGGTTCTGTTCTTGATCAGGTCCTTTTACATCAGTCAATAATAGGATTGGAAACTCATAAAGCTTTTGAAAAAATAGGAGAATATCCGGATATTATTATCGGTTGCGCTGGCGGTGGTTCCAACTTGGGAGGTCTCATGGCGCCGTTTATGGGCGATAAACTTACAGGCAAAGCCAATCCATATTTTATAGCGGTAGAACCGGCTTCCTGTCCTTCTCTTACGAGAGGTAAATATGCATATGATTTCTGTGATACCGGAATGGTCACTCCCCTTGCAAAAATGTACACTCTGGGCAGTCAGTTTATACCCTCCGCAAATCATGCGGGAGGACTCCGCTACCATGGGATGTCTCCCATAATATCCAAGCTGTATCACGACGGACAGCTTAACGAGGCAAGGGCCGTAGAGCAGACAAAGGTTTTTGACGCCGCTTCCTTTTTCGCTAAATATGAGACTATTCTTCCGGCTCCTGAGTCGTCCCACGCAATACGGGTAGCTATAGATGAAGCTCTGAAATGCAAAGAGACCGGTGAAGCCAAAACAATTCTCTTCGGACTTACCGGAACCGGTTATTTTGACATGAACGCATATGCCTCATATAATGCCGGAGAAATGTCCGATTATATACCTACCGACGAGGATCTGGAAAAGGGGTTTGCCGCATTGCCCAAAATACCTGGCATACAGGAATGATCTGTTTATAAAAAGGTATCTGCGCTTTTATCCGCAGATACCTTTTATTTAGTATGACCATTAATTCAAAAGCTTTGCCGAATCTCCGTCAAGATAATATATCTGATAATCTCCTTCTGAAAAATCAACCACAAGATAAATTCCGTTTTTCTCTTTAAAAAGCTGAGCAGACTCTATCTTATCTGACATATTTCGTTCAACCTCTCTCAAATCCAATATTTTTTTACATTCGCTGCCGTCCAGTGAATAGTAAAGCTCCCCCGCAAGTCCGGCATACTCATTGGCATAATGCTCCTCTTCAGTATTTAAAAAATAACATTCATTGCTGATTGGGTCCACTTTATATCTTTCACTTATTGTATTCTGTCCATTTACACTTTCATATACAGTTTTTTCGTTTCCCATATAATCTTTATAAATTATATCTCCCAAATAACTTGAAAAATATATCCCTTTTTGAGTAAAATCAATAGCATAAGCTCCTGGAATACTAAATAATTCTGTTTTTTCTTTATTTTTAATATCAACTTTATATACATCGCCATAATTTCCAAAACTATATAATGTATTTCCGCACAAATACATAGGGACTTCCGCAGACTCAGATAGAAGATTTTCTAATTTTCCGTTTTTTATTATATACAAATTATATAACGGCATACTTCCGGAGACTCTTTCATAAAATACAATTCCTTCAAAGTTCTTTACTCCTATAACCTCTGCGCCTGAAACAAAGTTAAAAGAAATATTTTGTTCGAGTATAGGCGATCCTTCGGCAGTCCCAATCCTTGTAAGTTCATCCTTATGGCCGGAATACAAAAACACCCTGTTCTGATTAAAAATGAGCATTTCTTTATAATCTGAATTTAAATAAATACTAACAGGGTAAAAAGAATCTGCCGTAAAAACACTTTTTACCCCGCTTTTATCTGCTATCGAAACATCAAATCCACTTTGATTACAATAAATTTTCCCATCATCTCTTAATGCTATAATATTTCCTAAATTTTTATATAGTTCAATATTGTCCCTGGAATCAATAAGGATCGTAGTCGGGGTTTCCTCCTCTCCTATAAAATGTACCACAGCATAATCTCCATTTGGAGAAACATGAACTTCTCCGTAATTGCTAACACCTATAATACTGGAGATATCTTTTTTTGTAATTTTATTTCTCGCTGTATCATATTTGCATAAAAAGCATTTTACTACTTCTCTCTTGATATAAAAAATATATTCCCCCGAATCAGAGATTCCAAAAGAAACTATTTCTCCTTGGTCAATCTCCTCAAATCTCTCCGAATCGGCAAAATAAAGACTTTTCCTGCTTCCGTATTTTCCCTCGCGTTCCAGGCACAGCACAGCGGCTTTTGTTCCATCAAGAGATTTTTTGCTTCTTTCTATATCAAACTCCCCGTAAAATTTTTTTGAGCTTGCTATGGCAATATTATCGCCAACAAGCAAAAATCCGATCCCTTCTCTGATTTCTTCTCTATTTCTGCTTAATATCAAAACACCGGTCAATACAAAAGCCGCCAATATAAACACTGCGGTAACCGGTATTACTATTTTATAAATAATACTGTTTTTCTTCTTTTTTGCATTCTTTACGTCTCCAGTATTTTCCATTTGGAGCGTATCACTTTCTTTATGGATATCTTCAGGCTTTTCTTCTGAAAGTTTATATTTTGAAAAATCATATTCCGGATTTTTATAATCCAGAAACTCTTCGCTGACGATACTCTCAATACAGCTTTTTATATCCTTAGTATCATAAAATTTTAAAAACCCATATTTTTCCTCTGTATCAAGCAGTATCCCCTCCGCTTTATCTCTATATTTTTCTGATAACCGGCAATAGACTTCAAAGTCAGTTTCTATTATGTAATTATTTATATACAGGTTGTAATCATCATCTTTGCCCTTGTCGGAAAAACATATTTCTCCGGTATCTTCGGCCCATTCCCTCACGGCTCTTACCACCAGGCTTCCGTATTTCCCGCTTTCGTCTATGACGCAAAACAATTTTCCCATATCCAAACCCCCGCATATTCGAATTTTTAAAAATATACATATATTCTGACATAAATATATATCCTCTGTCAAATAATATATCATGCTTTTTAATATTGCCTTAAGTTGACAAAACCCGCCTGTATCTGGCAAAATTAATATATATTTTTTTCAAGGAGGCTAATAATCATGGATAATAAAGCAATGTTTCAAATAAGTTACGGTCTTTACGTGCTCACTTCTAAAAACGAATATAAAGATAATGGTTGTATAATAAACACTGCTTCTCAGGTCACCGACACTCCCAACAGAATAACCATTACCGTAAGCAAAAAAAACTATACACACGATATGATTTCAGATACCGGAGTATTTAATATATCGATTTTGGACACAAGAGTAAAATTTGATGTATTTAAAAATTTCGGATTTCAAAGCGGACGTACCTCGGATAAATTCTCCTCTATATCCTTCAGCCGTTCTGAAAACGGCATGATATATCTTCCGGATTATTCTAACGCTTTCATATCAGGCAAAGTCATATCTTCAATGGATATAGGAACCCACACTTTGTTCCTGGCTGACGTAACCGACGGAGAAATGCTTTCTGATCAGGAACCTATAACCTACAATTACTATCATAAAAATATAAAGCCT
>CASDQQ010000068.1 GCA_949282945.1 uncultured Eubacteriales bacterium
ACTCTTATAATACAGAAAAAAGAGGGAGTATCCGACGGAGAGTCTGTAAGAGGTGTATATAGCGGAGAAGCCATTGAACTGAGTATTTCAGAGAATAAATATCTCTATTATGATCTGACTATAGAGAGCAGTGAGTTTGTGATAGAGTTTTCAATTGACGGAAAGAATATAAAAATAGCTAATGACGCCGATAACAAAGCTTTTGGCGCCGGAACGGATAATGTGCATAAAGGAGAAATTGATTTTTCAAAGCTTCTTAAAGATAATGAAATATTAGGTCAGAATGATATAGTAACTATCGATGGAATAACTATATACGTAAATGGACCTCACAGCCAACCTGTTACTATCAGAGAGATAAGCATTAAAAATAAGAGCTCTGAAGAAACACCTGATCCCGAACCTACACAAGAGCCAACAAAGGAACCGGAGCCTACTGCTACACAAGAGCCTCAGGAGCCGGAGAGCGAATCATTTGTATTTTCACTTAAGGCCGATAAATGGCTTACCTGGAACGACAGAAATAACGGGCCTCTTTCTGAAGACGGAGCGTACATGATTGGCGAAGAGTCCGGAGGATCCCTTATTATAAGGAAAAAGGACGGTGTCGCGCCAGAAGAATCAGTAAGAGGCGAATATGCGGAAGAAAAAATAAAGATCAAAACAAGCGATTTTAAATATCTGTTTTATGATTTTGAGCTAGAGGCTGAGGAGTTTGCGATATCCCTTATCGTGGATGGAAAAGAAATTAAGCTTGCAAAAGACAGTGAAACAAATGATTTTGAAAATAGTGGTAATAAATATGAAGGTAAGGCAGATTTTTCAAAATTACTTGCAGACGCAGGCGTAGACACTTCGAAAGAGGAGCTTACCATAGATAAAGCGACTTTATATGTAAACGGAGAACCGGGTAAGACCGTTAAGCTGAACTGGTTGGAAATAGGCCAGGTATCATCTCAGAATACGGGTGAAACTCCCGCGGTTACCGGAGACACATTGGTATATTCAATATTTGGCCTTATGTTGTTGTTATCCGCGGCGAGCATAATAATTTTGAAAAATGTAAATGTAAAAGGCAAACAATAAATCAAGGAACGGGACATAAAAATGAGCAAATTTAAATTGAAAATAAAATGCATAGCGTTATCCCTGATATTTCCTGTTGTTTTTTCTGCCTGCACAGGCACAGGCGGCGGAGATGATGAGCAAAACATAAAGGAAACTACGGAAATAAAGGCCTTTTCCATGGAAACGGGAAGTTATACTGTCAGTTACGAGCCGGAGGAAAATTATATATATATAAGAAAGACCGGGGCGGATTCGAAAACCGCTCTGGCTTTAGACCCCGGCAGAGGCAACACAGGGTCGATCATATTTGATAAGAACCATCTTGAAAGTATGACGAGGACAAAAGACGACAGCGGCGAGAGTATAGTATTTAACGGAACCTTTCAGTTCGGGAAATATCAGGTGGGGATATTTTTACCCACAAGCGCACAGGGACTTATAAAAACCTGGACGGATATAGAAACAAATTCGGATATAAAGGAGAACGAATTAATAATACCTGGATCGGGAGAATACTTTTTTATAAAAGACGGCAG
>CASDQQ010000069.1 GCA_949282945.1 uncultured Eubacteriales bacterium
CGCGGTTGCGTTTACTTTTTCAACTAACGTGTCGAAGAGATATTCTAATTTAGGTATTAAAATGATTTCATCACGAGTGATTTCAATACGCTCAAGGTGATTCTTTACCGTTACATCGTCAAATTTTTCTATTTCAAGGTAATTGCAGATGATGTTCTTTATTTCGACTTCTGAAATCGTATAAATATTTTGGCAGGTTGCCTGTCTTCCGTTATCCACTCTGTCTGCGCATCGCCATACTATGTTGCCGTCTTTTCTTATAATGCGCCGATAATTTCTTCCGCACTCTCCGCAAACTAAAAGGCCGCTCAGTACATCATTGGAGTTGTACCGAACGTTCTTTCGTTTATGAGCAGAAGATTGGTTTGTCCTCTTTTGTTTTTCAAGCTGTGCTTTCACATAGATTTCAGGAGAGACTATATAGGTGTATTTTTGATTGGATAACAGATTATCAATAGCCTGAACAGTCCATTTTTCTTTTCCTGATGGAGAAGCGATCTTTTCATGAAATAGATACGCTGCTATTCTGTTCAAACTCAGCCCCTCAAGATAGAGGTTATAGATCAGTCGGACTGTTTTTGCTTTTTCTTCGTCGATTCGGATTTCACCGTTTATATCTTTCAAATATCCATACGGAATCATCATAACATTCGCTCCTTTCAAACATGATTATTTTGATGTTTCACTTGCCGTTAAAAAAAGCTGCCTTTTTCAAACCTAAAAACATTCATGTTTGAAACAGCAGCTTTTCATTCTATTTATGAATTTATCAGCGGATTTCTGCTTAAAATCGCATTTTTCCCTTAAAAACAAATAAACCTGTTTCATTTTATCTTTGAAACAGGTTTATCTATTATGGTGGACGATAAGGGACTTGAACCCTCGACCTCTGCGTTGCGAACGCAGCGCTCTCCCAACTGAGCTAATCGCCCGGACAAAATAACCCACGGCGCAAAAGCGCCGCAGCATTTCTGGTGGAGCATATGGGACTTGAACCCACGACCCCCACACTGCCAGTGTGATGCGCTCCCAACTGCGCTAATGCCCCGAATGTTGTCATTATAGCACATCCCAAAATAGAAATCCATACAAAAATGCGGAAATTTGCACATTAGTTAAATTGATTGACAACAAAGCCAGTCTGTGTCAATATATTATTACATAATATTTATTTTGATAGATGGGGGGATTTATTTTATGACTGCGAAAAAATTCTTATTTGGAATAATTTTTATAGTTTTGGGAATTTTTTTACTTCTGTCTCTCTTTAATGTCTTGGCGCTTCCGTCAAACATATTTTCATACTGGCCGGTGCTTTTAATAATCGCGGCTATAGGTATGCTTTTAGACAGGAACAGTTCTCTGCCCTTTCCTATCGCGCTTGCGGCGTTTGGAACCCTTTTTCTTTTAAAAAATCTTGACGTATCTTTCATGTCGGACGTCTCCATGTGGAAAGTTGGCGCCGCCATATTCGTAATATATATAGGAATGGAAATCTTATTTCCCAAAAAATTCAAGCTCCCAAAAAAAAATTTTAAAAACGAAAGTCTGAACGGCGATAATATAAAAAGGCATTGTTTTTTTTCCGAAAGCTCCTCTGACATAAATGCTCAGAACTTTACCTATGGAGATTTCTCTTCAACATTTGGAAGTCTCAGTGTCCATATGTCCGGCACCAGATTTAATCCCGACGGATCAGTCATAAACGCCCACGTCTCTTTTGGAAATTTAGAAATATATCTACCCAGAGATACCTCTGTAAACTTAGTAAACAATATAAAATTCGGCGAAACAGACAATCATCCCAATCCGGGCTCTTCCTGTTCACAGACAGTAACAATAAACACCTCAGGTTCTTTCGGAAATGTGGAAATATTTTACATTTAAAGCCTGAAATTTGCAAAATTCTTCCTTTAGTAGTATTATTAGCATTAGGTTGCTTTTATTAATAAAAAATATAAAACAACCAATATGCTTTAAACTTTTTAGGAGGAGAACTATGGATTCAGTAAAAGAAAAAAAACCGTCCGCGGTAAACAAGGCCGTAGAAAAGAAAGCTCCGGCTAAAGTTTCCACTTCTGTGTACGTTCAGTACGCAGATAAAGAAGTAAATGCTCTGAATATCACAGATGATGTAAAGAAAGCATTTAAAGCTTCCGGCAATAAGACCGCGATAAAGAAAATTAATGTATATATCAAGCCGGAAGAAAATACTGCATATTATGTTATAAACGACGAATTTACAGGCAGTATTTCATTATAACGTTACATAAGGAAAATGCCGTCGGATTTTGTCCTGACGGCATTTTTAAACCTCACTTTTGCATACTGTCAAATATTTCTTTTGCTTTTTCATCCTCGGTAACAAGTCCGTTGTTTTCAAAAATACTTATTTTTTCTCCAAGTATCTTTGCTTTTCTCCTAAAAATATCCGTGTCTAAAAAAGCTTTATTCCGGGCAAAAAATTCCCTTACCAGATTGTATCCCATCCTGCTGTAATTGCTCAGATCCGAGCTTACTCCAAGAATGTCAAGCCCCAGGCTCCTTCCTATATATACGGCTCTGTAAAGATGATATTCCTGCGTAACCACCACCGCGCTTTCCACGCAAAAAATGTTTTTTGCCCGATAAAGACTGTCATAGGTGTCAAACCCGGCGTGGTCCATGTAAATATCCTCTCTGGGAACTCCCTGCTCTATGAGAAATCTTTTCATGGCAACCACCTCGTCATAATCCTCTCTGCCATGATCTCCTGAAACAATTATTTTATCGGCGTTTCCATTTCTATACACCTCATATCCCACAAGCAGCCTATCTCTGAGTATTCCAGAAACAACGCTGTCGGAATAAACCTTCGAACCTAAAATTATTACAGCGTCATATTTTTCCTTTCTTTCAGAAAGCTCCTCAAAAGATATCATTTTTCCTTCTGCCATACTTTTTACATAAGAATTTATAAGCATAGAAAACATACCCCCGATAATGCCGAGTACGATAAAAAACTGTAAAAATTTTAAAAATATTTTTCCTGCTCTTTTAATTTTCATCCCATCTAAATCTATCTACACTATACCTTCTAATTCTTCCACCATTTCCCCGAATTTTATCAAACCTGCCTCCACGGCCGAGGGAGTAGACAAATCGACGCCCGCGTCCTTCAAAAGCTCAAGAGGATATTTGGATCCCCCGCTTGCCAGAAAACTAAGATACTTTCTCACAGCCGGCTCGCCGTCTTTTATAATACCGTCCGAAAGCGCCGTAGCCGCGGAAAAACCCGTAGCATATTGATATACATAAAAGCTTCTGTAAAAATGAGGAATCCTGGCCCACTCTATTTCAATTGTCTTATCTACATTTACCTTTTTCCCAAAATATTTAAGATTAAGATTATAATAAATTTCGCAAAGCTCGTCGGTAGTAAGAGCCTCTCCCGCTTCCACCTTCTCATGAGTTATTTTTTCGAACTCAGCAAACATTGTCTGGCGGAATACCGTTCCTCTAAATTCCTCTAAATAGTGATTTAGCAGATATGCCCTCTCCTTTTTATCCTCAGTGTTTCCAAGCAGATACTTTATGAGCAGCGTCTCGTTTACCGTTGAAGCTACCTCAGCCACAAATAATGTGTATCCTGCGGAAGAATAGGGCTGATTTTGGTTTGAATAATAAGAGTGCATAGCATGTCCCATTTCATGTGCAAGAGTAAATACAGAGTCAATATTTCCTTGAAAATTCATCAAAACATAAGGATGGGTCATGTATGAACCCCATGAGTACGCTCCACTGGTTTTTCCCCTATTTTCATAGACGTCTATCCAACCTTCTTCAAAAGCCTTCTTCAAATCGGAAATATATTGTTCTCCCAAAGGACTAAGGGCCTTAAGAACTATATCCTTAGCTTCCTCAAAAGTATATTTTTTATCAAAATCAGTAACCATAGGAACATACAGATCGTACATATGCAGTTCTTCTACTCCCAAAATCTTCTTTCTCACATCCAGATAATGTTCCAGTTTAGGTATATACCTGCTTACAGTATCTATAAGATTATCATAAACGGACAGGTCAATTTTGTTTTTGCTGAGAGAAGCCTCTAAGCAGGAACCGTACTTCCTTACAACAGAATAAAATTTATCACTCTTAACATTCGCCGAATATGCCGCCGCTAAAGTATTTCTCATACTTTCATAGGATTTGTAGAGAGTATTGAAAGCCTCTCTTCTTACTTCTCTGCTCCCGCTTTCCAAAAAAGACGTATAATTTCCCTTTGTCAGCTCTACCGTTTCACCCTCTTCATTTTTTATATTACCAAAGCGTATATCCGCGTCGTTAAACATTGAAAAAATATCTCCCGCCGCGTCTGTTGCTTCCGAAGAAAGCGCCAGTATTTCCTCCTCTTTATCCGAAAGAATGTGCTCCTTATTATGCCATATTTTTTCAAAGGTAAACTTGTACTCAAAAAGCCCCTTATTCTCTTCCATAAACCTCTTTATTTTCTTCTCGTCTATGCCGGTCAGCTCGGGCACAAAAAATGAGGTGGCGGCAAAGATAGAAGTAAAAACAGAGCTGCACCGATCTGTCATACTTTGGTAAAGCCCGTTAGTATTATCCTCATCCCTTCTCATTCTGGCGTACACAAATAATTTTTCCGCCAGAGCCTCCAATTTATCCTGAGCCTTAAGCGCATTGTAAAGAACATCCGCGCTCTCAGAAAGCTTTCCCTTATACTTGGTAACATCATCACACAGTACACTGAGTTTTTTCAGATCATCTTCCCAAAGTGAATTGTTTTCATATATATCCTCAAGCTTCCATTTGTATTTTTCATCAATTTCCTCTCTCTTTTTAAGTTCCATTTTAAAAACTCCTTTCGTATATTTCTCAGATATGGAATCTTTTCTCCAAACCTCTTTTAAGCGTCTTCTTTCTTTCAATATAACACAAAAGCCCCGCGATTATTATACAGGAAATAAATACGTAGGCCGACCAATATTCAAAGTTCCTTGCCGGATCTAAAAATCTTCTTATATAATTCCATATAAGAACTTCAAGGATTACGCAAAATATCCCGGTAGCTCCCAGAACAAACGCTCCCGTATACAGATTATGCAAAAATCCCCTGGAAACGCCATATACCGTTACATTTATTATAACGTATGCTAAAATTGCCGTTGGAATGGCAATTCCCCATACCCACCTGTAATTTCCCACATACCACGCAATGGAAAAAAACAGGCCTACAAGTACTATAAGGTCTATTGACGTATAGAACATCGCAAGTTCTTTATCCAAAAGGTAAGGTAAAAATACTATCACCCAGCATAACACCACAGAAACTGTAGATATTACCGACCACGTCATGCGCCCTCTTAAAAGAGTATCCACCGCAATGCATATTACTATCGGAAGCAGATATATTATAGACATAACTGATATTATAAACTTTCTGTCAATTATATTTTTAATTGTGTCCCTTCTTTTTGGATATGGATGCTCAAGCTTTTCCGGGCTGCACTCAGAGTCCATGGGATTTACTACAGGGCAATGGCACAACGGACAGCTTTTTTCCGATTCGGCAAGCTTAACGCCGCAATTTACACAATATGACAATTATTCCACCTCCTGATTACTCTCTATTTCAACAGGTATCCCCCGTTTAACCAACTCTCTGAAAAACGCTCTTTCCACGTATGGCTCTTTTATGCCTCTGGTAAAATTTATTACAAGCTTATTTTGAAAACCTACAACGGCGCAGTTCACATTTGTAAATCTTGAACGGCCGAGCATAAAGTCAAATCTATCTATATGATCATTCATCTCCCCGGGAATATCCGCAAGTCCCAAATTTGAAAGAGTACTGGTATTTCTGCTGTCTCCCACAAACTTATAAGTAAAATTCATAGCCACATCCTTTATAGAACGGGGCACTATCCTTAATATGGGATTTCTCTCGGCGCTCACGTTTTTACTTATCTTAGCGTTAAGGTATTTCTCGTTAAGAGAATGCTTAAAAAAGTAATGTATCTCTTCGAAAATCTCGTCCTGAGTAAAATCTCCATAGTTAGGATTTATTCCCGCATTTATAAAATAGGCAAAATTCCTCATTGTTTTAGAATTGTAATACGGCCTTAAGTTAACCGGCAGTGAAATTATTACAGGCCTCTTCCTTCTCGGGTTTTCATCTTCCTGTATTTTATAAAGTACATAGCAATATATTCCGGCAAGATATTCAGTTATTGTAAGCTTTTTCTCTCTGGCCCTCTTCTTTACTTGGTCGCAGGGCAATATGCCAGTAGTAATATGGACCTCGTCAAAAGGCTCTTTTGTACCCTTCAAATAATATGCTCTTTTATCCGTCCGTTTCTCATTTATCCTGAACTGAGAAAACTTGTTATGCCCATCCTCCATTTCTTCGGGCTCCGGTTGGTCGTCACAGTTTAAAATGCCATTATATTCAGGTATGTTTATGCCCTTCTGCTTTAAATATTCAGCGGCAAGAGTTTTTAAAAAGATAAAAGCTCCCGTTCCGTCCGCAAGGGCATGATATACCTCTAACGCCACTCTTTTCCCATATACTCTCACTCTAAAATTAAATCCCTCATTTTCATCTGCGGACATTTTCATGCAAGGGTTCTGAACATCCGGCTGCAGCACCGGCTTTTTGTCCAGAGGCTCCATATAATACCAGAAAAAACCTTTTCTTACCCGGGCAGCTATGGCCGGCGCCCTCTTTGCCGTACGTTCCAGGGCAATCTGCAGTTTTTCCATATCTATTTCATCTTTAAAAGTTACCGAAACCCTGAATACCGCGGCCCACACCGAGGTGGCCGTGGCCGGATATATTTTTGCCGCATTGTCCAGACGGTACCATTTCTTTATTTTATTTTCAGTTTTATTGATATCATCTATTTCGATCACCGTCCCATTTTTCAAATCGCCTATCAATATTCTGTTTTTTCAAGCACAAGCCCCTCCGGCGGCGCCGTATATCCCGCCACCGCTCTTTCCTTAGCGCTGAAGATTCCCGGCACGCCTTCGACCTCCCTCTTATGCAGTCCTATTTCAATAAGAGTCCCGGATATTATTCTTACCATATTATATAAAAATCCATTCCCGCAAAAACGTATATCTATAAAACTATCCTCTTCCATATAATCTATTTCTGCGGAATAAATTGTCCTTACCGCGCTTTTATTCTTAGATTTGAGAGAAGTAAATGATGTAAAGTCATGTTCTCCCTCAAAATATTTTATTGCTTTTTTCATTGCCGCCACGTCAAGTTTTTCCTGTATATGGGTTCTGAACCTGCTTTGGAAAACGTCCTGTACTCTCCTGTTGTCTATCCTGTATACATATGTCTTGGATATGCAGTTAAATCTGGCGTGAAATCTCTCATCGGCCTCCGATACTGAAATTACCGCTATATCTGAAGGCAGATGAGCATTTATATACTCTAGCATCTCGCCGCAGGTAAATGTTACAGCGCTTTCCGGTATATGAAAATTTGCAGTCTGCATCATGGCATGAACGCCTCTGTCCGTCCGTCCCGCCCCGATTATCTCAATATTTGTGTCAAGCATCCTTGAAATAACGTTCTCAAGCTTATACTGAATGGTCCTCTCATCTCCGGGGCGCCTTTGCCATCCGGAATATCTGCTGCCATCGTATTGTATTATAAGCTTTATATTTCTCATACGCCCCACCGCCGTCAAAAGTCTATTTCCATTCCGTCATACGTTGGTATAATCCCGTAATCTTTAAATATCTCACAGTATTTATCATAAGAAAGCTCTCCATAATGGGAAAAGTGCTGCGCTACCTTCACTGTCTTATCAGTCAGATTCCCATTTTTCTGAAATCTTCCAAACATTTCAATAACATCCTCATATCCCATATGATTATTTCCGTCACGGTGTATTCCCTGTGTACAGTCAAGAGAGATCAAGTCAAATTTCATATCCTTTATAAATTCCATATCCTTTTCTGTAAGGAATCCTGTATCATTTCCGTAGAGTAAACGCTTTTCTCCGTCAAAAACTATATAAAGCAGGCATTCTTCATTTCTGTCATGCACAGCTTCAATTGCCGTTACCGTATATCTCCCCGCACTGAAGGTGTCGAAAGGATGTATGACTGTGTACTTAAAGTTGATTCCTTTCTCGTCGCCGTGAAATGCTCTTACCTTTTCTATCGTCCTCTCATTTCCGAAAAGATTTATTATATTATATTTTTCAGATATAGCAGCAGGAAACCTGTTATGGGATATATCCCCTGGGTAAAAATGATCGCTGTGACTATGCGTTATTATTATGTTTTCCACCTTTCTCATATCCAGAGCGCCATATGCCGCGTGAACATAAGTATCAGGAGGATAGTCTATAAGAAGGCTCTCATCAATAAGAGCCTGAGTCCTCGTCCTTATATTGCGTCCTCCTTTTTCCCTTGCATAAGCGCAAACCTTACAATTGCAATACATTGCCGGCGTTCCTTCAAATGCTGCTGTTCCAAGATAGGTTATTTTCATGACACCCTCCTAATTAGCATAAAAAATTTTAATAAGCTTGTTTGTTAGGCCAATGGGAAGAAATCTCCTCATCATTACTATAATTTTATACTTAAATCCACAGACAATCAACGGCTTACTTCTCTTTTTAGCTGCCGCTCTCACGATCAGCCTCGCAGCCTTATCTGGCAGAGGCCCGCTTTCCTCGTCTCTCTCCATCCTTTTTATAGATCTTTCAAAGACCTCCTTATAAACTTTTTCATCATCTTCAGCTTTTTCTGCGGTCTTCCTGTTCCCTGTAAAACCGGTCTTCATATCTCCAAATTCTATGCTCACGAAAGAAATCCCGTAAGGCTCTAATTCCATTGACGCCGCATGAGAAACGGTTTCAACGGCCGCCTTTCCCGCACTGTACATAGCCTGAAACGGAATCGGCATAGCAGCCGCTACCGAGCTTATGTTAATGATTCTCCCCGCCTTTTCCTTCCTCATTTCCGGAAGAACAGCTCTGTACATATTAAGTATTCCAAAAAAATTTGTTTCAAACTGCGCTTTTGCTTCTGTATCCGAAGTAAACTCCACAGCTCCGGCAACGCCGAATCCGGCGTTATTTACCAGCACGTCTATCCTTCCTTCTCTGCCAATAACATATGCTATCGCCGCCATGCAGGACTCCTCCGAGCAAACATCAAGTTTCACAAAATTTATTCCGTCCTTTTCCTCGTTTTCAACGCTTCTTCCAGTCCCGTAGACTTTATGTCCTCTTTTTAAAAATTCCCTGGCAGTATATTTCCCCAATCCCGAAGTCGCACCAGTAATAAAAACAACCATTTTTATCTCCTTAATATAAAAATATAGCGGATGTGCTTGAGCAAAAACACATCCGCCGAACACATCAATTTCAATTATATATCACAGTTACAATAAATCCCCCGAAGTTATCTCCGGAAACAGTTATCCTTGCTTCGCCGCTCGTATAAGCCTCATACGCTGAATCAGAAAGTTTATAGGAAGTTTTTCCGTCCACAGAGGTAGGATCAGCGTAAAAATACATTATTTCATAGCCCAACTTATCTCCAATCATTACATTTACCTTCTGAGTAGTCCTGAGCCACGGGAGATATTCCTCCATACACATATTATTGACCTTCATTACATATGAATGAGGAAATCCTACATATCTGTAATGGGTCATATCCTGAGATTGTCCTGTAATAGCCGTCTTGTCTGAGGTATATCTCTGAACAAATCCATAAAGATATGCATTCTCTATTATCCACTGGCCCTGAGGAAGTTCAGCAAATTTCCCGGTCTGGCCTTCCAATCTTATAAATCCTATATCAAAAGCTAATCCCGTCCTGTAATCCAGATCAGCGTCATCTGCAGAATAAGCCTTGTCAATAAAATAATTCTTGTTTCCCGCGGCCTCTGCTCCCTTAAGCATATTTACTATAGCCGATAAAGCCCTCTGCTCTATAGAAACGGCAGACCCCGAAACTCCCACAGGATAGTTTATAGCGTCACTTCTCGACTCATTGTAAATATTGGATATCTTCATAGGTTTATAATTTTCCGTAAGGGCAGTACTTCCATTGGCAAGTATCAAATCCCCCTGATACACTACTGAATTATCTATTATTATATATCCCTGCTTATCGCCGCTTCCCAAAGTAAATACCGGAGCAAGCCCCACGGGGATCTGATCCACATCCACCAGACCTGATATAGATACCACTTCTCCTTCAATAGCAGGAGTAGGCGTACTTGCAGGAGCTTCAGAGCCGCTCGTAGCAGTATTGCTTACGGCAGTATTCCTATTCGGCGTAGCCGACTGAGAAGCCGAACCGAAATTTCCGTTCAAAAACATTACAAGAAGCACTACCAGAGCAACCGTAACCACAGTCAGCCCTATCAGTATATACACGAGCTTCATATTAGAATTATTTCCACCAAAATCCTCGATATAATCCTTATACTCGCCCTTTTTCTTTTTAGACCCCAAAGCCATAATCTTCTTCCTTTCTAACTATAGGATATTTTAGCTATTTAATAATACCATATCCTTCCGACCTTATACAACCAATATTATCAAACAATTCAAAATTCTCTCTTCCTGGCCGCTCTGTTAACCTACTTCTACACAGGCCAGGTCCTCTCTGTAGGTTAACCGCCTGCGAAATAACCTGCACTCCCCCCGCCGCAGCCACTGTTTGTAGGTTAATTTGGCAATAAAGCTTACATCCTGCCATAAGTTTTCTGTCTCATAACTTCCAATATACATTATTCCTATAAATCGCTACTTCACAGACATTTTACGGGAAATAAGGGAAATACTTTTCGGTTCCAAAACCTGCTGCTATACTTTCCATGAAGGAGGCGATCTAATGGAAGAGCTTTCACAGCTATTTAGTATAGTCGATATGCTGAGCACAACACTGTCCTGTCTGCAAAATGAAATGAATAGTATTCCCGCAGGATATATATCGACAAAGATGATCAAGGGTCGTCCCTACCCCTATCTGCAATGGCGTTCGAAAGGAAAGGTAATAAGTAAATACATAAAGAGGGATAATCTTGACCTTATCAAATCGGACATCACCCGCAGAAAAATATTGAAAGAGCAGTGCGGAGCAATTTCCTTCATTCTTTCACAGCTTAAAGGGCCGCTTAGCAAAATATCGGAATTTCTTGCCGGATATGAAGGCTTGCCCGTACCAGACCCTGCCTCGCCAGGCTCTTCTCCTGACTGCCCATTCAGAGAAGAAGGAAAAAAGCATATATCCGCTGACGGAGTCCGCGTACGTTCAAAATCTGAAACAGTCATAGCCGCCCTTCTCTTTTCAAAAGGCATAAAGTACAGATATGAAGAACCCCTTAAGCTAAAGACCCCAGACGGTATCTTAAAAGTACATCCTGACTTTACCGTATATGACAAGCGTAAAAATCAAACGATCTACTGGGAACATCTTGGTATGATAAACGACGATCATTATATGGATCAGTGGGAGAAAAAGCGCCGTCTATACAGAAACAACGGTATAAAGGAAGGGAAAAACTTAATCATTACATATGACGATGAAGCAGGAGGTCTGGACACTCATCTAATAAACAATATCATATCCCGCTACTTTTGCCTGTAGACATTAATTCCGGGACACAAAGTCCTGGAATCAATGCCAAAATTTCTTATTGTTGAATATCCTTTTCAGTTTTCTTTCTTTTGAAAACACTATATCTGAAAAAGTTAGCAATCTTCTTTACGATACGGTTTATAAAGTTACAGCATGGTCCTAATAATGCAAACCCGGCAATAAAGTACCAGTCCGAAGGCAAAAGCGTTGTAGTTTTAAAAATAGAGTGCAACGCGGGAATATATATTACAGACAGGATCATAGCGGTGGAAAACAATACCGCCCCTACCAGATATATATTATTGAATAGCGGTATTTCAAACAAGCTGCGCCGTTCCGACTTACACTCAAACACATGAACAAGCTGTGAAAATACCAAAGTTGCAAAAGTCGCGGTACGCGCTCTTGTAATATCCCCGCTCAGATAATACAGACTCGCAAAAACAGTCAGGGTTGACAGTCCTATAAGTATTCCCCTTATGATGATCATTCCAAGCAGTCCTTCCGAAAATACATTTTCATTGGATCTTCTGGGCCGTCTGTCCATAACATCCTTTTCCGCCGGCTCAAGTCCTAAAGCTATAGCGGGAAGTCCGTCCGTAGCAAGGTTTACCCAAAGTACCTGAATAGGTACCAATGGCAGAGGAAGCCCCATGATCATAGCAAGAAGCATGGTAAGGACTTCACCTATATTACAAGATAAAAGGTATCGTATAAATTTGCGTATATTATTATATATTACACGTCCCTCTTCCACTGCTGATACGATAGAGGAAAAATTGTCATCCATAAGTACCAACGCAGCAGCCTCTCTGGTAACATCGGTCCCCGCCTTTCCCATGGCAATACCTATATCCGCCTCTTTTACCGCAGGAGCGTCATTTACTCCGTCTCCTGTCATAGCGCACACATACCCCGCCTTCTTCAAAGCCTTAACGATCATAAGCTTATGCTTTGGCAAGACTCTTGCGTATACCGTAGTTTTTATAACTGCCCTTTCAAACTCCTTTTCCCCCATAGAATCTATTTCCGCACCTGTGAGCACGCCATCATCAGGCCGCCAAATATCCAACTCCTTAGCTATAGCCAAAGCTGTGTCCTTATGGTCTCCGGTAATCATACAGATTTTTATTCCTGCGCGCCTGCATACTGCCACTGCCGGCTTTACTTCCGGTCTGGGCGGATCTATCATTCCTGTCATTCCTACAAAGGTAAGATTGTTTTCAAAATCTCTTCTCGGGAACTCTGCCCATTCTTCATTGCTAATGCGTCTGTATGCAAAGGCCAAAACTCTGAGAGCTTTTTCGCACATAGCATGGTTGGCCCAAAAAGCAGAATCAAAAGTATGCTTATTTGAGCATTTTTTTAAAATCACATCGGGAGCGCCCTTAGTAAATATGTACTTTTCCCCGTCGGGCTTCTTTACTACAACCGACATACACTTACGTTCAGAATCAAATGGATATTCGTGAATCCTTATATTTTCTATGGCGTTTTTTGAAAAATCAAAGCCGCTTTCTTCCGCCATTTTTATCAAGGCCACTTCTGTGGGATCTCCCGTCTCTCCTTGCGCGTTATTACAGCAAACAGCTATTTCGGTAAGTCTGAAAAGCTTATCATATATCGGACTTTTCCTGTCTTTAAGTACCGAGACATCTACTGCGTCCTCGGCGCCGGCGATATATACCTTACGTACCGTCATTTTATTTTCCGTGAGAGTTCCCGTTTTATCGGAGCAGATTACTCCCGCGCAGCCCAAAGTTTCTATGGCGGGAAGCTTTCTTGCAAGAGCGTTTTTTTTCACCATACGCTGTACTCCCAGAGCAAGCGCTATGGTAACTATCGCAGGAAGCCCCTCCGGTACCGCTGCCACCGCAAGGCTTATCCCGGAAACCAACATAGTCAGGATCTCTTCTCCTCTTATTATTCCCAGTACGCTGACAATAACACATATGAGAATACTTCCCGCTACGATATATTTTCCCAATTGAGCCAATCTTTTTTGCAGAGGCGTTTCCGTTTCCTTAGAATTATCTATTAACCCGGCTATTTTTCCCATTTCGGTCCTCATCCCGGTCTCTGATACTAAAAGCACGCCTCTTCCCTGCCTTATCATGGTACCCATAAAAGCTTTATCCGCTTTCTTTTTTTCTACCGGCAGCGACTCCCCCGTCAAAAGAGATTCATCGGCAGTAAGAGAATGTATTTCCGTAAGCTCTCCGTCGGCAGGTACTCTATCTCCCTGAGAAAGCTCCACTACATCCCCGGGAACTATTTCGCTAGCATGTATTGAAATCAGCTTACCGTCCCTATATACATTAGCTGTGGGAGCCGCTAATTCCGCTAAAGCTTCCATGGTTTTCTCCGTTTTATATTCCTGAGCAAAACCCATTACAGCATTGAGAATAACGATCGCTACTATGGCGACCGCTTCCACAGTTTCCCCCATAAGAGCCGAAACCACCATGCACAGCAGCAGAATAATTACCATAAAGTCCTTAAACTGACTAAAAAAAACAACAAGGGCCGATGTTCTCTTCTTTCCTTCGAGAACATTAGGCCCATATTTGGCAAGCCTTTCTTTGGCTTCATTTTGTGATAAACCCAACATAATTTTCTTTGGTACCTCCCCGCATACTTTTGGTAAATGATATGCGCAGGCTTATCCAAAAATTCCGGAAATAATATTTCCTATAATATTTTTCGTTTCTTGTACCATTTCCACTAGCTTAAATTTAAATCTTACCGGCAGAGAGTCATCGTCTGTAGATGTAATTATACTGTACTGGTCATCGCTTAGTGTCTCCTTAAGCTTTTCGTCCGCCTCCTCGCTTATTTTTCCATTAGCAGAATCCGCAAAGCACAAAGGAGGAAATACTACACACCACCAGTTTTTACCTTTACCGCTTCCAAGGGTTATCCTCAACGCGTTATAGTTTCCCGCAGGAAGCTCTATGTTCTCATACTGTTTCGTGGGGAAGGAGAACTTTCCATACTGCGCAGAAGCAACCCCCTCGTGTCCATTTTCTTCAAGCACATCCCTGGCTATTTTTTCCACATTGGGAAGTTCTTCATTTATTTTTTTCACCGTTTCTTCAATGGATTCTGACAGATCGAGTTTTCCTGTTAAATATTCCATGACCTCGTCGCGCACCTTAAGCTTTATCTCCTGATCGATATCGGAGTCGCTTTCTGCCACTATATGAAGCCTTACTATATTTTCAGATATCCCGTTGACAGTACTTTCCGAATATATAGTTACAGCTGTTCCCATAACACCTATAAGTACAAATAAACCTATTAACGCTTTTTTTACCCAGTTCATATGCAATACCTCCGAATATTTCTTTAACTTGAGTATTATCACATATAAGGTAAAATATACTTGTTTTCTCAAAAATTATTTCAAAAAATGATCAATGCCCGGAAATCCCTTTTCCAGAGATTCCGGGCATATTATCCAGGATATATTATTCCAATTCAAAAGCACCTGTATAAAGCTGATAATATTTTCCTTTTTCCTCTATCAGCTTTTCATGGCTTCCCCTTTCTATGATCCTTCCATGCTCAAGGACCATGATAACGTCGGAATTTTGTACAGTGGAAAGCCTGTGGGCTATAACAAAAACCGTCCTTCCGTGCATCAAAGAATCCATTCCTTTTTGCACGATAGCTTCCGTACGAGTATCTATCGAAGAGGTTGCCTCATCCAGGATCATAACCGGAGGATCGGCAACGGCCGCTCTGGCTATGGAAATAAGCTGCCTCTGTCCCTGAGAAAGACTTCCTCCGTTTCCGGTAAGCATAGTATCATATCCGTCCGGCAAACGTCTTATAAAATCATCGGCATTGGCAAGTTTTGCAGCCGCTATACATTCTTCGTCAGTAGCGTCCAATTTACCATATCTTATGTTATCCATGACCGTTCCTGTAAAAAGGTTAGTATCCTGCAAAACAATTCCCAGAGAACGTCTCAGATCCGGTTTCTTAATTTTATTTATATTTATGCCGTCATACCGTATCTTACCGTCGCTTATATCATAAAAACGATTGATAAGGTTAGTGATCGTGGTCTTTCCGGCTCCCGTAGCTCCTACAAAGGCCACCTTCTGGCCCGGTTCGGCATAAAGAGTCACATTGTGGAGTACGATCTTATCTTCCGTATAGCCAAAATCCACGTCAAACATCCTCACGTCTCCGGTAAGCTTCGTATAGGTAGTAGTGCCGTCATGATGCGGATGCTTCCACGCCCAAAGTCCCGTACGTTCAGGGCACTCCGTAAGTTCACCGTTTTCATAGCGGGCGTTTACAAGGGATACATATCCGTTATCCGACTCCGGTTCCTCATCCATAAGAGAAAAAATTCGTTTTGCTCCGGCTATAGCCATTATGACAGCGTTAAATTGTTGGGATATCTGACCTATCGGGTTAGTAAAGCTCCTTGAAAGCTGCAAAAATGTAACTATAGCACCTAAAGTAAGTCCTCCCAGTCCATTTATGGCAAGAGCCCCTCCGACTATGGCAAGAATTACGTATTGCAGGTTTCCTAAGTTCATCATGATAGGCATGAGGATATTCGCGAACTTATTGGCCTGATAAGCATTTTCTCTAAACTCATCATTAAGTTTGTCAAAACCCTTCTTAGCCTCTTCCTCATGGCAAAATACCTTTACAACTTTCTGGCCATTTATCATCTCTTCTATATAGCCGTTTACATCCGCTATAGATTTTTGCTGTCTGATAAAAAACACTGAACTTTTACTTGCTATTTTTCCCGATATAAAAAGCACCATACTTATAGTAACTATTATAAGCAGAGTCAAATATATATTCGTATAGATCATAGCGCAAAAAGACGCAAGCACCGTTATACATGAGGAAAAAAGCTGCGGCATGCTCTGGGATATCATCTGTCTCAAAGTATCCGTATCGTTGGTATAATAACTCATTATATCACCATGAGTCTTTGTATCAAAATATCTTATAGGCAAAGTCTGCATGTGCGCGAACATATCGTCCCTTATTTTCTTCAACACACCCTGGGCAATAACTACCATAAGCCTGTTGTAAATAAACGTGGATATAACTCCAAGAAGATATATAAATCCCATGGTCAGTACAGCCCTCAGCAACCCGTCGAAAACAGGTGAGGGACTTAAAAGCAGCGGCTCTATATAGTCGTCTATAAGCGTCTGCAAAAAGAGAGAACCCGCAACTCCGGCAAGGGTGCTTATAACTATACTTATGACAACAAACACAAACCTGATCTTGTATCCTTTAAAAACATACGCTAACAATCTTTTGACCGTGCCTGAATCTACAGACGGTCCTTCATGCTCTATGGTTCTCCTATTCATTGGTCATTCCCCCTTTCTGCTGTGAATAATATACTTCCTTATAAATGTCGTTACTTTGCAGCAATTCCTCGTGAGTACCCATACCGCTTATTTTTCCGCCCTCAAGCACGATTATTTTATCCGCGTCCTCTACGGAAGAAATCCTCTGAGCGATAATAAATTTTGTGGTATCTGGAATCTCTTCTTTAAAAGCCTTCCTGATAAGCGCGTCAGTCTTGGTATCCACCGCGCTTGTGGAGTCGTCAAGAATAAGTATTTTAGGCTTCTTTAAGAGAGCCCTCGCAATACAAAGCCTCTGCTTCTGTCCTCCCGAAACATTGGTTCCTCCCTGCTCAATGTATGTATCGTAGCCGTCAGGAAAGCTTCTTATAAACTCGTCGGCCTGCGCAAGCTTACATACCCTTACAAGCTCCTCATCTGTAGCATTTTCATTTCCCCAACGCAGATTTTCCTTTATAGTACCGGAGAATAACACATTTTTCTGAAGCACCACCGCAACTTCATTCCTGAGGACCTCTATATCATATTCTCTTACATCTCTGTCTCCTACCATAACTTTTCCGGTGGTAGTGTCATAAAGCCTTGGTATAAGCTGGACCAAACTTGTCTTGGAAGCTCCGGTACCCCCTATTATCCCTACGGTCTCTCCTGATTTTATGTCAAGATTCACATCATAAAGACAAAGCTTATTTTCATCTCCGGCGTAGCTGAAATTTACGTTTTCAAAACGTACGTCGCCGTTTTCAACTGAAAAAACAGGTTCCGTCGGATTATGCAGATCGCTTTCCTCATCTAAAATTTCTACGATCCTTTCTGCGGACGCTCTTGAAATTGTTATCATAACAAGCACCATAGAAAACATCATAAGGCTCATAAGAATCTGCATCGTATAGGATATAAGGCTTATAAGCTGCCCTGTGGTCATAGGCGAAGGGGTACCCGCCGTTGAAATTATAATCTTTGCGCCAAACCACGAAAGTAAAAGCATACATACATATATGCAGCTCTGCATAAGAGGCGCGTTAAAAGCAAGTATCTTTTCCGCTTTTGAAAAATCCTTATATATACTTTCCGATACTTTATTGAATTTATGCTCTTCATGCTCTTCTCTTACGAAAGATTTAACCACTCTTATTCCATAAAGGTTTTCCTGAACAACACTGTTGAGTTTATCATATGTTTTAAATACCCGTTCAAAAATAGGATGAGCCTTGGTCATTATAATATAAAGCCCGATTCCAAGCACCGGAGCACACATAAGGAAAATAAGAGATAGCTCACTATTTATCCCAAATGCCATAAACAGTGAAAAAATAAGCATTATAGGGCTTCTCACTGCGACTCTTATTATCATCTGATAAGCGTTCTGCACATTGGTTACATCGGTGGTAAGCCTTGTCACTATACTTGCAGTGGAAAACTTATCAATATTTGAAAAGGAATACTCCTGTACTTTATAGTACATATCCTTTCTGAGATTTGCGGCAAATCCGGCTGACGCTTTTGCCGCAAAATTACCCGACAAAGCTCCGAAAAGCAGAGAAAACACACAAAGCACCGTCAATGCTCCGCCTATAAGCAAAATATTTTTCATATTTCCGTTATTGATACCGTCGTCTATGAGTTTTCCCATAAGCATAGGTATGATAACTTCCAGTACAACCTCAAGGGTTACAGAAATCGGGGCCAGAATGGACGGTAACTTATATTCTCTAATGCTTTTCATTAATTTTTTTATCATATAATTCCTCACTAACCGCTAAAAGTGTTCCAGTAAATATATAAATCAAAGTCCTGTGCAAAGGCCTTCTAAACAATATAACAATATTAAAAATTTTTTGCAACTATGAAAAAAACAAAAAGAACGGTATGTGAACCATTTGTGATAATGTCCCAATATACCCCAAGGGAAAATGTCCCAATATGGTATCCTGTTCTTATATGAACAGATGGATTGTTGTTTACCCAGTTTACTACATCTTTTATCCACTTTGGCCAATGTCCAGAGTCATCGAACATATTTACAGGATTATTGAAACAATACGCAAACATGTTATAGCCTTGTACCGGTCCACCTACTCCGCCTATAACACTATCTGCATTTAAATATCTTCCAACCTCCGGGTCATAGTACCGGCTCTCCAGGTAATACAGTCCCGTTTCCTCGGAGCTGACACGAATATCCACAATTAAAACTATACTTTTTCTTGTGGAAATAGAAAAAATCGGGTTTCCCAAGTGTTCTTATGCAAAAAGCTACTTTGTTGCATTTTTCTTATCCTGCCACAAAATTCATAGTTTTTACAACAATCCTTTGTGGCAAAGATTTGAATTCAGCAGGCAGGATAAGGGAATTGCCACAAAGGCAATTCCCTTACCCTACAAGCGGGAAACCCGCTTTGATTTATCTAGTATTTTTTTACTTGCTTAATAAGTAATTCTAATGATTGGAGAAATTCTTTATCCGCAATCAAATCAATCCCAACTATATGTCCGTGGTGCATATAACAAATTGGTTCACAAAGCATTAAACAACAATTAGGTTCATCATACTCGCATACTCTTTCACCTTTTTCATTAAAAACATCAATTGCTAAATGTGAGGAATAATTTTTTAAATCCGATTCAATATGTAGAACCTCCATTGTAAAATTCAAACTTCTTTTACGCAATTCTTCTTTTAAAGAAGACATAAGTGAAAGGTTAGAAACTTTTTCAAGACAATCACTTTCATATTTTTCAATTTTATTCTTGCTTACATTCTTGTCAAAAACCATGTCCATCTCCTTATTGTCTTTACAGACATATGCATTGGATTCCATGAATTAAGTTGGAAATGTAATCCATGTGGAACATGGTTTTGTAATCCCAAAGAGCGCAAAGCACCTCGAGCATTTTTAAACCTAATTCCCCAATATCCTTCATTAGGATGATTAGATGAAATCAACTTTCCTATTTTATCAATGGATTTTATGTTAAAGTTATAGCAGAACGATGAAGCAAATGTCCCAAAGGTCGCTATTGCAGCAGTCGTCAACATCAATCCATTATACCAACTCTCACTCATTCCCGCATCAAGCATCCAATTATTTCCCGTAAAAGCTTCTTGATATTCAGCAGAAGCAAACAAGCCACTACCGATTCTAGCTACTGTCGTTACTCCTCCAACTATACCTGTCAAAGTTGCTCCGCCTATACCTGCGGCAATCGCCATTCCTCCCGCGTCTCTTACCCACAACTGCCTTCCCCATGCGTCGTATCCATACTCCGCCTGCTTCCGGCCTTCTACGTTATCATATATCCCCGTCACATCTCCCTGCAGGTTAAAAATCACATCACCCTTCATAATCAGGGAAATATTCTTTTATCAATTTGCTTG
>CASDQQ010000070.1 GCA_949282945.1 uncultured Eubacteriales bacterium
TCTGCCCATATTTTTTTTTGTTGCTTCCAGCCCATCTCGCATCCTCCTTATCCATTGGCTTCTACTTATATAGACGCATCTACCAGGCAAAAATCATGTAAAAATTCTTTGATTTATAAAAAAATTTTTATAATTAGAATGCCTTGCAATTTGTTTAGCTTAAATTTGATTTTTCGGAATTGATTCTCCAAGGAACTAGGGGATATCCCCAATTCCTGGGCTAGCTCCTTCACCTTGTATCCATCTAGGACATGGGCCAGGAATGCTTCTTGTATTTCCGGCGACATGGTTTTTATATAGGCCTTTATGGATAAGGTGTCCACCGTCCGTTGGAATCCTTCCTCTTGACAAACAGGGGCATGATCTAATAGCGCATCCCCCATCAATATGGGAGAAGATCTGTTTTTTCGTAAAAGGGAAACCGCCTCGTTGCGCACACATCTACTAAGAAAAGGCTTGGGCCGTTCCACCTTCTGGAGTATGTCCGGTTTTTCAAGCAGCTTTATCATAACGCGCTGCATTACATCATCGGCATCTTGACGATTGCTTAGCACGTTGTAGGCAATGGCCCTGAAATAGGGATATTCATGCTCATATAGTGCAATCAGTTGCTCCATTGAAACCATGGGCTCCCTCCATAACAACAGGTATTTTGTTTAAAGAAATTTTTTCATGAATCAAAGGTTTTCGCAAGTGTAAAACTACACTAAAATAAATCTATCTGTGAAAGGGGGAGCTGCCGTGGCACATAGGAAAACGCCTATTCCATTTCCTGAAACAGGCAAACGAATCCGGCTTTACCGGCAGCTACGGGGATATTCTGCTGCTGAATTAGCGCAATATATCGATATTGATAGCAAGTATCTTTCCAGCTTAGAATCTGGCCATCAGATGCCAAGCATAAAAATACTATACCGTCTGTCGATACTTCTCAACGTTCCAATTGAGAATTTGCTTTGTGAGCCCCCAGAAACCATCCAAAGCAAACCGATAAAATCACAGCTGCTCCAGGATATAGAACGCTATACAGACGAAGAACTTAAGATCGTACATCATTTAATGTGCGATGTTATCCCACATACGCGGAAGTTCAAAGAATTCTAAACGCTTGCATTCCCATTATAAGTAGTGCGTCCATACCCCTTAATAAATAGACGCTTAGGTAACAAGGTTTTTGTTATAAAAAATACTTATATTATTTTTGCGCCTCTTGCTTCATCTTTCAGCATAACTTAGGGAAAATGAGACGTATGTATCAGTTTCATGGATACTTTCTTTGATTATACTATATACTATCTGCTACCACCACATACTTCCCAGGCGCGTTCCCGCTATAGTGAAACGGATAGCAGGTGACCAGCACCAGGGTGTTCCCTCCCAGGGCGGGAAGCCGCCAGTCCGCCGTATCCTCATATTTCACGATTTCAGAAACCGTATAGGTATATTCCCGGCCGTCGGGATACCGGAAGCATAGGCTGTCCCCGATTTCTACATCCTGTAGGGGG
>CASDQQ010000071.1 GCA_949282945.1 uncultured Eubacteriales bacterium
ACCATTTACAACTTCATCATGAGAAAGGGGTAATATACTTTTTTCGTATGTTGAAAGATCAGCCTGATCTTTCATAAGACTGTGCCTAAAGCTCCTGTATTTGGGATCGGTCTTCATATACTCCAGGCTGTCGTTCATCCAACCCATATTCCATTTATAGTCAAACCCCAGTCCGCCGAGATAATCAGGCTTTGTAACATTTTCCCATGAACCAGACTCTTCCGCTATCATCAATACGTTTTTAAATGTCTTTTTTACATTACGGTTTAATTTTTTTATAAAATCTATAGCGGAAATATATTCCCGGCCTCCATACTCATTTACTGCCGCCGGATTTCCATAGCCTCTGTACCCGTAATAAAGCATATTAGAAACAGCGTCCACTCTGAGCCCGTCTGCATGAAATTTATCAAAGAAATAAAATGCGCTTGAAATCATAAAGCTTTGAACCTGTTCTTTTTCAAAGTCAAAATTTAATGTTCCCCAGTCTTTATTCACGCTTTTGTTTACGTCCTGGTTTTCATACAGAGGAGTTCCGTCCAAATTTTCAAGGCCATGCTTATCCTTTGCAAAATGAGATGGTACCCAGTCAAGTATAACACCTATTCCGGCTCCGTGAAGACTATCTATTAAATATTTAAAATCATCCGGTGAACCGTACCTTGACGTCACGGAAAAATACCCGGTTGTCTGATATCCCCACGAAACGTCCGCTGAGTATTCTGTAACAGGCATTATTTCAACAAAATTATATTTCATTTTATGTAAATACGGTATTAATAAATCTGATATTTCTCTATAGTTTAGGTATTTTGTTTCATTACGTTTCCACGAACCAAGATGTATCTCGTATATGTTCATAGGTACATTTCCGCATATTCTTTCTTTTCGCCTGTCCATCCAGGCCGCGTCGCTCCATATATAGCTTCCGTCTCCAAAAACTATGGAGTTATTATTAGGTCCGCGCCCGGAAAGTCTGGCATATGGATCGGCTTTTTTTATCCACCTTTCCTTTCGGGTCTTTATATCAAATTTATATTCGTCAAAAATATTTGCTTCCGGTATAAATAAAGACCATATTCCATATTTTTCATTTAAAGCCATTGTATGCAAAGAACCTGACCAGTTATTAAATGAACCGATTACCTGTACCTCTTTGGCGTTCGGAGCCCACAGTCTAAACTGAACTCCTTTTGTTTCAATTCCGTTTATAATTTGTATTTCGGGAATAGCGCCGAAAAATTCATATGCTTTATAGCAATTTCCTTCGCAAAACAATCGCATATCCGTATCATTCATATTGCTGTTCCTTCCAAATATGTGATTATTTTATTTCTTATATTTTACTACTCTTTTATAAAAAAAACAATACTGTTCTTAAAATTAGGGCTTTTATTTCAAATGATTGCGCGAATCGCTTTGATTATACTGTCTCTCATTTATTCTCTGATTCGGCTTACATCTAAAAAAATGTTCTTTCTGTTCAAAATCCAGATCCGGCATCCGCCTTTCTGAATAAACCCTTCATCTTGACAGCTTTATCTCTCCTTATTTTAGGAATGGTCAGCTATCTTCATCTCAAGAGTGGAATTTAATATTTCAAGAAATGATGGATTTGTCTCCACGCTGATCTGTACCCAAAAATCAGGTAATTTGAAATTTTTGCCGCAAATAATGACATAAAAATACCAGAGATAAACATTTTTTCTAAAGACCTTATCTCTGGGAAATTTAGCTTTTCATTTTGCCTTTTTTCTCGCTATTTTTTCTATTCTCGATCAGCAAATTCCATATACATCAATAAAAAAACGGCCTGACCGGACTTACTCCAAATCAAGCCGTTTTAAAACAAAATTATTAATCAGCCGTATAAGGAAGCATAGCCAAATGTCTTGCTCTCTTAATAGCTACAGCCAACTGGCGCTGATGCTTGGCGCATGTTCCGGAAATCCTTCTTGGAAGAATCTTTCCTCTTTCAGAAGTATGCTTCTTAAGTCTGCCTATTTCCTTATAATCAATGTAATCTACTTTATCAAGGCAAAAACTGCAAAGCTTCTTCTTCATTCTTCTCTGTCCGCGCATTCCGCCCTTATCGTATGAATCTTTGTTACCTTTTATATCTTTTTTCTGCATAACAGAAATCCTCCCTTCTAAATAATATTAAAACGGAATATCTCCATCGTCATCAATGGGAAAATATCCGTCGGAAGCTCCCCCTCCCACAGGGGGTACAGATTCAGGAGCAGACATACCAACTCCTCCCGCGGGCCTTGTCATAACACTATCCATAGGATCTGTTCTCTTCGACTCTACAAACTCGGCTTCCTCAACTACAACGTCGGTAGTATAAACTTTCTTGCCTTCAGCATTATCATAGCTTCCCGTCTGTATCCTTCCTACCAGAGCAATTCTTGCTCCTTTCGAAAAATAATTTGAAATGAATTCCGCAGTCTTGCCAAACGCGACAAATGGTACAAAATCAGCCGTAGGCTGTCCCTCCTGCTTAAATCTTCTGTCCACCGCAATAGTATTACGAAGCATAGCCTGGTTAGCTGCGGTATATCTAAGTTCTGAATCTCTTGCCAAACGACCAATTAAAACTACTTTATTCATAAAACCACCTTATTTCTCTCTTCTCATAACTAAGAATCTCATAATACCTTCAGTAATCTTGAATATACGCTCTAATTCCGCGGGAAAACTTGTTTCTGCGGAAAACTCCATATAAACATAATAACCTTCGTTCATATCATTTATAGGATACGCAAGCTTTCTCTTACCCCATTCATCAACTTTCTCTAACTGGGCTGAACCTTCTATCAGAGATCTAAACTTTTCTACGATAGAAGCAACTTCCTCTTCACCCTTAGTTAAATCAATAATGAAAATGGTCTCGTACTTATTTACCATCTCTTTCACCTCCTCTTGGACTTATGACCCCGCCGCCTTCAATAATGGGCGGAGCAAGGATTAACGCAAAAAATATACCACACCGAGTTGTCCGTGTCAATAAAAAAATAGGCGTTCGCTCCGCACATTTTGTAGGTTTGTCAAACATATGTTACACCGTGCTGTACAAAATCATTTAATACCTGCCTTGGAGATTTCCAACCTAAAG
>CASDQQ010000072.1 GCA_949282945.1 uncultured Eubacteriales bacterium
CTTTGCTCCCGTATTTGAGAATAGCGTAAAAGCGTAAGATATTATCCTACATTTGGAATCTGGACAATTTCATCGAACGGGATAATAGCCAAGATGCTCCTACGCGCTATGTTGTTATATATGGCTCCCTCAAAGGGAGAATTATATACGCATAATGCGTGGGGCTATTGCATATTATCGTTCGATGGGCAGTCCAGAGCCTCAAATGTGATAATAGCGATAGTCCCCACGCTTTTTTATTTTTAAGGATCTTTCCGGAGGGGACAGGAAAAGCAAAACAATTAATTATCATGAAGAGATTCTTAATTTTGGTTTGTGTAACGTTACTCTGTGGCGTTGTCTCCGCACAAGCGCAAAGCCAAACGTCTGAAATCGTGTATTTGAAAGACGGGAGTGTGTTAAAAGGGAAGGTAGTGGAAATGCTTCCGGATCAAATCAAGGTGCAAACCTCTGATGGAAGCCTTTTTGTTTACCCCATGAACGAAGTAGAGAGAGTAGAGAAAGAAAAGAGGAACTCCTATCGCCTCAAGACTTCTTCCGCTAACCAATATGATTTGTTGGGATGGAGAGGGGTTGTGGAGTTAGGCTATATCATGGGAGATTTCTCCGCTCCAGAATTCTCCTTTTCTATCGGATACCAATTCAACCCATATCTCTTTTTGGGAGCAGGAACGGGCGTCCAATACTTGACAGATGCAAGTAGAGCAGCCATTCCAATATTCGCAGATTTAAGAGGTAGTTTCTTTTTAGGAACCATTTCACCTTTCATGTCTCTCAAGATGGGATACGAGGCATTGATTAACGTGCCTGCGGCAAAAGGTGGGTTCTATTGTAGCCCAACTTGGGGAGTCAAGATCATGACAACAACAAGGCAAGCCGTCAATATCGGGATAGGCCTTACCGCTTTCAAGCCCAAAAATTGGGTAAGCGACAAGGGATTTACGATCAAATTGGGGTATGAGTTTTAAATTTTCCTATATATGAAATATCTATTATCTTTAATCTTCATTATGCCTATCATATTCTTCACCTCGTGTAGTGAGGATGATAAGCAGACAGCCATCGAGGATAATCAAGCGTTGGTGGGTACCTGGCGAGAAAGTGGTTCAGCTTATGAGGTCTTTGAGTTTACTTTTGAAGAGAATGGTACAGGTTTTAGAACCGTATATGTAGGAGGGAAAGCGGAAAGTCCCGATCCTTTCACCTATTCATTCGATAAGAAAGGAATGAGATTAACCCTTACATTTGTCGAAGAACATAGCTCTTCACAAGTATATGAGGTAAAATTATCTGATAGTGCGTTGGAAATGAGCCGCCTGTCTGGTAGTTCTGAGAAATTCCAACTATATAAGAAAGATGGAGTAGGGAATTTTTCTCCTTCTGGGGGTGACGACACCTTGGCCGGACAGTGGATGACAGTCGAGGGTATGCCGACCTATATTATCTCATTCTCTTCCGATAAAACGGGTTCCTTGCAGATAATCGGAAATGGAGGAAGTTTTGAGGCTCGTTCATTCAAATATGGATATAATAAAAACAAAGGGAATTTGAGTATCGTATTTAATGATAATGATTCGCCCAAAGAGGTTAGTTTCAACATCCGACTATCAGGAGCAGCCAACACCATGATGGAATTGACCTGCACGTCCGGGAACTTTAATAACCTAACTTTGCTGGGATCTGGAGTGGAAAGTTAATATCAATTACAACAAAGAAAGCGGTGATACATCTCTATCACTGCTTTTTTATGAAGTAACGAATGGAGGAAGAATCTTACACCTCCACTCACAAAAAGGAAGGGAATGGCAGGACAGAGTTCCTATATAAAAGAAAAGGCTATCCGTCACGGACAGCCAATCTCATTGTTAACCTTAAATCTAATACCATGAAAAACACAGTGCAAATATAAGGGCTTTATGTTTTTCGGCATAACTTTTCAGCAAAAAGTATGCGATACTTAACATTATTTAGCCTATATATGCTGCATAACATAAAAAATATTTAGCTTTTCTCGTATTCTTCTTTCTCAGTTCAAGGAATGAGATTGGCTCAAACGGACTTTCCTCCTATAATTTCCCGGTCAGGAAGTCTATAAACCAACCGTTACGGGATGGATCTCCCCAATAAAGATGGGTGTAACCTGCCAACAGGTTCTTATATCTATACAAGGGGGTATCCACAAGGCGACCT
>CASDQQ010000073.1 GCA_949282945.1 uncultured Eubacteriales bacterium
GACGACAGAGCCTAATATAATAAAGGACACGGCTATAACTGTCAGGTAAATGGATATATAAAACAATAATTTTTTCATTTTTTAATCTCCTTTTGTAAATAATATCACAAAATGGTAAAAATGTCCGCTGTTCTATTTCAGGAAAGCCTTGTACTTTTTATCCTGAATTCCCTTTCTTTTATAAAAGCAGTATTCCATGCCGCAAAGAAGAGCGTCCACATTCCTATTGTAATGCCCTGAGCATTTTGTTAGAATTTTGTTGTTGAAAACTTATAAAATAATTATAGGAGTGATTTTTATAAAAAAAATACTTTCTTTATTGATTATACTATCTGTCTTAGCGGGGATATTTTCTGCCTGCGGATTTTTAGAAGGCGACCAGTCAGGCGGAGCCGTAAAGCTTTCTGAGGTAATGGCCTCCAACAATGGGGTATTAGCGGATGAAAGCGGCGATTATCCCGACTGGATAGAACTTTACAACTCTTCTGATAAAGATATAGACTTAGAAGGCTACAGTCTTACAGACAAAGTTGACAAAAGGGACAGGTTCATATTTCCTTCATTTACCATAAAATCCGGCGAATATTTAGTAATATACGCGTCCGGTAAAAATACCATTGACTCCGCCAACAGGATTATACATTTGCCCTACAGTATAAACGCCCAGAAAGAGGACGTTCTCCTCTATGATAAAGCGGGAGAACTTTTAGGACATATACAGATAGAAAACATGTCTGAAAATATATCCTGTGGACTTGACCAGGACGGTAATACCGTATTTTTTAAGACCCCGACCCCCGGGAAAGCTAATTCAGAAATAACCGACGCGCCTTCCGGGAACGTCCCGTCCGGAGAAATAAACTCCGATATAAAAATATATATAAACGAATATGCCACTAAAGATTCCATAACGCTCGCAGATGAAACAGGGGAATACTCCTCCTGGGCGGAGCTTTACAATTACGGAGAAGAAGAGGTTTCCCTTGCAGGCTTTTCCCTTTCGGACAACCCCGGCGATCCCGCGAAATGGACATTTCCCAATGTTACTATACCTGCGGGAGAGTATTTGATAGTATTTATGTCCGGAAGTGAAAAAGCATATACTGAAGGCGGAGAACTCCACGCCTCCTTTAACCTTTCCGGCAAAGAGGAAAAACTCTCCCTCTTTACCTCTTCCGGAGCCTTAGTGGACAGCCTTCCCGTATACGACCTTACCTCAAATCTAACCTACGGGCGTACGGCGGCCGACCCTTCTTCGCTGAAATTTTTCCCTAAAGCAACTCCGGGAACCGCCAACACGATAACCGGCTTTGATCAGATCGAAAGCGCTAAATATCCTCAAAACAAGGAAATAGCGTTCAGCGAGGTAGCCGCTGTAAACACCACCTTTCCCGAAAAAGTCTCCTCTAAAAAACAGCCGGCTAAAAGATATGATTATATAGAGCTGTATAACCCGTCTGAACATTCTTTAAATTTAAAAGGATATACCATATCCAAAGGCAGTTCCGCCGAAAACTCGTACACGTTTTCCGATATATCTGTAGATCCTAAATCATATTTTATAATATTCTGCGGAGCTGAAGAAAATAAAACAGAGAATGGATACCCTTATATAAAAATAGGGCTCGGCAGATACGGAGAAAGCCTGTATATTAAAGATCCAGGCGGAACGGTGGTGGACAGTATGAAATCGGGGCAGTTATCAGAGGGCACGTCCTCCGGCAGAATATCAATGACAGACCCCGATATATATTATTTTAATAGCCAGACCGCCGGAAAGGCCAATCCCGCTGAAGGGCTTAAAGGACACGCCCCGGTACCCGTTTTTTCAAAAGCAAGCGGATATGCCGACAAAGGAGAAACAATTTCTATAACCTGTCCCGGAGCCGTAATAAGATATACTACTGACGGAAGCGCCCCCACGGAAAGCTCTCCTGTATACGACGGAAATCCTATCGCCCTCTCCCAGACCGTTACGATAAGGGCCAGAGCATATATGGATGGCCGGCTTCCTTCCCAGGACTCAGCCGGCAGCTATATTATAGGCAGAAAACATAATCTGCCGGTATTTTTTTTATCCTCAGACCCTGACGGACTTTTCGGCTATGAAAACGGAATTTTAGCCAACGGGCCGGGATATACGGGGAAAGAGACCCACGATCTGAACGCCAACTACTCTCAGGATTGGGAACGGCCCGCTCATGTGGAATATATAGATGAAAACGGCGTAAGCCAACTGGAGTTTAACGCCGGGATCAAAGTGTTCGGACAGTTCAGCAGAGATCTGCCTCAAAAGAGTCTCTCTGTAAACCTTCGCGACAAATACGGCCCCAAAGAAATTTGCTATCCTTTCTTTGAAAACGGCGCTACAAACGTATTTTCCGAGCTTGTTCTGCGAAATTCCGGGCAGGACAACGGGAACGCCCATATCAGGGACGCATTCTGCGCCATGGCAGTCAAAGGACAAATGGATCTGGATATTATGGATTACCGCCCGGTAGTAGTGTACATTAACGGAGAATATTACGGGCTGTATGATCTTAGAGATAAAATATGCGAGGATTACGTTGCCAATCTGACCGGCGCCGACCCTGACAATATAGATATGATAAAAGGGAACTCCGCTATTATGTCCGGCGATCTTACCGCTTACAGGCAACTGCTTGATTATGTAAACAGCCACGATCTGAGCATTGAAGCAAATTATAAATACGTTGAATCAATTGTGGATATAGAAGAACTCTGTAATTGGTGGATTACTGAATCATTTTTTAACAATACAGATACGGGCAACATTAAATTTTACAGAGAGCGTAAGGACGGGGCAAAATGGCGCTGGGTCCTGTTTGATATGGATTGGGCCCTTTTCCCAAGCACCTATGAATGGAATATGGTGGAAGAAATATTTAACCCAGCCGGGCACGGAGTGGGAAAAATGTTCGACACCGACCTTATGGTTGCCCTTCTTGCAAATAAAGATTTCAGAGAAAATTTTATACGCACCTATGGAAAACATTTAAAGACCACTTTTTCTCAGACCCGACTTCTGGAAATTTTCGATTCAATGATAGCTGAAATAGACGAAGAAATGAAATATCATATAGAACGCTGGAACAGCCCTTCAAGCTATGAAAGATGGAAAAGCAACGTATCGAGACTTCGGGAAATAATTTCAAAGAAAACAGAAATGACCAGAAATGACGTAATCAAGACATTCAGCAATCCTACCGTAAGCCATATACGTAAATATCTTATGAGCCCCCAGGAAATTACGGCGCTTCTTGACGGATAAACAAATAATAGCCATAAGCGGCTTTGCCAGGCTGAAAGCGCCATATTCTTACGCGCTTTTTGAATCTATTTTTATCTTATATATACGCCTTATGATGCTTACCATTACGGCAGTAAGAGGAATGGAAAGCAAAATTCCAAGCGCCCCGAAAAAAAGTCCGGCAATAAAGACCACCGATATAGTTACAGCGGGATGAAGGCCAAGCCTTCCCTCAACGATCCTCGGAGTGAGAAAATTATTGTCAATCTGCTGTACTATTATAAATACGGCGGCCGCGGCCGCGGCCTTGTAAGGAGATTCTAAAAGGGAAATAGCCACCGCGGGGACAGCCCCTATAAAAGGCCCTACCACCGGAATGATATTGGCGATGCCTCCTATAAAACCCATAACAAACGGATATTTTACCCCGGCTATATAAAGTCCCACCGTTTCCAAAATACCAACTATGGCAGCTACTAAAAGCTGCCCCGTTACAAAAGAAGAAATTATCCGGCTTATCTCATGTATACCCTCCGCCGCTTCTTTTCTTACTCTGAGCGGAAAAAATGAAAGTACGAATTCTCTTACAGTTTCCTTGTCCCGCAGCAGATAAAAAGCAAGAATAAACGCTAAAAATATATCAAATAAAATGGACACGGAGTCTTCTAAGACTGCTACCGCGTTTTCAAAAGATAAAAAATCCGATACCATATCAATATACGTTTTATATTTTTCATACAGTTTGGGCGCCGCGTCTATAATCTCAACGATATTATTATATATTCCTGGAGCGAGCATGACCATCAGCGCTCCCACAGCTAAAATAAGTAAAAAATACACCAAAATAATAGCAAGGGACCTGTTTACCTTGCGTTTTTCCAAGAAATAAACAGGTTTCCTTGCCAAATAGGTTATGACAAGTGCAAGCAAAAATAAAAATATAAGTCTAAAAAATTTTACGCGCACAGGTCATACCCCTTTTTCTTTTTAATTAAAGACCTATGGCCTTCATTATTTTTTTGCCCATTTTTCCCATTTTCTTGCCGTTTTTGGACATTCCGCACTCCGCGGCTATTACAACGGCACCTATTGCGCTTCCTATAATAGCGCCTTTAACAATTTTACTAACCATGTCCGCCTCCATTTTTCAATACAATAAATTCTTCTCCGAATTCTGTATCTTCTTCTATCCTGAATCTCCGCCGACCGTCCCGAAGATCCTCAAGTATTCCCAAGGAAAGCTCAATTTCCGAAATTTTCCCAGAATTAACATCAAAAACTCCGTCTTTTATGGTTCCGAGCAATTTCCCATCGTCCGATATAACTTTTTTATTAAGCCAGCTCCAGCTTCCGTTTTTGCGGTACTCTCTAACGATTCCCTTTTTTCTTAAAATGTTTTTTTTGCTGAAAACAGTCACCAGATTCTTATCTGCGTCAATCACGTCTTCCATAAAAACAAAACCGTATCTGTTTCCAAGCCTTCCCACATTTACAAGAAATCCCAGGACTCTATCATTTTCCTTGCAAACAACAGTTTCCACTGTTCCGGCTTTTTCTCCGGTCTCAGCGCAGATAACCGGAACTCCCGAAACATCGGAAAATCTCTCCACAAATTTCACCGTTCCTTTCTTTTATAGTATTGCAATTGTTGACATTATTATTCTATATATATAAGATGTTATAGAACTACAATTAAGGAAGGATCTGCTTACATATGAAAATTTTTGATGAAATAGCGCTTAAACCCTGTGACATACTAATACCTGATAAAAATGTAAATTATGACAAATGGGCGGTGGTCGCCTGCGATCAATACACCTCAGAACCCGAATACTGGGAAAAAGTATCCTGTATAACTAAGGGAAATCCGTCCACATTAGATATAATTTTTCCCGAGGTATACCTTGAGACCTGCGATAACGCGAAAAAAATATCCGAAATAAATAAAAAAATGCAGGAATATATTGATTCCGGAATCTTTACGACTGTAGAAAACAGCTTTATTCTGGTAAACAGGACCTTTCCGTCGGGAATTTGCAGAAAAGGACTTATAGCGGCGGTAGATCTGGAGGCCTACGATTACCAAAAAGGCTCCGTATCACTTATAAGGGCTACCGAGGGAACAGTTCTGGAGCGTATTCCTCCAAGAGTAAAGATACGTGAAAACGCTCCGTTAGAGCTTCCACATGTAATGCTCCTTATAGATGACCCACAAAAGACTGTTATCGAACCTCTTTTTCAAAGCGAGCATGAAATCCTCTATGATTTTGATCTGATGATGAATTCGGGGCATATTACAGGTTATAGGATTTCCGGCGAAAATGATTTTCAATCTGTAGCATCATCCTTAAAAAACATACGCAAAAACGGTTCGTCCATTTTATATGCCGTGGGAGACGGAAACCATTCTTTGGCTAGCGCAAAAGCTCACTGGGAAAATGTAAAAAGGAATTTATCTTCTGAAGAACTTATTTCTCATCCCGCTCGTTTTGCGTTGGCCGAAATAGTAAATGTTCACGACGACGGCATAATTTTTGAACCTATACACAGGATATGCACCGGAATTGATCCAAAAATTCTAATGGAAGACATGGAAAAATATTTTTCCGAAATGCCGGCAAAAGATGAGATCCAAAAAATAACTGCTGTTTACGGAGACCACTGTGAAGAAATTGAAATTAAAAACCCAGTACATATGTTAGAGGTAGGGTCCCTTCAGGCTTTCCTGGATTATGAGGGCACAAAATATAATCTCAGGACAGATTATATACACGGCTCCGATGTAGTCAGAAATCTTGCGCAAAATCCTGACTCCACCGGTTTTATCCTTCCGGCAATGAGTAAAAATATGCTTTTTAAAAGCGTTGAAACTTTCGGCGCTCTTCCCCCGAAAACTTTTTCTATGGGAGAAGCCTGCGAAAAACGTTTTTATCTTGAGTGCAGAAAGATTACTAAATAGAAATATAGAAGGTGATGGAAATGGCTGAATCTTATGAAAAAATTTATACCGTCCATTCTTATGAATGCGACCAAAATTTTAACCTGACTTTACCTAATCTTGTAAACTATATGCAGGAGATGGCTCTTTTACATTCTGACGAATGCGGGTGCAGCTATAAATACATGTCTGAAATCGGATTTGCCTGGATCTTGTATAAATGGAAAATACGTGTATACAGGTATCCCTCCATAGGCGAACAATTAAAGGTAAAGACCTGGTCCTCGGGAATGGACCGGCTTTATGCTTACAGAAGCTTCCGTATTTTTGACAAAGAAGGAAAAATAGTTTGCGAGGCTTTGTCCGTATGGCTTGTTCTCGACCTTAATCAAAGGACAGTGACATCCATTCCCCAGATTATAAAAGAAAAATACTGTATCTGCGACGAGTATGTTTTTAAAAATGATTTTAAAAATAACCCCGTCAACATCGCGGCCGATGAGATTTCATCTACGCCATATACTGTCAGAATGCATGATATAGATTATAATGGCCATATGAACAACGTTAAATATATAGAGATTTTTCTTGACTCTCTGCCAACCGATATAACCGCGTCAAAAAGCTTTTATGACTTAGAAGTAACCTATAAAAAGGAATGTGTTTTAGGAGATGCTCTTGATTGCATATGCTTTAATTCCCAAGGAAATACAGAGGCCGATACAAGAGAGATCATTTCCGCTGTCAAAAAAAAGGATATAGATAATATTCATCATGCCAACGCGTTTTTCAAGCTTATATTAAAATAAAAATTAAAATCCAGTCCACAATCCACATGCTCTGAAAAACAGAAAAAATACCGTCAGCCACTTAAATGTGACTGACGGTATTTTTTCTTATCTTTTATTATTTACTTTATGTAACATTCCGGATTTGTTATCCCTTCTTCTTCTTGGCGATAACAACGCCTGCCACAACTGCCACAACTACCACAACAACTATTATACCTATTATCAATCCGGTATTTCCGCCGTCGCTATCACTTTGGTTCGCAATACCTGCCGTAGTTGACGCGGGAGCCGTAGTATTTGGAGCTTCGGTAGTAGCCTTTGGAGCTTCTGTAGGTCTCTCTGTCGGGGTCGGAGTCGGTTCGGGCGTAATAAAAGGATTATCGTTAGTTACTCCGTCTATTTCTCCGGTCTCTTCATTGACTACAAAATCTATCATTCTTGATGTAACGACCAGATATTTTACCTGCATACCTACGATATTCTTATAGTGAAGTCTGTGCTGTACCGAAGTAACATCTTCATTGGATACCTCAAAGCCGCATGCGATAATATCCCATTTTCCAGGATTTATATCCTCATAATATACAGATGAGTCAAAATCATCAGTTACATAGTCGTTCGGTCCAACGCCTATCTCAGCTCCGCCTTCAGCCATCCAAGAAGGATCCTGTGATACAATTTCACTTCCGTCGGCATCATCATTTTCATCAACCTTTATTACCCAATATACATAAAAGATATCTCCTTCCTGAACATTGGTGACCATCCCGTATACTCCGTGATTCGTTCCGCCGCCCTCAAAAGCTTCTCCCTGCGGAAGAGTTATTATTCCTGCTTCCGCGTCTACCCAGGACGGATCTCTTGTGGCGCCTTCCGTAGCCACATTAAAAACTTTTATTATACCCTCGGGTTGCGCGGCTGTAGCCGTTCCGTCTGATGCCGGCGTTGTCTCCACAGGCGACTCATCAGCATACGCGGGCACTAAAGCCATGGAAAGTACAAGACTAAGCGTCAACACAAAAGTAATTATCTTTCTTACTTTCATTTTATATGTCCTCCTTAAGATTTTTGGATTTTTATTAATTATAGCACATATTACATGTAAAAAGCAAATAGATTAAACATTTTCAATAACTTTTAAATGGATTTTAGATATTTTTTAGATATTTTTAAGACGCTTTTTAGATATTTAAAATAAAATTTATTTTAAAATATTTATATTTTTCAGTCTTTACGAACACTGGATACAGATATATAAAAAACACAGCCCAAGGCTTCCCGCCTTAGGCTGTCATATATATCCGGCAGCGACCTATTTTCCCGGAACGTCTCCATTCAAGTATCTTCAGCACTCCAGAGCTTAACTT
>CASDQQ010000074.1 GCA_949282945.1 uncultured Eubacteriales bacterium
AAGCTGGGGGATGATCGGGACAACGACAAGTACCAGCTATACGGATAAAAAAGGGATGACCGGAGGAGTCTCCTATTATTATACGGTGCGCGCTTATAAAGGGAATGTGACAACAGCGAAGAATCATAAGTATACTGCCCAATACTGGAGCGGTTATGATGCTGAGGGAAAGCAGGGACGTTATATTGCCACGCAAAAATTGAAGAAAGCAGAGGCGACACCGGAAGGGCGGAAGCAGAGCAGGGGAACCGTATAACGAGCGACGGGGTATGCCGTGTATCGGAAAGTATCCGGTGGAGATTGGGCAATGTTCGATACGACAACGGGTACGACATACACAGACGGATCGAAACTGAGCGCTGGGAAAACCTATTATTATACAGTCCGCGCATATGTGGGTGATGTAGAGACGGCGAAAGTGAACCGGTATGAAAGTGCGTACTGGGGGCATTATGAAGGAGACGGGCTGAAAACAGTGTATCTGGATACGCCGGCATTAAAAGAAATTACAATATCTGCATCAAGCCTTAAGGTGAGTTGGTCCAAGGTAAGCGGAGCGACAGGGTATGCCATATACCGGAAGGCACCGGGCGGAAGCTGGGGGATGATCGGGACAACGACAAGTACCAGTTATACAGATAAAAAGGGAATTGAGGACGGCCTTTTTTATTGTTATACGGTACGTACCTATAAAGGCAATGTGATAACAGCGAAAAATCATCGATATATTGCAGAGTACTGGAGTGGTTATGATCGTACGGGAATTGAAATGAAGAAACTCTCAGTGCCGGTTTTAAGCAGTAATGTAAAAGTGGTTAATACAGGACTTGAAATAGCCTGGGAAGAGGTTGATGATGCTGCAGGATATGCTGTTTACAGAAAAACAGGATCTGCTGATTGGAAAATGATAGGGACAAGCACATCTTCTACATATGTAGATCGTAATTCGGGATCCAGTGGAACAATATACGATTATACAGTAAGGGCTTACAGAGGGGATAAAGAGATTGCTTTTGACCACAAATATAATAAGTTGTACTGGAGCGGATTTGATTCAACTGGTGTAAGCGGGAGCGCTTATGCAATAGAAGGACGCTCTAATGTTACTGTTGAGAAGATGGTTCGCTTTTATGAGAGGTATTCGCCAATAGAGTATCCGGTAGCAGAGTTGCAAAAGGGCGGTGCAGACACCTTACAGGAATTTGCGCAGATCTTCTATGAAGAAGCTAAGGATGAGGGGATTAAACCGGAAATTGTCTGGTGCCAGGCTATGCTCGAAACGGGATATTTAAAATTTGGCGGAGACGTTAAGATCAGCCAATATAATTTTGCTGGTATCGGAGCTACTGGCGGCGGAGCGGCAGGAGCTACGTTCTCGGATGTGAGAGAAGGAGTCCGGGCGCAGGTTCAGCATATGAAAGCATATGCGTCATCTAAAATAACTGAAAAAACTCTTAAGCATGATTTGGTGGATCCCCGGTTTAAATATGTAAAAAAAGGATCTGCAAAATATGTGGAAATATTAGGCATACAGGAGAATCCGCAGGGAACAGGATGGGCTTCTGCGAAGGATTACGGGCCGAAGATTATTAATTTGATTAACAAATTAAAAGAAATTTGAGGTGAATTATAAAAAATTGTTAGGGAATCAGAAGGTACACAGAACTCATATTCAAGAAAAGTTTTCGTTTGAATGGTTATCAAAATATAGGAATCTGTTAATGGGGATACAGATTATTCTGATTATTTTCTTCCATTTTACAGAGGATTGTATGAGTGCAGATACCAATTTTTCTGGAATAATATATTTGTTTTATAAATATATTCGGAGTTCTGGTGTTGATATTTTTTTGCTCCTCTCAGGACTGGGGTTATACTATTCCTGGAAAAGGAATCCTGATTGTAAGAAATTTTATCAAAAGCGTTTTACCCGCCTTTTGATTCCTTACTTTATTGTTGCTGTCCCTGCATGGATTTATTGGGATATATTTGTGGTAGAAAAAGGAATTCTGGATGTTTTGAGCGACATATCTTTTGTTTCCTTTTTTACAGAAGGGGTAAAATGGTTTTGGTATATTATAATGGCTGCGATTTGCTATTTAATCTTTCCCTACATTTTTGAGATTGTAGATTCGGGAAAGGATAAGATAGACAGACAATT
>CASDQQ010000075.1 GCA_949282945.1 uncultured Eubacteriales bacterium
AACGAGGTATGAAGTGTTTAACAAAGCTTTATCCCTTTTATTTTTATGCGTTAAGCGGTATTGAGACCTGTAAAATCGTCAAAAGATATGTTATTATCATTAAAGTATTTAAGTTTTTTGGAGGTAAATATGAAAAGTATGATTAAAATGCCTGAGTCGGCGGCTGAAGGCATTAAAAAGATAGAATGGGCCAGGGCAAACATGCCTCTTTTAAACGAAATTAGAAAGGATTTTAAGGCTAACAGGCCTTTTGAGGGGCTTAATATTGCCCTGTCGATACATCTTGAGGCAAAGACCGCTAATCTTACACTGCTCTTGAAAGACGGCGGAGCTAATATGTATGTTACCGGAAGCAATCCTCTGTCCACTCAGGACGATGTGGCCGCGGGACTTGCCAGTCTTGGAGTAAACGTTTACGCCGAATACGGGGTCTCCAATGAAGACTATGTAAAGCACTTAAATATGGTGCTTGACGGAAAACCCAATATAATAATAGACGACGGCGGAGATTTGGTAAATCTCCTGCATGGGCCAAGAAAAGATCTTATAAACGGAGTAATAGGCGGATGTGAAGAAACTACTACGGGAATAAGAAGGCTTAAAGCTTTAGATAGCGCCAAAGAACTAAAAATACCCGTGATAGCCGTGAATAACGCAAAATGCAAGTATCTTTTTGACAACAGATACGGTACCGGGCAATCAGTATGGAACGGTATCAACAGGACCACAAATCTTATAGTAGCCGGAAAAACCTGCGTTGTAGCGGGATACGGTTGGTGCGGGAAGGGTGTGGCGATGAGAGCGGCTGCCCTGGGAGGCAAAGTCATAGTTTGTGAGATTGACGACATAAAAGCTCTTGAGGCATATATGGACGGTTTTGACGTTATGACTATGGATGAAGCTGCAAAGTACGGAGATATTTTTGTCACTGTAACCGGATGCAAAGATGTAATAACAGAAAAACATTTTAAAAATATGAAGGATGGAGCCATACTTTCTAATGCAGGACATTTTAATGTGGAAATAAATGTGAATCAGCTTTCGAAAGCGGCTATTGAAATAACTGAGAGAAGAAATAATATAACTGGATATAAAATGCCGGACGGAAGGTGGATAAACCTTTTGGCAGAAGGAAGATTAGTAAATTTAGCGGCGGGAGACGGGCATCCTGCTGAAATTATGGATATGAGCTTTGCGATACAGGCTCTTTCCGCAAAGTTCATTGCCGAGAACAGAGAAAACATAAAAAACGGAAAGGAAGGAAAAATGCTTATGGATGTTCCTCCACAGATAGACTCTTATGTGGCCGGACTTAAACTTAAGACACTGGGGAAATCTATAGATAAACTTACGAAGGAACAGACTGAATATATAAATGCTGCGTTGGGAGAGGTGTAAAAATGGAAAACTATGGAGTTACGTTAAGAGAAATAATTAAAGAATTTAATCTTTCGGTGATTTATGGAAAAGAATTTTTAGATGATGTGAGCGTATTTTCTTTGGAAATAAATCGTCCTGGATTACAGTTTACAGGATATCTTGACTATTTTGGATCTGACAGGATACAGATTATAGGAAAAGGAGAGGTAGAATATCTTAAAACCCTGACTGCTCAGGAAAGGCTGACCATGTTGGACAACTTTTTTAAATGCGGATTTCCGTGCCTCATAGTGTGCAGAAATCTTCCTGTTTTTGAGGAGTTTGGAATCGTTTCGGAGAAATATAAGACGCCGATACTTTCTACAGATGATGTGACGTCTAATTTTCTCAGCGGAATAATAAGATTCCTCAATGTCAAATTAGCTCCGAGGATGTCCATGCATGCTACACTGGTGGAGGTTTACGGAGAGGGAATACTACTGGCGGGAAAAAGCGGGATAGGAAAGAGCGAAACTACTTTGGAACTGATAAAGAGAGGCCACAGACTTGTTGCTGATGATCAGGTGGAAATAAGCAAGGTCTCAGATAAGACCCTGGTAGGAACCGCTCCCGAAATTATACGTCATATGATGGAGATAAGGGGAATAGGATTTATTGATATAAAATATTTATTTGGAGTGGGGTCCGTAAAGCTTACGGAAAATATAAGATTGGTAATAAATTTGGAAACCTGGCAGGCCGACAAGGAATACGACAGAGTAGGTCTTGAAGATAATTATACAGATATACTTGGGATAAAGGTCCCTTCGATTACCGTTCCGGTAAGACCGGGAAAGAATTTGGCGGTAATAGTTGAGGTAGCGGCTATGAACAACAGGCAGAAGCTTATGGGATATAACGCGGCACAGGCTCTTAATGATAGAGTTTTTAAGGCTTAAAATAAATAAAAATATTTGGAAGGATTTTTATGAAAATTTTAAAAAACGAACCTATGAGCAGGCATACTACTTTCAGGGTAGGCGGGCCGTGCGACGCTTTGATAGAAGTAGAATCAGAAGATGAAATTTTAAAATCCATAAAATATTTGAAAGAAAATGATATACCTTATTATATTATAGGGAACGGAAGCAATTTGTTGGTAAGAGACGAAGGCATAAGTGGAGTTGTAGTCAAAATTTCCTCCGGGCTTTCAAAAATAAAAAGGATCGATGAAAATACATTCGAGGCGGGAGCGGGAATAAAGCTTTCCCGCCTTGCGGCGTATGCTCTCGAAAACGAACTTACCGGATTAGAGTTCGCGTCCGGAATTCCGGGTACTTTGGGCGGAGCGGTATTTATGAACGCGGGAGCTTATAATGGAGAAATTTCCCAAGTGGTGGAAAACACCAGATATTATGATGTTTTTAAAGAAAAAATTGTGATTTTGGAGCAAAATGAGCATAATTTTGGCTACAGAAGCAGTATTTTTCAGAAAAACAGTGGAATTATTCTCGGGAATAGGATAAAATTAAAAAAAGGAAACCGGGAACTCATAAGGTCCCGTATGGAGGAGCTTGCTTTAAAAAGAAGAACTGTTCAGCCGCTTGAATATCCCAGTGCGGGAAGCACTTTTAAAAGGCCTGAGGGGTATTTTGCGGGGAAGCTGATAGAGGAAGCGGGACTTAGAGGATATAAAATAGGCGGGGCGCAGGTTTCTGAAAAACATTGCGGATTTATAATCAACAGGGGAGACGCGAGCGCGGCGGATATATTAGGTCTTATAGAATATGTTAAGCTTAAAGTATATGAGAACAGCGGCGTTTTGCTTGAAGAAGAGGTGAGAATTTTATGAATTTTTTAATTGTTACCGGTATGTCCGGAGCGGGTAAAAGTCAGACAATAAAGATTCTTGAGGATTTCGGATATTTTTGTATAGACAATATGCCTCCGGCCTTGATCGGAAAGCTCGCCGAACTTTATATAAACGCTGATTCTAATATAAAGAAGATTGCTCTTACAGCGGATATAAGAGGAAGAAATATGTTGAACGACCTTCAGCCCGCATTGACCCATTTAAGAGAGTGCAACATAAAGTATGACATACTTTTTCTTGAGGCTTCTGACAAGTGCCTTATAAACCGTTTTAAAGAAACCAGACGTATACATCCTTTGTCAAGAGTGGCGGGAAGTTTGGAAAATGCCATAAAGGATGAAAGAAAAAAGTTGTCGGAGCTTAAGAAGCTTGCCGATTTTGTTATCGATACAACGGATTTTTCCTCAAGAACTCTTCATAAAGCCCTTGCGGATATATTTATGGACGGCGAGCCTAATAAGCTTATTATAAATATTGTTTCTTTCGGATATAAATTCGGAATACCCCAAACCTGCGATTTGGCTTTTGACGTAAGGTTTTTGCCCAATCCTTATTATGTTCCTGAATTAAAGTCTCTTACGGGGATGACGAAGGAAGTTTCTGACTATGTACTTAATAATGATGTTTGTAAGGAATTTTTGGAAAAACTTTACGATATGATAAAGTTTCTGATACCCCGCTATATTGAAGAAGGAAAGGCTATTTTAGTTATAGGTATAGGCTGTACGGGAGGAAAACACAGATCGGTGGCGATTAGCGAAGCGCTGAAGAATTATATTAACAGTTTGGGATTTGCCGTTAACATGGAGCATAGAGATGTCCTTTTCAGCTGATGTCAAAAAAGAAATAAGAAATGCCGCGCCTAAAAAGGAATGCTGCCTGAAAACTGCCGCTAGCTGCTTTGATGTCAGGGCTATAGAGGAAAGCATAATGGGGAAGTGCTGCATAAAGACTTTTTTGAAAACTGCGTTTTTAGAATATGGCTCTGTGAATGATCCGGAAAATAGTTATCATCTTGAATTGGTAACTGAAAACGAGCAACTTTCAGCTTTGATATGCGCCTTTATGAACGATTACGGAATGGGCGCTAAAATAATGCTCAGAAACGGTATGTACGTGGTATATATTAAAGGGGCGGAGGCTATCGCGGATTTTCTGAAGCTTACCGGAGCTGCAAATTCCCTTATGTATTTTGAAAATACAAGGATCGTCAAGGAAATGAGAGGCAATATAAACCGGGGAATAAATTGTGAGTCGGCTAATATACAGAAGAAGATAGACGCAGCTTTCAAGCAGCTTGAAAGTATAAAATATATTGAAAAAACTGTAGGGCTTGATTATCTGCCTGATAACCTCAGAGAGCTAGCCGAACTGAGACTTAAAAATCATGAAATGGGCCTGGCTGAGCTTGGAGAAAAACTAAAAAAGAAAATAAGTAAATCCGGAGTGAATCACCGGATGATCAAAATAATGGAAATTGCGGAAAATTTAAAGATCAAGGGAGAAATGTAAAGTGGTTGAAAAGATAGTTGTATTTAACAAAAACGCGGTTTTAAGTGCAAAGGAAGCGGCTGCGTTTGTAGCCGAAACCAGAAAGTACGATTCCGATGTATGGATTGAAAAGGGAGATAAGAAAGTAGACGGAAAAAGCATAATGGGTATAATGTCCCTTGCCGGACTGAATGATAATATTATGACTATCTGCGCCGACGGCGTAGACGAGGTTGCCGTTATTGACGTACTGCATAAATTGATCCAGGAATCTATATAAATTTTATAACACGTGTTTAAAAATCTCCGTAAGACATCCGGATGTCTTACGGAGATTTTTTTTGCGATGATAATTAGGTCATTGCTATCAAAAATTTTTTATTTATTTGGAAAATAAAGGAATAATTAGGGAAATATTGAAAATAATAAGGTCTGAAAAAAATATTTAGGAAACGGAGGAGTATATATGAAGATCGATTTTGTTAAAAAAGAAAACGTATTGTCTATAAAAATAGACGGGGAGATAGACCACCATTCCGCTGCTGAAATAAGGACTAAAATAGACGCATATATTACAGGAAGCAATACTAAATATATTGTGTTGGATTTTAAAAAGGTGGGATTTATGGACAGCTCCGGAATAGGAATGGTGATGGGACGTTACCGTAATATTAAAAGAGTGGGCGGAGAATTATGTATAGTATCGGTAAACAATTCTATTAAAAGGATACTGGATATGGCGGGAGTGACTGGAATAATCCCTGTTTATAAAAATCAGGAAGAATTTTTGGGGGTGATAAAATGAAATATGACAATCATATTAAAGTAGAATTTACAAGTAAATCCGCTAACGAATCTTTAGCCAGAGTTATAGCATCAGCATTTGTATCTCAGCTGGATCCTACCCTTGAGGAGCTTGCAGACATAAGAACGGCCGTATCCGAAGCAGTAACAAACGCGATCATACACGGATATGACGGAGGGAAGGGAAAAGTTATCATGGAATGTACTCTTCAGGACCATACGGTAGAAATAAAAATAGTAGATAAAGGAAATGGAATAGAGGATCTGAATCTTGCCATGCAGCCGCTTTATACATCAAAACCGGAATTGGAGCGTTCTGGTATGGGTTTTACGGTTATGCAGAGTTTCATGGATTTTCTGGAAGTAAAATCGGAATTACATAAAGGTACGACTATAATAATGAGAAAGTGTATAAAGAATGCGGACTGAACTTTTAAAAAAGGCAAGGGAAGGGGACAAAGAGGCAAGGGACACAGTAATAAAGGAAAATTTAGGACTTGTATACAGCGTAATAAAAAGATTTCAAAACAGAGGCTATGAAAACGACGACCTGTTTCAGATAGGCAGCATAGGTCTTATAAAGGCTATAGATAATTTTGACGACAGTTACGATGTAATGTTTTCAACCTATGCGGTTCCATTGATAATAGGAGAAATTAAGAGATTTATAAGGGACGACGGTCCTATTAAGGTCAGCAGATCTCTTAAAGAGCTTAATGTAAAAATAAAATATTTAAGCGATAGCATACTTAAGAGCGAGGGCAGAGAAGCCGGAGTTTTTGAAATAGCTGAAAAATTAGGAGTAGAGCCCTGCGATGTGGCCGAGGCAATGGACGCGTCCTTTCCTGTAAGCTCGCTTGACGAGCCGGTAAATGAAAAGGATGGAAAAACTGTAAGTCTCGGGGATAAGATCATTGATGAAAATATCGGAGGAAGTGAAAACGATATTTTGAACAGAATGCTTGTGAAGGATATGATGAGCGTTTTGAATGAAAGGGAAAGAAATATAATTTATATGAGGTTCTATAAAAGGAAAACTCAAATGGAGATTGCCAAGCAGCTTGGGATTTCTCAGGTACAGATATCGAGAATAGAGAAAAAGGCCTTGAAAATAATGAGAGAGCATGTATCTGGAGACTAAACATGCTCTTAAATAGACAGCTATCTTTCTATTCCGACAGCGTGGGCTATGCCGAGTATAGACTGCCCCTGGCCGGAGCTTACCGGACTCAAAAGAGCTCCCGTACCAACAAAAAGCAGTTTGTTTAGTTCCGCTTTTTTCAGCCTGCTCATAAGTTCTCCCGCCAACACGGAGGCAGAGCAGCCGCAGCCGCTTCCGCCGGCATGGACGTCCTGCTTTTTAGCGTCATAGATCATTACTCCGCAGTCCTCATAATTCTGAGAAATATCGTATCCGTTTGCTAAAACAAGTTCGGAACAGATTTCTTTGCCAAGAGAGCCTAAATCTCCCGTTACTATTAAGTCGTAATAGTCTGGAGATATATTGAAATCCTTAAAATGAGTGATCAGGGTTTCCGCGGCGGCAGGAGCCATTGCGGCACCCATATTGTTTACATCCTTTATGCCCATATCCACTATTTTCCCAACTGTAATCTTTTTTACAAATACATTGTTGTTATCCGATATTGAAGAAATTAAAAGCCCGCCGGAGCCCGTTACTGTCCATTGAGCTGTAGGAGTTCTCTGAGAGCCCAGTTCTATAGGAAATCTGTATTGGCGCTCCGAAGAACAGTAGTGACTGGAGGTGATGGCCACAATATTCTGAGCAAATCCTCCGTCCACAAGCATAGATGAAAGAGCCAGGCTTTCAGCCATAGTTGAGCATGCTCCGTAAAGGCCGAAAAAGGAGGTTTGACTTTCTTTAAGTCCGAAAGAAGAAGCGATACACTGATTTAGAAGATCTCCGGTAAAAATGTAATCTACGTCTGAAGGAGTTATACCTCCCTTTGAAAGTATTTTTGAATATGCTGTTTTTACCATTTTACTTTCAGCTTTTTCCCATGTCTGCTCGTCGTACATTTCGTCATCTGTTATTTCGTCAAAACTATACTTTAAAGGCCCTTCGCCTTCTTTTGGACCTACTACGCTTGCATAGGAGCGAAGATAGACTGGCGAAGATATTTCAGCCGACTGTGTACCTATTTTAGTTCCCATTTTATTAATCCTTTCATTTTGTAAATAAAAAATATAAAATTCCGTAGATTACTGAACTGGTTATACCATATACAAGTACGGGACCTGCCACTATGAACATTTTTGCGCCAACGCCGAGAACAAGCCCCTCACTTTTAAATTCTATGGCCGGAGATACGATCGAATTTGAAAATCCTGTTATTGGCACTGAACTTCCGGCACCTGAAAATCTTCCTATATAATCAAAAACATTAAGCCCTGTCAGTATAGCTGCCAATGCCACAAGAGACATGGAAGTTATAAGTGAGGCGTCATTTTCCGAGACGCCGAAATAAATGGCGGTATCTGTTATAAGCTGGCCGATTACACATATTAATCCTCCCACTACAAAAGCTTTTATTATGTCCAGAACGATATTTGATTTTTTTGATTTTCGCTCTACATAGGCTTCATAGTCCTTTTTTGTCATTTGATTATCCATTATACGAACACTCCTTTATTAGTCAAAGCATTAGAATTCCCGTTGATCAGTAAGATTATGCCTGCCGCTATGGCCGCAATTATTAGAAGTATCAATAAAGATAAAAGTATTTTCTTTGCAGACGACATAATATAACCTCCGTTTCCTTTAATTTAATAGTATTATTGGCTCTTTCTGTCTAAATATACATGTCTTATTCAACTGTAAAAAAATAACGCGGCTTAAAAAAGCCGCGTTATTTTT
>CASDQQ010000076.1 GCA_949282945.1 uncultured Eubacteriales bacterium
CCAGAACTAAAGTTTTGTGCTTTGATTTTGTTTTATGTGTACCTGGGGACGTTTTAATTTTATATGGTATAAGTCTGTAAATTTTCCGATATATATAGGATTAAATATAACTTGAAAATTTTTACAGTTAAAGTTGACATTGCATTATAAAATACGTACAATATAGATGTCTAAATTTTGAGAAAGTCATATATTTTTTAAGGAGGAGATTTTTAATGAAGGGAAGAAGAATTTTTGCCGTTCTGGTTATTTTGACGGTTGCCGTAAGTCTTTTGCTTTCCGGCTGTCAGAAAGATAATCCTGAAGATTATGTAAACAAGAAAAATAATTACATAGAATACACACAGGTAAAAGAACTTGAGAGCGGCATGGAATGGCCGGACGGACAGGTGGTTCCTACCTTGGCTACGCCGGCGGAAGAATTGGACGCTGTAAAAGTTACTCAGCTTACCGATTCTGAAAAAGTAGCTTATGTTGTACTCGCCGGTCTGGTAAATAAAGAAAAGCCCAGGATATATCTTGAGTCTGACGGTATATGGTCGGAGACACTGGGACTTAATCTTAATTTATACGCGAAAGCCGATAAGTATGAATTGCTGAAAAAATATCAGAGCGAAATTACCGGTATCGTTTTATACAACAGAAAGACCAGTATCCACTATATCAATTTAGCCTGTACGGTTGCCAATATTAACGGAGCCATTCCGGTAGATGAAAACCTTCAGGAAAAGCTTGTAGCGGCCGGGATCGATTTGCCGGTGGTTGCAGACCTGTCAGATTTAACAATGACTGACCCTGTAGAAATATATAACTATTTATATGACAATTATTGGAAGGACTGCCAACACAGACTTCTGTTCAGCCTGAGTCCAAAAGACCATAAATACTATACCAGAGATATGGCAGCGGCCACGAAAGGAGCCGTGGTGTGGCTTGATTGTTTAAATGCTGAAGAAAAAGAAGTTTTTGAAAAATTCCTTAAGGACATGGAACCGGGAAATTCACTGGTAACAGGTTGGTATACCGATGAGCGCGCCGGCATAGGAACGACAGCGTCTCACGGTTTGTCCACAGTACCTTCCGATTATTATGAAAACAGCACTGTGTTTGCGGGAATGAATCATACTATTTTAAGGTCAGAAGTTCCCAACAAACCTGAGTTGGAAAATAAAGTATATCTTGCTATTTTTATGAGCGACGGAGATAATATCCAGTACTGTCAGCATTCAATGTACAGTATATGGAATGATTATGACAGGGGAAGTATTGTTATTAACTGGACCATAAGCCCGTCCCTGGTTGATTTTGGACCAGGTCTCCTGAATTACTATTATTCTACGGCGACGCCTGACGACTGTCTGGTTTCCGGACCTTCAGGGCTTGGCTATGTACAGGTAATAGATGAACTTTATCTGAGGGAAAATGTAGCTTCAGAAGACAGAAAAGATGAAAATATGCAGTGGGTTACAAATTATGAGGACTTTGACAAATACATTCAGCTCACTCAAAAATATTTGGACAGATCCGGTCTGAGAGTTATTACTATCTGGGATCTGGTAGATGAGAGACACAGAACCTCATATGCTACATACGGACGTTATTTGTACGGATGTACTACTCAGAACTGGAGACATAGTACGGAACCTCTTTATATTACCGAGGATATGGCCTTTAACGCAAATACGCCCTGCTATGCTACCGATGCTAATGAAATTATAAACGAATTTACCAAACAGATTGAAGCTTGGGACGGAAATTCTCCTTTGTTCCTTTCCGCACAGGGAAACGTTTGGAAAATGACTCCGTCGACCCTGAAGAATATCCAGAGTAAGCTTAATGAAATTGCTGACAATAAAGTTGAGGTATTGAGAGCCGATCATTTCTTTGCTCTGCTCAACGAGGCCAATAAACTGCCTTTTGATTTAACTTTGTCTGAAAAGATGAGCGCAAGCGCCACAAGCAATAATGAAGGGGCTGCTCTTACCATTGACGGAAATCCTACCGGAGACAGTGTTTGGGTAGCTTCTGAGACGGGAACTCAGACAATTACCTATGACCTGGGCGGAACATATTCCATAGACAGATATTTGATAAGACACGCCGGAAATAATGGCATGGATCCTTCTCTCAATACGAAGAATTATACTGTAGAAGTAAGTACTGACGGAGAAAACTGGACGCTTGTAGACGATTACAGGAACAATACTGCGAATGTTACGGATATAGATATTGATCCTGTGAACGCAAGTCAGCTGAGAATTACAATTACAGACGCGGGTTCTGACGGAATAGCAAGGATTGCAGACGTGGAAATTTACGGTAGGGTGATTTGATTAATGTCTTTACATAGCTTATAATAAAGATGTGATCATCGCAGACGGCTTAATTTCACGAAGTGGAAAGCCGTCTGCGTTTATATAGTTTGATTGGCGCGGAGGAAAATATTTCAGGACAAATGAAAAAAGTGGAGGAATTAAAAAGGATAAAGGGAATATTGCCAACGGTAATTATATGTGCGGTAATATACGGGATATTTCATTTGGTAGGTATAGGATGTCCAATTAAGTTTATTACAGGCATTTCATGTCCCGGCTGCGGGATGACCAGAGCTGTTTTGAGCATATTGAAACTGAACTTTAAAGAGGCTTTTTATTATCATCCGCTTGTATATATTTTACCTTTTGCCGCAATCGTACTTTTATTTAAAGAAAGATTTTCTCGTAAATTTTACAATGCTTTTATGATTTTTTGTGTTATTCTTCTTATGACGGTATATGTCATAAGGATTATAGTGCCAAATGAAATAGTTGTTGTTGACCCCAAATCTGGATTCATGGTAAAATTAGTCAGAGATATTTTAGGAGGGACTTTATAATGATACAGAGAAGAGAGTTTTGGACATACGTTTTATTGTCTTTTGTCACGTGCGGCATTTATTCCATTTATTTTTGGTATAAATGTTCAGAAGATGTAAACCGTATTTGTCTTGGAGACGGCGATGAAACTATGAATTTCATACTTGCATGGCTTCTCGGCATAGTGACTTGCGGTATATTCTTGATAATTTGGTATTATAAGCTTGGAAACAGATTACAAATGGCGGGTCAGAAATACGGGATTGCTATTCAGGAAAACGGAACTACCGTTATTCTCTGGAAGGTTCTCGGAACGTTTGTGTGCAGTGTTTTAAGCTACTATGCCGATTACATTTTGATTAAGAATGTAAATGTTCTTGCAGAAAAATACAATGCAAATAATTTTACGAATAATTTTGCAAACCAGGCGTAATTTATTTAAGGGGGAGTACTATGGCGGAATCGAAGATGTTCAATGTTTCTGAGGATTTTAACGTTCTGGATCTTGCCGATAAAATTTCATTGCTTTATAGGCAGAGGGGATATATTTCTACATGGAACAATTTAGGCTCAGGAGTATGTATAGAAATAAGTAAAAATACTGACGGTATCAATAATGTAGTTGGCCTTTGCGAAGGAATAAAGGTCAATATTATAAAGAATGGTAATCTTCTTCAGGTAAACTATACCGATGAAAAGTGGGTTGATAAGATAATTGCGTTTCTTATCGGTTGG
>CASDQQ010000077.1 GCA_949282945.1 uncultured Eubacteriales bacterium
CTTTTCAAGATATTTGTCGTCGCTGACAACTGCAGCGATAAAACTGCTGCTATCGCGAAAGAACACGGCGCGGTCGTATATGAGCGCTTTAATAACGAGAAAAAAGGCAAAGGATATGCGCTGAACTATCTGGTAAAGCAGATAGCTATTGAATACAGCATAAACAGCTTCGACGGCTATCTCGTGTTCGACGCGGATAATCTCCTCGATAAAGCATATCTGACCGAGATAAACAAGGTATTCTCAAACGGATACAAGATATGCACGTCATACAGAAACTCCAAAAACTACGGCGCGAACTGGATATCCGCGGCCTCCGGACTGTGGTTCATACGCGAGGCCAGACATTTGAACCATGCCCGAATGCTGCTTAATATAAGCTGCCTTGTTTCCGGCACGGGATATGTTATGCACCGCGACATAATACTCAGGAACGGCGGCTGGAACTTCTTTTCGCTTACCGAAGACGCCGAATTTTCCGTTGACAGCATAATAAAAGGCGAAACCATAGGCTACTGTGAAAGCGCCGTTTTTTACGACGAGCAGCCAACGCGCCTTTCGGACACGGTCAACCAGCGCTTACGGTGGTGCAAAGGCATGTGCCAGGTGCTTATGAAAAATCGGCGCGAGCTTGCCGAAGGGCTGTTCTGCTCCAGGGCGATGACCTTCTTCGACACTATAATAACCCTTGCACCCGGCATTATATTTTTCGCTGTATGCACTCTTACTGCGCTGCTTATGTCATGCAAATGCGGCTGGAACATAGGATATTTTATTCCTGAGATAATAGAACTGACCGCGCCTATGCTCGCCGGATCATATATCATGTTTTATATCATGGGGCTGACCGTGCTTATTACCGAACATAAAAAGATATACTGCGATTCCAAGCGCGCGTTTTTGCTCCTGTTCATGTTCCCGCTGTTTATGCTTATGTACGCCCCTATTTCGGTAATCGCTCTTTTCGCAAAAGTAAAATGGACGCCTGTAAGGCATACCTTCGCGTGTACGACCGCCCAGATGGAGACTTTAAATTCATAATAAAATCTATAGCTTTACAATTGACTTAAATCATAATGATTGCTATAATGAAAACGTGGAAACCAAGACGGTTGCCACATTAACGGTACACTATTTTTTCAGTGAGCCATCTCTGCGACAGACGGCTCACTTCTTTTTATTATTAAAGTATTCCATACATGCCTCCTTTCCGCTCTCGCAAGATAAGGATAGCAACCGTCTTAACCGCTTTCATATATGTATATATGATTGATTTCCACGTTTTTATATTATATATGAGTTATCTTTATTTGTCAAAAGAATATTTTGCTGTTTTTTTCATCTTCATTCACATTATTTACCATTTTTCAAAGAAAAAAATATTGACACAAATCTTAAAATCGCTTAATATATAACTTGCTGTTAAGCAATGCAGGTGTAGTTCAGTGGTAGAACACCAGCCTTCCAAGCTGGATATGTGGGTTCGATTCCCATCACCTGCTTTATTTTAATTCTGCGCGAGTGGCTCAGTTGGTGGAGCACAACCTTCCCAAGGTTGGGGCCGCGGGTTCGAGTCCCGTCTCGCGCTCTATATACGAAAAAAGGGCTCTGAAACTCAGAGCTCTTTTTCGTATACCGGAGCGCTGCCATTCCTCGAAAGTTCGAGTTTCTCCGCTCCGAAAATTCAAACTTCTTCCTCAAGCAGCCAATCTAATAAATTTTTAACTATTATCCCGTTATAATTTCCCAATGTAAGCATATCTGCTGTAAGGATAATTTTTTCATAATTATCTCTAATGTTCTGAAGCGGCCTGATCTCACGTTCAAAAGTCTCTTTAGCTGTCATATTCGCCGTTACCTGAAAGTATTTATATACGCCGTTTTTTTGAGCCACAAAATCCACTTCCGTATCTCCGATCTTACCTATATTCACTCTGTATCCGCGTCGCAGCAATTCAAAATAAACCACGTTTTCCATTGAAGATCCAAGGTCATAATTTTGGCGTGGTAAAATATAATTTCTAAGCCCCAGATCAACAATATAAAATTTTTTATTTACCTTTAAAAGCTGTTTACCAAAAACATCGAATCTATCTGCCGAATAGAAAACAAACGATTCAGTAAGCGCCTCAACATAGTCATCTACTGTATTTGGCGATATTTTTCTTCCGTTTGAAACAAGGTAATCAGCAATATTCTTAATAGACACGGAGCTTCCAATCACACTTGCAAGATACTTTGATATATTTTTCAACAAAACGATATCCGTAATTTTCCGCTTGTTCGGATCAACTTCCCGCCTGGACTGCCTGTCCTCTATATCCTTTACGATCACCGTGTTGTATATCCCTTCCAGATAAGTTTCCACTTTTTCCGTAGTGCGCTCCATAGACGCAATATATGGCAACCCCCCGTTCTTCAAATACTCTGGAAATCCCTGCTCCTTTTCTGATTTCGTTATATCAAGGAACTCTTTGAATGACAACGGAAGCATTTTAATTTCCACATATCTTCCTGTCAACAAAGTAGCAAGCTCTCCCGAAAGGAAATAAGCGTTTGATCCCGTAATATATACATCTACATCAGGCTTTACATAAATGCTGTCCACAGCCTTTTCAAACATCGGAACCTTTTGTATCTCGTCTAAAAAAATATATGTCGTCTTCCCGCGAACCAGCCTTTCTTTTAAATAGACATATAGTTTTTTATAGTCAAGAAGCTCTTCGTATTCCAATTCTTCAAAATTGATCGATACTATCTGCTCATCGGATACGCCGTTCTGCAAAAGCCAAGACTGATATTGATTTAACAAAGTTGATTTCCCACATCTGCGGATCCCCGTTACAACCTTGATAACTTTTTCTTCCTTCCATTGGATCAAAGAGCTTATATACTCTTTCCTCTCTACCAAAGCAAACACCTCCAACATTTCTATTCCGATTATAATATATTTTTATAGAAATGTCGAGTTTTATTCCGATTTCGGAATTTTTACTATAGATTTTCAAATTTAATTCCGAATCAAGATATTTCGTCGGCTCCGGCTTCTACACGAAAAAAGGGCTCTGAAACTCAGAGTCCTTCTTGCATATTCAATATAAACTATGTTCGCTCTTTTTATAATCTTCAAAAAGCTCCAGGCATTTTTCTCTGTCCAGCTGCGTCCCGTAATTTCCGTCGCCTTCATCGTTCCATTTTTCATAAAATGTTTCATCTCGAAAGCCTATATCATCCGTGTCGCTGATCGTACAGCCATAATAAACTTTAGAAATATTCGACCAGAGAATGGCGCCTTTACACATAGGGCACGG
>CASDQQ010000078.1 GCA_949282945.1 uncultured Eubacteriales bacterium
CTTTACCACTTGTTTTCAAAACCTTCGTTACGGAACCTCATCATTTCTGCGTTTCCTGTATGTTAAACAGAAAGATAGGATCATAGCTATTAATGTTAAAATGTCCGTCAGAAGACTTTTAGTTATTACCATTTACAGTCCTTCTTTTATACCATCTCGTTTTTTATAAGATATTAGAATTTATACCAAAATTTATTTTTATGGTACCAGTATAAATTACGTTTGTCAATTGAAATCAATTTAATTAAACCTATGATATTACCGATATTTTTCCCGCGTATAAACTAAACGCACAGTAACCCATTATACTGTGCGCAGATATCCCCGACGGCACCGATACCTTGATCTCACAAGGGTCCAGTATATCTCCGCCTGCCGTTATTATACTCCTTTGTAAAGAGCATACGTATTCAGTTTTTCCGTTTACAAAATCTTCCTCCAGACCAGAAATGGTAACACTGGATTTAGAATTATACCCGTAGGTTATTATATTGCAGTCAAGTCCCTCCAAATGTCGTATCAGATCCGTATCATCTACATTTATGATCGCCGTATCTTCCTTCCTTATGACACTTATAAGCTTTCTTACTGCTTCTATATATAGATCAGGCTTTATCTTTATATCATCAAAACTTCTGTCGGTTATGATATATACACATTTATCCGATATAGTACCCCTTCGAAAAAGCGGTATACAGCTTCCGCCGTCTATATTATACACGTCGGTATGAAAATCTTTGAAATTACTTTCTATAAGCCTGGCAGTTTCACCGCAGTATTTTATGCCCGCAACCGCAATATCCAAATTTTCACCCCTAAATCAAATAAATATTACTGATTTATTTGTTGTTCCCCATTGTTATCTATAATATACCCGTCTTTATAAATTAATTCGGAAATCGTAACAAACTGGTATCCGTCAGAATAAAGTTTTTCTAAAATCTTTGGAAGAATGTCCTGGGTATGGTTTGTATCATTATGAAAAAGAACTATCGAACCAGGCCTTACTCTCTCTATGACCCTCTGATAAATTGCGTCCGCGGACATTTCATCTTTCCAGTCCAAAGAATCCACATCCCACTGTATCATATACATACCCATCTGTTCCGCCGTTTTTACCACAAGATCGTTATAGTCTCCGTAGGGAGCGCGATATATTTTACACTCTTTTCCCGTTACGTTTTTTATGGCCGCGTTACACTTACTTATCTCATCTTTGATGCCCTGCTCAGAAAGCTTTGTAGGTTTATAATGAGCATAAGAATGATTGGCAATTTCATGTCCTTCGTCATATATCTGTTTTACGATTTCCGGAAACTTTTCCGCCCATGTTCCTAACACGAAAAAAGTAGCTTTGGCGTTATATTTTTTCAATGTAGCCAGTATAGAAGGAATATCGTCTGCACCCCAGGCATTATCAAAGGTTATTGAAATCCTTTTATCCGATTCACTGGTTTTGACCCTGTATATAGGAAGTTCTTTGCCGCCTACCCTTCCCGATGCTCCTGTTGTTTCTCCTCCGTTAAAAACTCCGCCGCTTACAGCAATCATCAAAATACAAAAAACAGTTACAAAAGCAACCGCGGCGATAATCAACGTTTTAGCGTTTAAAGTTACTATCTTCATATGATTTCCTCGCAAAACATATATTAATATAGACCTATTTTATTTACATTAAGCAAGCTTTATTCTTATTTCTATTGGTTTACTTCCAAAAAAATGTTACAATTTTATTGCAGAAGTAACATGTTGGCTTTTCGGCCGTAATACTTTTTTTGGGGTGATTTTTTGAAACTTTTGGCAAGCGACTATGACGGTACCTTAAACAGAAATGGAAGCGTATCTAAAGAAGACATTAAAGCTATAGAAAAATGGAGAAGTTCCGGGAACCTTTTTGTCTTGGTGACTGGAAGGGGCTTTCCTAGCGCTTTACGCGAAATGAAATACTATGGCGTGGCATGTGACTTTTATATTTGCAACAATGGCAGCGTAATATATGATTCTGACCTGAAATGCGTGGACTCTATAACCGGAGATTCCTCGGTCATAAGGCCTATAGTAGATCTTATTATAAAATATAAAGGCGGCCGGGCCGCCGTGTCCGGAGGCATAAGACGCTGCTGTGTCATATTAGACAGAGCAAGGGATATTTCTCCTGAGGAAAACTGGATCGAATACTCCCAAATAGAAAATATAGACTTTAAATTTACCCAGATAGATACAAATACAAAATCTGACGCCGAGGCAAAAAAACTTACTGAAGAAATAAATAAAACTTTTGGTAAATATGTCCTGGCCCATCAAAACGGAACAAATGTAGATATTACTCCTCCTGAGGCAAGCAAGCCATACGGAATAAATCGTCTCTCCAAAATGTTGGATCTTCCAAAAGAAAATATCCTGGCCATAGGCGACAATACGAACGATCTTGAAATGATATTGGAATTTAACGGATTCGCAGTAGCCTCGGGCAATCCATTTATAATATCAAAAGCAAGTAAAATATATCCAAGTATAGAGGCTCTTATAGAAGAAAACATTTAATACTGTTCAAAAAGGAGATTACAGTCCCTTTCATCTATACAATCCTTTTTTGGATCTATAAATTTACACATGATACATCCTGTAACCTCTCCTTTTATTCTTGGAACACACTCTTCAGAGAAATTATTTTCCTTGCCGCATATCGCATAGAAATCATCCCTGATAACGATCCTGCTTTCTTTTATATGAAACTTCCAATCCTCAAAGCTTCTCAACATACGGCAGCCTGAAACCGGAACATTTCTGTATATTTTATCCACGCGCCGGATAATATCCTCGCTAGCGTATTTTCCGTCAAAGATTTCCGCATTTTTAATATCTATTTCAGCTTCATAAATATCAGCGCACATTCTAAACCCATAGCGTTCATAAAACTCCTTCTTTGAAGGCTTCAAAAAAGCGGCTTCGATACTTCTTTCCCGCATTATGTCGAACATAAAGCTTATAAGGTCGCTCATATGCCCTTTATGCCTTTGAGAGCTAATAGTAGCGACTCCAACTACATTTACCGCTCTTATTATTTGCTTATTTTTACATTCTACATAACACGGCAGCATATATAGCATCGATATAATCTCTTTATCTAAAATGTCCGTTTTCACCAATATATTTTGAAGATCCAAAGCTCTGTTTTTAAAAAAGTCTTCCAAAAAGCCTTCTTCCTCAGAGAAGGCTTCCCTCCAAAGCTCTTTAAGTTCCATTATATCCTGACGCCGGGCACATCTTAGCATTATACTGCTTCCCTTCTTTTCATATAATATTTCTTTCCCATAAAAACCGGATGATAGGATTGCTTTGACTTTCTTAAGCCATAAAGCCCCATATCCTCCTGACGGTTTACATATCTTACTTTGGAAAAATGTTTTTCAGCAAACATACGATTTATCGCGGAATATATACCTTCGTAGTTTTGATCGCATTTTTCAAAATGCACTACCCCTATGTTATTTTCATTAATTTCTCCGATAGTAAAACCCGCCATTTTTCCGTCAATTTTTATATACGCGCCGAAAAGCCCCAATTGCTCAAAATATCTGAAAGCATTTTCAAGAGCCATAAGTTCCTCTTTAGTCCCCCGTCCCATTTCCTCAGGCTTACTATTTTTCCATTTCTCATCAAAGCCAAGGCATTCCGAAAAGTTATCCTTTGTGAGAGGCAAAAATTCATAGTCATACAGAGAATTAAACTTTGATATATGGTTTCTTTTAGCATGATATTTTTTACCGGAAAGATTTATAAGATTTTCCGGAAGATAAATATAGTCAAAAGAATTTATATCCTCTTCAAACAAATATGACTCTTTAAACTTTTCTGAAAATTCCGATATATTTATCTCTTCAGCACATACAAGACGCCAGTTTCTGTCGTTGATATCCGCATATTCTTCAAGAAGCTTGTAACATTCGTCCATTGTTCCATTTTTAATAACAGGCAGAAAATACCGCCTGATATTATCATACTCAGCCCTTATAAAAAGAGCGTCATCCCTGTCGCATATTTCAAATTTTACAACTTCCCGCCAAAGCATCATATATGAAAAAGAATATTCGCTTATAATATAGCCTTGGCCCGCGAATAAATTTTTAATATTATATTTATCATCTAAAATAATGGGTCTGAAATCCATCATACTTATAATTCTACCTCCAAAAGCAGAGCTGCTCTGTCTCTGGCGTCTTTAGTATCAAAAGCAAGTCGTAAGCATCCAAGCTCATTATCTCTGCTTTCCGCAATATATATATTTCGTATATTTATATTATTCTCTGAAAGCTTTGAAGATATTTCCGCGATTATTCCCGGCTTGTCAGGAACATTCATATTAAGTTCATACATCAGGTTCATTATTGCCTTTCTTCCTGTCTCAAAGCTTTCTCTTTGTATACCTGCGCTCCTTAAAAGTTCAAACAATTGCTCCTTGTTTTCGTTATGGATTGCGGATCTGTATTTTTCAAGGCATCCTATCATATCATCTATAGCGCATATTATATGTTCTTTGTTAGACATAACTATCCCCTGCCAAAGCTCCGGATTTCCGGAAGCTATACGTGTTATATCTTTAAATCCCCCGGCAGCCAGAGTACGGAGCATCCCATCCTTTTCTCCGAGAACAGCCGCGTTTACCAGAGCAGAGGCCGTGATATGCGGCAAATGGCTTATTCTGGCCATAGCGCTGTCGTGCTCTCTATGATCCATTTTGTAAGGTAAAGCTCCTATACTCGAAATAATTTCTGTAAGAAATTCCATATCCGAAGTTTTAGTATGCTCCATGGGACAAAGAACATATATGGCATTCTCCATAAGATAAGCGTCCGCTGTTTCATAACCGGATTTTTCACTTCCCGTCATAGGATGTCCGCCTATATAATTTATATCCTTCATTTTTTTGAAAAAATCCGTTATTTCAGATTTAGTACTGCAAACGTCAGTCACTATTATATCTTTTCCTGATATATACGGCCCGACAGACAAAGCTGCTTCTTTACAGGCCTCCACTCCTGCGCAAAGAAAGATAATATCTGCCGTTCCTACTTCGTCTAATACGCTTCCGCTCAAGCTTTCCCAGGCTTTATTTACCGTTCCGTCCATTAAAGCAGCCCGACGGCTTTTTTCATTTTTTTCCACGGCATATATAGAAACTTTAGGAAATACGCGCCTTACAGATTTGGCTAAAGACCCTCCTATCAGGCCCAGACCAATTATAAAAATTCTATTTAAGCTCCTGATTCCATTCATCAAAACTCCTCAAACTCATAAAGAACCACTTCTTTACTCTCTCCATAATTCTCTAAAGTTTTCTTTACATCTATAATATTCTGATTTTCCGATCCCTTAAATTTCAGTAAAATATTTCTCTTTTCAAGAATAAATTTTCCGTCTATCAAGATATCGGTATTCTTCAGCAAGCTCATTATATTATCATTTTCCTGAGCTAACAAGTATAATTCGGAAAATTCGTATCCTGTGTAGGTTACGACATTAAGCCCGGCTTTATGAGCTTCTTTTGCAATATAAGCGCACTTATCCGCCTGCAAGAAAGGCTCGCCTCCGGAAAGAGTTATACCATCCAATAAAATATTTGATTTAAAATCCTTTATCAATTTGTCGCAATCTTCTACATATCCTCCGTTCATGTCGTGAGAATTAGGATTATGGCAGCCTTTGCAGTTATGCTTACAGCCCTGAGTAAATATAGCGTACCTTATTCCCGGCCCGTCTACGATGGACTCCTCCGCTATTCCAAAAATTCTTATTTCCATATTATCTGTCAACCCCTTCTAAGATCATATCTCAGTAAAATATGGCAGAAAACATTTCTGCTTTCTGCCCATTTCTTTAGTACATCTTAATTCTTTCTTTTAGCTCTTTAGCATATCACCGTACGTCTTTAGCTCATTAGATCTGCGTTTTCTTTTGCATATATTAAAAATGGCGTAAAATAAGTTATTTTAAATGCCATGTTTAACCCTGTCCGCAACCTCCGCACGTTTAGCGTTGTTAAACCTGTCTAAAGTACCTACAAGATAACCTGTAATTCTTCTTATCCTTTCAAATCCCACTCCGTCTTCGCCTTCTTTTCTTCCGCATTTTGGACATACTTCACCTATAATGCCGGAAAAACCACAGCACGGATCCCTGTCAACAGGATGATTTATGGAGCCGTAGCCAACGCCGTATTCTTTCATTGCTCTTACGATCTTAATAAACGCGTCCAGATTATTTACCGGATCTCCGTCAAGCTCTACGTAGGAAATATGTCCCGCGTTGGTAAGCGCATGATAAGGTGCTTCTATTTTTATTTTATCTATAGCTTTGATATTATAATAAACCGGAACATGAAAACTATTAGTATAATATTCTCTGTCTGTAACTCTCGGAATTATTCCGTACTTTTCTTTATCTATCCTTATAAACCTTCCGGAAAGTCCCTCTGCCGGAGTAGCTAGCAAAGAAAAATTAAGCTTTCTTTCTTCGCTTTCCCTGTCCATTCTGTCTCTCATATAGCCTACTATCTTAAGCCCTAACTCCTGGGCCTCTTCTGACTCGCCGTGGTGCTTTCCTATAAGGCATATAAGAGTCTCGGCAAGGCCTATAAATCCCACCGACAGAGTCCCGTGCTTGATAACCTCTCTTACTTCATCTTCATACCCAAGCTTATCCGAATCTATCCAAACACCCTGTCCCATTAAGAAAGGAAAATTTTTCACTTTCTTGCGAGCCTGTATCTCAAACCTTTCAAGAAGCTGTTCTACAGCCAGATCCAACATTTCATCCAGTTCTTTAAAAAATCCGTCTATATCTCCTTTGTGCTTTATGCCAAGTCTTGGAAGATTTATTGTGGTAAAGCTTAAATTTCCCCTTCCGTTGCTTATTGCCTTTGTAGGATCGTAAGTATTAGCCATTACTCTTGTACGGCAGCCCATGTAAGCTATCTCCGTTTCCGGCTTTCCATTATAATACTTAAGATTAAACGGAGCATCCTGGAACGAAAAATTAGGAAAAAGTCTTTTAGCGCTGCATCTGCAAGCCAGTTTAAACAGATCATAGTTGGGATCTTCCGGATTATAGTTTATACCTTCCTTAACTCTGAATATTTGTATTGGGAAAATAGGCGTTTCACCATGTCCCAGGCCGGCTTCT
>CASDQQ010000079.1 GCA_949282945.1 uncultured Eubacteriales bacterium
GTCGCAGAACAGCGGAGATATCTATGGAGCGCTGATAGAGGGAAAAGCAAGGTGCGAAGGATATGCCCGCGCTTTTCAATATCTTATGAATAAAATAGGAGTAGAAACGGTATTGATTACAGGGACTGCCGACGGCGAGTCTCATATGTGGAATATGGTAAAGCTGTACGGAAAATATTATTTTGTGGACGTTACCCACGACGACCCGTTGCCCGATTCAAAAATACCGGATGGAAAGGAATATTTGATAAACCATTCTTGCCTCAATATAAATTCTGAGCTTCTTGAAAAAACTCATGTGATTGACAAAAAGGGCGAGACCGGCGAAGACGGCCTTTTGAAAAACGCAGATCTTAAGGCCTGCACGGATATGACATATAATTATTATAAGGTCAGAGGATTGGCTGCGTCCGATATGGATCAGGTTAAATATGTGCTTGATAAAAATAGGGAAAACTGCAGTGTGGTAATTTTTTATGATGGAAAAATGCCGGATATAGAAACTTTCAAAAAAGTATTTTCAGAATTTATGAAGGATCGGTATCCGCAAAAAGGATACAGTTATTCCTATACTTCTCAGACTTCAAATATGTTCAAAAGAAATGTAATAAGAATATCGTGGACTATAAAATAAAACTAATGTATTATAAAGAGATGATAAAAAGGGAGGAAATCATAAATGACGGAAGATATCATAAATAAGAAAAAACGTATATTCAGCGGAATACAGCCCTCGGGAAATCTTACTATAGGCAATTATTTCGGAGCGCTTAAAAATTTTGGGGCGCTTCAAAATGATTATGAGTGCATTTACTGTATAGTGGATCTTCATTCTCTTACTGTCAGGCAGGAGCCTAAAAATCTCAGGCAGCATTCTTATTCTGTCCTGGCTCTCTATCTTGCTACGGGACTTGATCCTGAGCAAAATACTTTATTTATACAATCTCATGTAAGTGCTCACGCCGAGCTGTCCTGGATATTAAACTGCTATACATATATGGGAGAATTGAGCCGAATGACTCAGTTTAAAGATAAATCCTCAAAGCATGCGGATAATATAAACGCCGGACTTTTCGATTACCCGGTACTTATGGCAGCCGATATATTGCTTTATCAGGCGGATCTTGTGCCTGTGGGACAGGACCAGAAACAGCATTTGGAGCTTTCCAGAGATATAGCGGACAGGTTCAATAAAATTTACAGCGATACATTTGTCATACCGGAGCCATATATACCTAAAGTTGGAAATAAGATAATGAGTTTGCAGGAACCTGAAAGGAAGATGTCTAAATCGGATGAAAATGAGAATAATTTTGTACTTATTCTGGATCCCTACGATACTATAATCAGGAAATTTAAAAGAGCGGTGACCGACTCAGAAAAGGAAATACGTTTTGACCCGGTAAACAAGGCGGGAATAAGCAATCTTATGGGAATATATTCTTCCGCTACAGGCAAGAGTATAGCCGATATAGAAAAGGAGTTTTCCGGAATAAATTACGGAGAATTTAAGATTGCGGTAGGAGAGGCTGTTGCCAATGAACTTAAACCGATACAGGAAAAATATAATTCTCTCATAAACGAAAAGGATTATCTGAACGAAATATTGAAAGATTCTGCGCAAAGAGCAGAGCATATGGCCAGAAAAACGCTTTCAAAAGTTTACAGAAAAGTCGGACTTGTTCCAAGACAGTTTTAATTTATTTCCTTTGGTCGGAGGATATAAGGAGACGAAGCTAAGTGAAACTATTTTTTAAACAGCGTATATTTTCGTGGCTTGATAGTTACGATATATATGATGAGGATGGAAACACGGTTTATGAGGTGAAGGGTCAGCTTTCTTTTGGACATTGTCTGAAAATTTTTGATACGGAAGGAAATGAAATAGGAAGAGTAGAAGAAAAGGTATTTACATTTCTTCCCAAATTTGAAATTTATATAGGACTTAATTATGTCGGCTGTATAAGTAAAGAGCTTACCTTTTTTAAGCCCAGATATAATATGGACTGTAACGGGTGGCGCATTGAAGGGAACGTTTTTGAATGGGATTATAATATCATAGGCCCCTGCGGAGACAAGATAGCCGCTATATCAAAAGAGTTGTTTAAGTGGACCGATTCCTATGTCATTGATGTGGAACAGCCGCATGACGTGTTATGTGCTCTTATGGTAGTACTGGCAATTGACGCTGAAAAATGCTCTGGAGCTTAGTAAAACAATTATGTAAAATTTTTAAACTGCACTCTATTTGTCAGATAATATATAGTGTCTGACGGGTCGGGTGCAGTTTCAAATGAAAGGCATTGACAAAATAAAATTAAAGAGATAATATATATAAAACATTTGTTCTTGTTTGGAGGGACTAATGGCGGAAAATAACAAATTTAAACTGGTGTCTCCTTTTAAACCTACCGGAGATCAGCCTGAGGCTATTAAAAAGCTTGTAGACGGTATAAATGCCGGAGACGTGCATCAGACTCTTTTAGGGGTAACCGGTTCAGGAAAGACGTTTACTATTGCTAATGTTATCGAGCAGGTACAAAAGCCTACTCTTGTGATAGCTCATAATAAAACTCTGGCTGCTCAGCTTTGCAATGAATTCAGAGAGTTTTTCCCTGACAATCTTGTGGAATATTTCGTCTCCTATTATGACTATTATCAGCCTGAAGCCTATATAGCTTCTACAGACACATATATTGAAAAGGACGCTTCGATAAATCAGGAAATAGACAGGCTCAGGCACTCTGCGACGTCGGGACTGATAGAGCGCAGAGACGTGATAATCGTAGCCAGCGTTTCCTGTATATACGGTCTTGGAGATCCTGAAGACTATACAAAAATGACGATTTCCTTAAGACCGGGCATGATAAAGGATAGAGATGAAGTAATAAATCAGCTTATAGAAATGCAGTACACAAGAAACGATATAGATTTTAGAAGAAGCACTTTTCGGGTAAGAGGAGACGTTCTTGAAATATTTCCGTCGGACAGTACCGACAGAATACTGCGGGTAGAGTTCTTTGGAGATGAAGTGGACAGGATAAGCGAGGTAGACTGGCTTACAGGAGAAATATACGGACAGCGGACGCACATAAATATTTTTCCCGCTTCACATTACGTAACTACCAGAGATAAAATGGACGCGGCTATTTCGGAGATAGGAAAAGAGCTTGAAGAAAGAGTAAAAGAGCTTAACACGGAGGGCAAAGTATTAGAAGCGTACAGACTTGAACAGAGAACAAGATATGATATAGAAATGCTCAAAGAAGTTGGTTTTTGCCCGGGAATAGAAAATTATTCAAGGATAATAAGCGGGAGAAAAGCGGGAACTCCACCATATACATTGATAGACTTTTTTCCCGATGATTTTCTGCTAGTGATCGATGAGGCCCATGTGACTGTTCCCCAGATAGGAGCTATGTATAACGGCGACAGGTCGAGGAAAAAATCTCTTGTAGAATATGGTTTCAGGCTACCTTCCGCTTATGACAACAGACCTCTTAAATTTGAGGAATTTGAAAATAAGGTAAATCAGGTCATATATGTGAGCGCTACGCCCGCGGAGTATGAAAAGTCCCATTCCACTCAGATAGTAGAGCAGATCATAAGGCCCACAGGACTTGTAGACCCTAAGATAATAGTAAGGCCGGTTAAGGGGCAGATAGATGATTTGATAGGCGAAATAAAGGATCGCGTGGATAAGGGCGAAAGGGTACTTGTTACAACTCTTACAAAACGTATGGCTGAAAGGCTTACAGATTATCTCAAAGAACTTGATTATAAAGTAAAATACCTTCATTCAGAAGTACAGACCATCGAAAGGAGCGAAATTATAAAAGAGCTCAGATTAGGGGAAATAGATGTTCTGGTGGGTATAAATCTTTTGAGAGAAGGGCTTGATATACCTGAGGTATCCCTTGTTGCTATACTTGACGCGGATAAGGAAGGATTTCTGAGGTCGGAGACTTCGCTTATACAGACCATTGGAAGAGCGGCAAGAAATGTCAACGGAACGGTAATAATGTACGCCGATATGGTAACAGATTCAATGAGCCGAGCTATAGGCGAAACAAACAGAAGAAGAGAAATACAGCAAAAATATAATGAGGATAATGGAATAACGCCTGTTTCTATAAAAAAAGCGGTAAACGACAGCATAAAAACGACACTTATAAGTTCGGAGGATGAAAAGAATAAAGATAAAGATGCCGCCAGGGAAAGAACGCTTAAATACTGCGGATTTGTTGAGGATACGGGAGAGGATAAGCTTATTACCATAGAAAAGCTTACAAAGGAAATGATGAAAGCGGCAAAAGAGCTTAAATTTGAAAAAGCCGCCGCATTGAGAGACGAAATACAGAGGCTGAGGAATAATGAGAGATAATATATATATAAAAGGCGCCAGGGAACATAATTTAAAAAATATAGATGTTACGATACCGAGGGACAAACTTGTAGTGATAACAGGACTAAGCGGTTCAGGAAAGTCGTCATTAGCTTTTGATACGATATATGCTGAAGGACAGAGAAGATATATGGAATCCCTGTCTTCATATGCGAGACAGTTTTTGGGCCAGATGGAAAAACCTGATGTAGATTCTATAGACGGGCTTTCCCCGGCAATTTCCATAGATCAGAAGACTACTACGAGAAATCCACGCTCTACTGTGGGGACCGTAACGGAAATATATGACCATTTGAGGCTTTTGTATGCAAATATCGGAATACCGCACTGCCCAAAATGCGGCAAGGAGATAAAGCAGCAGTCTGTAGATCAGATGGTGGACGGCATACTTTCATATGAAGAAGGCACAAGGATAATCATAATGGCTCCCGTAGTAAGAGGACGAAAGGGAGAGTATTCGAAGCTTATAGAAGATATAAAGAAATCCGGGTATGTAAGGGTCAGGGCAGATGGGATAATGTACGAGGTTACCGAAGAAATCCCTCTTGAAAAGAATAAAAAGCATTCAATTGAAATCGTAGTAGACAGATTGGTGATAAAAGATGGAATAAGAAGAAGGCTTACCGACTCGGTAGAGGCGGCTCTTAATATGGCCTCGGGGCTTTTGCTCGTTAAAATCATGGGCCGGCGGGGACCATCGGAGGAAAATACACTGGAAGGTTATGTTAATGAAGAACCGGAAATACTT
>CASDQQ010000080.1 GCA_949282945.1 uncultured Eubacteriales bacterium
CTATGTCAAGACAGTGTTTGGGAGAGGCGAATTTTTCTTCTGATTTTATATATCCGTCTGAATATACTATTTCTATATCCTCCCAACTGTTTCCGTTTATTTCCTCTATGCTTTCATCATAGATATATTTTGTCAGAAAAGCGAACCCCGCCATATCGTTATAAAGTTTTTCTATAAGCTTTTTATAATCTTCCTCTTGATATACAGTTACTCCGTTTTCAAAAATAAATTTCTCTATAAGATCCTTTACCATATTTTCTGAATTTCTGTCGTCTATGAAATCCGCCAGATCTCCGGAATGTTTCTCACTTATATAAATTTTGATCCTTTCCAGTACATCGGAATAGCTCATGCTTTGTTTATTGCGATTCTCATATAAAATATTTTTTATGTTAAATCCGTCGGTCATATTTTTATATTGCCTCCAACTCTAAAAACATATCTCTGATAATCTTTATGAATGCTCTGTGTCCCATAGCCGCCTCAGAAAAATAAATAGGAAGTCCGGACATTGTACATAGCTCCATATCTCTGCAATAAGGAAGCTTATAATCAAACTTATATCCAAGCACGCACTCGGCTCCTTTCAGGTCCTTTATATATTTGTTTGCCGCGGCTACCCGCTTTAATACACAATTTTCACTCCTTAATTTTTCTAAGATCCTTTCCGAGGACAGTTTATAAGAAAGTCCCTGAATGGATACATCCACCACGTCGAAAATTACTTTTGATCTCAAGATTGCTGAAATTCCCAAAATATTTGAGGAAATTTCCGATGTTTCAGTTAAAACATAATCAAAGAGTTTTTCACATTCTTTCCAAAATACTTCGCTGTCATTTCTGCTCTGGCATCCTTCCATATGATCTTCCCCTGCCGAAGTCCCGCATATATAAAGATTTTTTACGCCGTCAGCCTTTATAAAATATTTTTCCGGACAATATATATCTCTTTTCTGAAAAAGCCGTCCTATAGATTTCTCTCTGGGTATATTAGTACTGCCGAAAAAATACTGTATGGACTGAAAACTCATATCCGTTGGCACTATAGCCGTTTTGTATCCTTTATCCGCCATACAACAGGCTAAATTTACCATTAATACCGATTTACCGGATGCCGGCTTTCCTGTTATTCCTATCAGCATTTTATTTCCTTTCCGAAAAAACAACATGCAATATACCGCTGTATTCCGCTTCTATAAGTTTTAAAGCCTGTCCTTTATCCGCACGAAATGTAATACACTCTATACGGTTTTGTTGATCATTCCCGGTTTTATTTACGGCTAATATTTCAAGATTTTTCAATTCCGGATCTTCTGATACATATGTGGATCCTCCTTCCTGTATATATGTAATCACATCCACTATATCTCCCTTTTCAAGCCTTCCCGAAAAACCCGCCGCATCGCTTTTAAGACTTACAGAAACTGCTTTTTCCTTTTCAGAAAGCTCATACATAAACGCGTCTTCCGTATTTTTTCTTTCTGTAAATCTCTCCGGAAAAAGATTGTCTCCCGGAAAAATCTCCGTATTTGAATATTTGCCTGTTATAAAAGATTTTTCTTTTATAATGTTTTCAGGGAGATTGAGTTTCCCCACTTTCACTGTTTCCAACATATCGTCTGTTATTAACGTACCGGGCAAAACGGTATCTTTGACCCTTACCACAAAACAGGTATCCTCGTATAAATTTACAGCTGATAAAACAGCCGTAAAGGCCGCGGCCACAGCTATGATAAATGAGACAGCCAAAAAAAAGTATCTGTTTTTAAATATCTTCAAATATATCTCTCCTTTCCATTTTGATTGGATATATTTTAAGATTTAACCTGTATTGCCTCAATTATTTCCCCTATTTCCCATATTTTATTTTTTTATAGCGCAAACAAGAGCTTTCTTTCAATTTTGATTCTTTCAGTAACAAAAAATTAAACTATTTTTAAAATTTACCAGTAAAAATCTATTGACTTTTTATTTCAAAAATATATACTAATAATAGTAATTATTATTGATTGTGAGGAGGTTGGAACTGATGATAAGATATAGTAAACAGCGGGAATGTATACTCAATTATCTAAATTCGGTTACATGCCATCCTAATGTTGAAAAGATCTATACTGAGGTAAAGAAAGAAATTCCCAATATAAGTTTAGGGACAGTATACAGAAATCTGAATCAGCTTGCCGAATCAGGAAAGATACAAAAGCTTATAACGGGAAACAACGCCGAGCATTACGACGGAAGAACTGATCTGCACAGCCATGTAATATGCAGAAAATGTGGTAAAATAGAAGATATTTGCACAGATTTTTCCGAACATATTGAATTGGAAAGTATCAGCGATTACAGTAATCTTTCCTATAAGCTCACATTTTACGGAATATGTCCCGAATGTTCCCGCGAAGAGAACGCTAAGATCAATAACAGTTAATTTTTCTTCTCTTTTTGGAGAAGGCTTAAGATTAGATATAAATTATTTTTTATTTTGAAAGGAGATTTTTATCATGAAAAAGTTTGTATGTCCAGTTTGCGGTTATGTTTATGAAGGAGATTCCGCTCCTGAAAAATGTCCACAGTGCGGGGTTCCGGGCAGTAAGTTCAAAGTTAGCGAAGAAAATGAAATGGCTTGGTCCGCAGAGCATGTTGTAGGGGTTGCAAAAGATGTTGCTCCTGAAATAGTCGAAGGACTCCGTCAGAACTTTAATGGAGAGTGCACAGAAGTTGGTATGTATCTTGCAATGGCAAGAGTAGCTTTCAGAGAGGGATATCCGGAAATTGGAATGTACTGGGAAAAAGCAGCTTATGAAGAGGCTGAGCACGCGGCAAAATTTGCTGAACTCCTAGGAGAAGTTATAAGCGATTCTACTAAGAAGAATCTTGAAATGAGAGTTATGGCTGAAAACGGCGCTACCGACGGAAAGACCCAACTTGCTAAAATGGCTAAAGAACAGGGGCTTGACGCAATACATGACACCGTCCACGAAATGGCAAGAGATGAAGCACGCCACGGAAAAGCTTTTGCAGGCTTGTTAAAGAGATATTTCGGTTAAAATTAAGTCCATACAAAAATAATCACTAGGAAAAGCCATCCCAAAAGTAAAATTTTGAGATGGCTTTTTTAATATTCTAAAATTTCGGGGCTGTATTATAAAGAGTCCACAAACATGCACAATTTTTATGTAGTTGATTTACTTTATTACTTAATTGCCTTCCTTCCAAGTCTAAATCCGCCTAATGCCGCTATAGCCGCAGTCAATAATGCGGCAGCTGCAGAAACATCCGCCGTCTTTGGTATTTCTTCTTCAGTAGTACTGTCTCCTGTATCATTTCCTATACTGTCATCCGCGCCGTCGTTCTTGCTGTCATCAGTTTGTTCTACTCCGTCAGGAGAGTCGGTACCATAGAATATAAAGTCTGCCAGTTTCGCTGAAATTCCCGAAGCTTCCTCAACCTCTACTTTTACATAAATATCATAGGTGCCTTGCGCCAGTTTTACAGAGGCAGTCATAGGTTCTCCTATCCCGTCATAAAAATCCTCCCAATGTTCAGTTGCCAGTCCGTCGGCAATTTCCTGTTCCTTATCATATCCTAAAACTCCCACTAAATTCGCGTCTGTGATAGCATCTGCCTGCGCTGTTCCAGGATGTGCGGCATATACATAATATTTTGCGGATTTTACAGAATCGTTGTTCATATCATAGCCATAGTAAATTGCTATTTCAACCGCATCTCTTGTCAACGTTGCATTAGAAAACAGGAATAATGCGCCATCAAGATTTACTTCTGTATAATATTCTGCCGTAGATGCAGCATCATTCAATCTTGCAGGAGCAGGGTACTTTTCAGCATCGATCAGCTCACCATAAAGTTCCATACCTCTCTTTTCTCCAAAAAAATTGCGGTACGCAATCAAGTCTGCCTTTTCACCATTTAAAGGGTAGTAGGATGCTCCCCATACTTCCGTAGAAAAGGCCAAAATCACTGTTAGACATAATAAAGCGGCTAAAAATTTCTTCATTCTCAAAAACTCCTTTCATAAAATATATTTTTTGATATAATACCGAATCCTTTTTATGTACAAATACTTTAGATTTTACGTCATGTCTCGCAAATACCAAAACAAATTTTATATATTATTTATTTTTTTTGTTTCTTATCATTAAAATGACGATACCGACAATCACCACAGCACAAATTACGATTACAACGGTCCAAACCAAGGCACCCGCGTTGTTTATGTCTGTTGGGGCGGATTCGCCAGACACAGCATCATTTCCTAAAGACTGGCTTTGGGGAACTGTTGTTTTGGGAGCTCCAGTGGTCATAGCAGGCGTAGGTTCCTTTGTAAATGTGGCCGCAATAATATCCGGGTTGCTGTAAAAATTAATTTCCGCCAGTTTTGCAGAAACATTGGAAGTATTATCCTCAAACGTTTCCTCTAACTCAGGCATATCCACTAAAACCCAAATGTCATAAACTCCTGCTTTTATATTCGTAGTCTCTATCATAGGGCCATAGTTGGTGTCGCTATAAAAATCGTTCCAGGAAGCCGTGGATACATCTTCATATTCCTGATCTTCTTTGTTATAGCTTAGTACTGCCGCCAAATAAGAGTCTGTCATGGCAGTTTCCTGTGCGGTTCCTACAGGAGATACATATACATAGTAATCAGCTGAAAGTACTAGCCCATTATATCTATCAAAATCATAAAAGATAGCTATTTGATTGGAATCCTTTGTAATATCGGCATTTTCAAACTTAAAAATCGCGCCGTTCCAGTTTGCTTCTGAATGATAGAATTCAGGGCGAGCGCCTTCATTTACATATACGGGAATAGGATATTCTTCCGCCGTAATTTCCACTCCATTTACCATTTCCGGTTCACGCAGCTTACCAAAAAAATTTCTGTATGTCAGCATATCTCCTTTTGTGGCCGGATCATAAGAAGCAAATACGTTGACAGACGCAGTTGCCAACATGAATATGGCCATGACTAAAAACATAGTTCCTTTAAAATACTTTTTCATATCATTTCCTCCTTAATTAATGCCAATCTCTCGTATAGCACTTTCCCCATTTTTCAATTCAATGATTACTGAACTATTTTTTCCTTTAAATTTAGAAAGGTCAATTTTTATAGTCTGATAATTCCCGGCTGTATCTATTGCAGTAAACTCTGTTGCATTACATATTCTATGATCTTCAAACACCCGCACTCTCATGAAGGTATCCTCAAAATTGCCAACTATCTGCAAAGTTACCGTTTCCTTATCCGGAAGTATAAAATTGTTGTATAAATAAACATCTGGTTCATATCCACCATTGTCCGCGGGTATGGATATAGAAAGTACCCCGGCTCCGCCCTGATTTTGAATATCACAAGTCACGTTATCTGCTGCCGCCCTGGTAATCTGCGTTGCCCATGAACCTATGCCATTTTTAAATTCTGTTCTGAGAGAACTACTGTAAGGCAAAGAAAAGACCTTTTTCGTTCTTATGTAATAATGCAGCATCTGTTCATATTCAGTACTGTTTATCTGATCATAGTGAAAGCCTGTATAATCCGGATCGGTAACATAGTTTCGAGAAGTCTTATCTTTTACATTTTCAGTCATAATTTCAATCAATTCATCGCAGGAAACCACTACCACATCTTCATCCAACATAGAAACTAACGTTGCGTAATCCTTTTCATAAACATCAGAAAGTCCGGCTGTCAAAAACATAACGCTGTACCCTTCGATCACAGTAGCGTCTTTAGTACGGTGATTAATCTTATATGCCAATTTTGCTAATTCTACCTCGCGCTTCTGGTCGCCGTCGCCATCCGTTACATTGGCAAACCAAGTACCGCCTCTTAAGCTTACAAAAGGTTTTCCGTCAGACCATGTAACACCGCCGGCATTGAAATCGTCCAGTACATATCTGTCCCCAAAATAAAAGAATCCGCCTTTTACCTCTTCATATTTGGAAAAGGTATCCGCTACAAACTGTAATGTAGAGCTATTACGATTTCTGTCCTGTGCCATTTCCCCGCTTATAGCATTTCCGTCAAAGATCATAGCAATATTAGAAAGTCCTGTTTGCCCCATATAATAAGCCGTGGTTTTTGCAAAGTCGTTTAGTTTATCTTTAGGCCAACAACCTGCATTAATATATCCTACTCCGGAAAGAGAACACACAAAATTATCATTGCTTGTCATACTGCTATAGTAATGTGTTAACAAGTGAGGCGCAAAATCATATACTAGCGGCGTCAACGTCCAACTTACAGCTCCAAAACGGTCTACATTTTCGTTAAACCCTCTGTCCCCTAATACATCGCTTAAATGATAAGTCATATTATCGCCGTCAGAAAGCATAAAAGCAACATAATGCTTATCTGTACCCTCAAAATTATTACTTTGTTCCTTTTGTGAAACCTTTTCGTTATTATCATTGGCGCTTAACGCCGCATATACTGTAAGATTAAAAGCATAATCGCTAGGAAGAGTCATCACCTGATATTTAGAACCCATTTCTACTCCTTTAGGCTCATTATTATGCCACCCCATAATTATACCCATATCATCCATCCACTCATAGATCTGTTCCAGTTCATTCCATGTTTTATCCGTGTAAGCATAAAAATATAACGCGCCAATAGCAATTCCAAAATCCCTTAAATGATAAATACCCGGTCGTTGGTTTAAGATAATGCCTGTATTTAAAGTAGTTTTATATTTTTCAAACAACTCATACGAAGTATATTGGGTGCCGTCCTCCATTTGTACAAATCCCATAGACTCTACTTTATCTTTCACAGTATCTCCTACTACCAGATAACTTTCCTGTCCGGAAATAGTACACGCATTGTTAATAGATTGGGCAATTTTTTCTTCTTCCTCCTGATAATTGTCATCTGTTACGGAAACATAACTGACGTAGCCCATGTTCTTGATTTCTTCCTTATATTGTTCCAGCAACGCATATGGATCCTCCACTTTCACAAAATTAAATCCATAATCTTCCTCTAGCACTTTGAACCACTTTCGTTCTGCGCCAGAATAGGAAATAAAGAGCCTGGACTCCTTTTTAGCCAAAATACCTTGCAGCGAAGAAAATAAAACTTTTTCCTCAAAAGAAAGGTTATCTCCTGAGATATATTGCATCTCTTTATTTATGTCCACATTTAAGTGAGAAAAATATTCTCGGTATCTTGCGACTTCCGTTGTACCCATGTTTGTTTTTCCCTCCTGACATCCGGAAAAAGTTCCGAGTATTAGTGCTATTGTAAAAATCAAAAATAAAAATTTTTTCATGCCGCACCTCCTTTAAACATTCACATTTCGGAGATTTCAACCGTCATCTCCTTCTACTTTAGAATCGATAATGTCTGCAAAATCCTGCATAATGCCGCTTCAAGCAGCTAAAATCTTTTCATCATATCTTGAAAAGCCATATGAGCAGAAACGGAGCATAAGTCTGAATTTTCAGAAGAGATTTAAGACAAAAATTGCGACACTTCCAAATAGTCCAATAAGCTCTCCGCCGTCATACCTTATAGCTTTTACTTTACGAAAAGTTCTTTTTAAAATCTCTTTCCCCCTGTTTTACAAAAACCATTTCTTATTTTTTTTGATGACCACATTGACATGGTAAAATAGCAACTGTTATAATGCAAGACAATATAAAAAGAAATTTCAGACATATATTGCTATACCTATATCTATGGAGGAAGGGAGAAATATATATGGACGTTTTTTATGAAAACAGAGGCAATATCATCGACAAATATCCCTTCGGAGGGCTGTCTTTTCTACCGCATTTTCACGAACAAATAGAATTGGTCTATCTGAAGGAGGGAAGTACACGTGTAGAAGTCAATTTCAAAGAGTTTTCCGCAAAAGACGGAAATTGGATCATCATTTTCCCCAACCAGATCCATTCTTATATAGATACACGACCCTGTTCCGGACATATCTTCATTTTTTCCGCAGCGCACTGCAGCCGGCTGACCAATACCTTTATGAACATGAGCCCTGTCTCCCCCATAATATCTTCTATACCTCCGAAACTGTCGGAAATGATCCTAAAAGAGATGTTAAATGAGTCAGAGCAGGTTTCGCCATATTCTGCTTTGATCGAAGACGGATATTTGTGGATTTTACTTGGAAAGTTGTTTCAATCTATGGAATTTGAGCCCATCAGTTCCTGTACTGAAAGCACCATTAAAAACGTGCTTACTTACTGCCTTTCCAATTATAAAGAAGCAATTTCTTTGGATTCTCTCGAAGAAAACCTCCATATCAGTAAATATCATATTTCTCATTTATTTTCTCAAAAAATGAAAATCAGTTTCAGCAATTATATCAATAAGCTCCGTCTTAATGAAGCAAGTCGTTTGTTAAAAGAGGGAAAATCTATCACAGACACTTCTTTTGAGTCCGGATTCGGCTCAATCCGTTCATTTAATCGCGCGTTTACCCATCAGTTCGGGGTTTCTCCGTCTGAATATAAAAAACTATTTATCCACAATAGTTGACCGCTGCTTTTAATTTATTGTCTTTTTGGTATCCATAGAAAGATAGTATAATGTTTCCGTGACCACATAATTGAATAACAAACTATATAAAGGAGTTTTTCGTATGAAAGAATTTTTTGGAAAACAGATTGTTCTCTCAGTGATTCTTATTACTGTTGTGGTAATCCTTATTGTGAGCATTATATTTTTACTTATTTCAAAATACTCATCTATAAATTCGCCTGACTTCTATTACACACGCCCTGAGGTATCTCTGTGCCAGGAAACAGCAGAAGAAGGTTTTGTCTTAATGGCAAATAGAAACCATTCTCTCCCCATCCCAAAGGATAAAGTCAAAAGTGTGGCCCTCTTTGGCGGTTGTGGCGCTATGCGTACTGCCAAAAGCGGTACTGCCGCAGGAGACACCAAATCCGATTATGTAACTAGCATTTATCAGGGCTTAAAAAATGCGGGTTACAAGATCACTTCCGAAAAATGGCTGCAGGCATTTGACACCCAATATGCGGAAGAACTTGCTCAATGGGAATTTACCGTATGGGGACATTTTAAAATAGAAGAACCGCTTCTTACGGATGACGACATACAGGAAGCTTCCGCTGATACCGATACTGCCATTTATGTAATACGCAGAATTTCGGGTGAAGGTACCGACAGAGTCAATGAAAAAGGAGACTATCAGTTAAGCGAAACAGAATATGCCAATCTAAAAAAAATTGGCGGATCCTTTGACAACGTCATCGTTATCTTAAATACCTGCGGCGTTATAGACACTAAATTCTTTGATGAGATTTCCGGTCTGGATTCCTTATTATTTGTATCTTTGGGCGGTATGGACATCGGTGACGCAGTCGCTAACGTAATTTCAGGCAAAGTCACTCCTAGCGGGAAACTTACGGATACCTGGGCAAAGAATTATGAAGATTATCCATCTTCCGCTAATTTTGGAACATGCAATGTAAACTATTATGAGGACATTTATGTTGGATACCGTTATTTTGAAACCTTTACAGAAGCAAGAGACAAAGTAAACTATTGCTTCGGCCACGGACTTTCCTACACCAAATTTAATATTGCCTGTAAACAGTTCAGCTACGGCCAAGACGGTACGGTTACCGTTACATTGGAAGTTAAAAACACTGGCGACTATGCGGGAAAAGAAGTTGTACAAATTTATTATGACGCCCCCTCCGGAATGCTAGGGAAAGCTGCAAAATCTCTTATTGCCTTTCAAAAAACAAAGCTTTTACTTCCCGGAGAGACTCAGACAATTGTTTTCACTTTACATCAGAATGACATGGCCAGTTATGATGATACGGGCAAAACGGATTATAAAGCGGCTTATGTATTAGAAGCGGGAGAATATAAGGTTTACGTCGGCAACTCTGTACGAAACGCGGGAGAAAATATGGCCGGCTCTTTTTATATTCCTCAGACTGTTTGTGTAGAGCAGCTTTCTACATTATGCTCTCCTGTAGATTTAAAAGAACGTCTTATTTCAAATGGCAGCGGACAGATACTTACAGAATCTTTGGAGGATCAGATTTTTGAAGTCCATGACGATCATGAAGAATTTTTAAGCAAAGAAATTATCGGAACCGGTTCCGAATTTTTAGATTTTTACGATGTCTATAAAAATCCAACTCTTTTGGATAACTTTATTGCCCAACTGACCAACGAAGAACTGGTAGATCTGGCGCAGGATAAAGACCCGAACATTGGCAGCGGCAATATCGGCGATCTTGGAAAATATAACATTCCTGCCGCAATTTCAGCGGACGGCGCCGCGGGTCTCCATGTAGGGTCTAAGATAGCGTGGCCCTGCCCCACTTTGATGGCTTCTACCTGGAACATAGAACTTCTTTATAAAATAGGAGAAAGTATAGGTACAGAAGGTAAAAATGCCGGTGTAGATTTCTGGTTAGCCCCGGGATTAAATATTCACAGAAACCCTTTATGCGGAAGAAACATAGAATACTATTCCGAAGATCCTCTTCTGAGCGGCATAGTTGCAAGTGAAGTGACAAAAGGCGTACAGTCTCAAAGAGTATCTGTAGTAATAAAACATTTTGCCGGCAACGAGCAAGAAACTGACAGAGGGGAAAGTGACAGCCGAATTTCAGAGCGCGCCCTCAGGGAAATTTATCTAAAAAGTTTTGAAATCGCTGTAAAAGCCGGAAACGCATGGGCTGTCATGACTTCCTATAATTCCATTAACGGTGTGGATACTGCTGAATATGGTGATCTTATAAACGGTATTTTAAGAGGCGAATGGAGCTTTAAAGGTTTAGTAATGACTGACTGGGGTAACGGAAGCACCCCTTACTTAGAAGTTCTCGCCGGCCATGACATACGCATGGGTTCTCCAAATAACACAATCAATTTGGACGCTTTAGCCCGCGGATATATTACCCGGGGCCAATTACAGCAAAATATAAAAAGGATTCTCTCCACCATGCTGAAAACAAATGTTATGGAGCGGAACTCCCGCTCAGTAGAATATACAAACCTTTCCTGCGAAACAATATCTACTTTTACTACCGGCGAAACCACTTTACATTTAAAAAGTACTGTTACTAATACCTATACCGTTACGTTATCCATTGACGGCAATAAATCCGGCACTCAGGATCTTTCTCTTATGTCCGGAGAAGTTGTTCTTTCTAGTGACTACACATCAGAATATGACGCGGCCGCGGACAAAACAAAGCTTATCTTCCCAAAAGTTGTTATCCCTCATGGGTTACATCAACTTTGCTTAAATATAAAACACGCTTTACATTGCGTTGAATTTATTCCTTTAAAAAGGCCCCTGGCAATTGCTTCTGTTCCAGAGGAAATACAAAAATCCGTGGATTTCGGAACTTCTTTTGAAAGATTGTCTCTGCCAACGCAGGTAGAAATCACATTGACGGACGGAACTTCCTTAGAATGTAACGTAGTTTGGAATACTAACTCCTACAACCGGCATAGAGCCGGCATACAGCAGTTAGTAGGAGAACTGGAATTGCCTGCCTTCATTGATAATCCTCAAAACCAGAAAATTTCCGCAGAAATTATAGTTTCTGACAGCAGTTCCCAAATTACCGGTATCTTTATAAGTACCCCAAATAATACTAAATTAATACGCGGAGAACAGTTACAATTGACCGCCACTGTTGAGGGACTTGATAGCTTCAGTGAGGAAATTATCTGGAAGACTAGCAGTTCCCGTTCTACTATCAGCCCAGAAGGTATTCTTACTATCGGCCAAGACGAATGCGACAACGTCATTACAGTTACGGCCTGCGCGGCGGACAATACTAATTATTCAGATACCATAACCATCACGGTAAAAGATACTTTTAAAAAGATCCTTTCTGAAGGAGAAACCCGTATAAGATTAATAGATTACGATCAGGCTTCTTCTAACTTTTCAAAGGAAAATTGTAATGACGTCGACAGCAGTTCAAATTTAACAAACCTGACCGGCGGGCAATGGGTAGAATTTAATATTGTAGTTGAAAAGTCCGGTATCTACTCCATTGATTTCAGATATGCTTCTCCTGTAGATTCCGCAGGCCCTATAAATATTCTTATCGACGGATCTCATTCGGCTTCTGCTGAAGGCATGAAAATTACCGGCGGTTGGCAAATATGGGGCACACATACGATAGATCAGATATTTCTCCCCGCTGGCGAGCATATTCTTCGCCTGGACTGTCAGGGACATAGCTACAACCTGAACTGGATCCGAATATATAAATAATCATTTTTTTTAAACCCCTGCTGTGAAATCATATACATGTCAGGGATTTTATTTTTACTTACATTTCCTGCTTGCCGCAAAAAATATAAAGTGATATATCTAAAAAAAAGATATCGGAGCTAAATCAAATGACAGATAAAAGAATATTTTTCGGAAAATGGATATGCGCGGAAGAATTTAACAAAATAAACATAAGCGGCAAACCCGCGCCCCAAAATTTTCATTCGGTCTTTAAAAAAGTTTTTACATTGAAGGCCGTTCCTAAAAACGCGAAAATACGCATTACCGCCGACGATTATTATAAACTTTATATTAATGGAAAATATGTTGGAGAGGGTCCGGCCCCGGGATATAACTTTGCCTACAACTATAATGAATACGATCTTTCAAAGCTTCTTCGCGCAGGTGAAAATATTATTAAAGTTAAAACATATTATCAGGGACTTGTAAACAGAGTATGGTGCAGCGGCGACGGAAGGCAGGGAATGACCGCGGATATCTATTGTAACGGTGAGCTTTATTTTTCTACAGACTCAAGCTGGCTTTATGCTGTAGATCTGTCATACACAGATAAAAGAAAAACAGGCTACGACACAATGTTTTTAGAGGACAGGGATTTGCGGAAAGGTTTAACTCCATGGAAAAATTGCTGTGAAACAGATCACGACTATATATTTTCACCCGAGCCGTTTCCAAGTATCCAGGTTTATCCCAAAGAACCCGTCTGCAGCAAAACACTGGAAAATGGAACCGTATTTTTCGATTTTAAGCAGGAAATGGCCGGATGTCTTAAATTACATATATACGGGAAAAGCGGAGATAAAATAATTATCCGCGCGGGTGAAGAGTTAAATGCTGACGGCTCAGTGCGATATGATATGCGCTGCAACTGTTTATATGAGGAGTACTGCATATTGGACGATGGGCTGAACATTATAGAACAGTTTGATTATCGGGCATTTCGTTATGCTGAAATAGTCCCCTGCAATGTTCAGGAATTAAATATAGAAAAATTTGAATTAATGGTACGCCATTTTCCATTTTCAGATCGGTCATGTGTTTTAGAGACTGATGACGAAATCCTGCGCTCAGTTTTCACGCTTTGTAAAAATACTATTCATTATGGATGCCAGGAAGTATACGTAGACTGTCCCACACGAGAAAAGGGACAATATATAGGCGACGCGGCAATTTCAGGTTTTTCTCAATTCTGGCTTTCCGGTTGCGACGGCAGACTTTTAAAAAAGGCAATTATGAATATAGCTCAGTCTTTGACTTATGACGGTGAGATACTGGCCGTTACACCCTGCTCTCTCAGGCAAAAAATTGCCGACTACACTCTGCTGTTTCCGCTGATTTTATTTGATTATTGCCGTTTTACAAACGACATGGATTTTTTAAAGGAAATGCTTCCTGTATGCGAACAGATCAATCAATATTTTTCAAAATTTTCAAGGGCGGACGGCCTGCTTGAACATGTTTGCACACAATGGAATATGGTGGATTGGCCGGAAAACCTTCGGGATAATTATGATTTTAAGCTTACCGACCCTATCGGAGAGGGGTGTCATAACGTAATAAACGCTTTTTATATAGGAAGTATCATAACAACGGAAAAAATAAAAAAGAGCCTTGATATTGCCTATACTCCCATTTCCAGTCCTCTTATAGAAGCATTTCATAAGTGTTTTTACGATAAAGAAAAGTGTCTTTACACAGACAGCGAAGTAAGCGCTCATTCCTCCCTGCACGCCAATTGTATTCCGGTATTTTTTGGATTTTCTCCGGAAACAGGCAGAGAAAAACTCGCTAAATTTTTATTGAACAAGGGATTTAGCTGCGGAGTGTATATGTCTTATTTTTACTTAAAATCCCTTTGCATTTTAGGAAAGTACAGCGATGTGTACGATATGATAATTTCCAGGGAGAAGCATTCCTGGTACAATATGCTAAGAGAAGGCGCTACCACCTGTTTTGAGGCCTGGGGCAAGGAAGAAAAATGGAATACAAGTCTTTTTCACCCATGGGCATGCGCTCCTGTACGCATTTTAATAGAAGATCTGTTAGATATGGAAGGGAAAATGCATCGGGATACTTCCGTCATACGCTTGCCGAAAAAAGCCGGATATTTTAAGCTTGCCCTAAATACCCCTGGTCACGGTACATTATATATTGAAGCAAATAAAAAATCCTGACTTGTGCGGCACTCCGTAAAGAAGAATCTACCACGGATATTGTAAACAAAAAAAGTCCCTCCAGATGAGGAGGGGCTTTTCCTTTTGAACGGTATGGATTTTGGGGTAAAAATCCGATGCTCGCCGCCGCACTTACGGACAATGCAGGGAATCCCACTTCATAGGCAAGGTGATTAAATCACATTGTATTTTTTGGCATATTCACAAACCAAAGACCGAAAGTGTTCATGCTTGAAATTTCTGTTTATATCCGTAATATCCACGTATAATCCTGCTTTTAAATTCTGTATGATTGCCTCACCGACAAAAGCTTCAAAAATATAATCGTCAGAAAAAGCAGCTTCGATTTCCGTATTCATCCCTGAATCGATCCCTTGAATTGCATAACGATAAATAATGTTATGGTTGCCTAACAGTTCGCCCATCCTTTTCAAGCAATTAATTCCCTCAATCATATCGTGTACTTTTATTTTGCCTTTAAAAATCACGTGGTGTTCTCCGCCCAAAAGAATATTGTCAATAGTGGTTTCGAGAACGTTTGCAAGATCTGGTAAAACGGAAACATCAGGCAATGTTTCACCGCGTTCCCATTTGCTGACCGATTGGAAAGTTACTCCTATACGCTCTCCTAACTCATTCTGTGTGATACCTTTTGAAGCACGAAGTAAAGCAATTTGCGTGCCTACTTTTTTATTATCAATATTCATATATTCCGTACCCTTTCATTGTATTTTATATCGCAATCCGGTTTGCAATATAATTATACTGTTGGACCTTGAATTAGACAATAACTTGGAACGTTAGTTTTTTTCAAAATTGTTTTCGGTAAACAACTATGTAAAACTCAAAAAAAGAGGCACCTTCCTTACGGAAGCCGCCTCTTATCGCCCCTTTTATTATGAAGCCGGCTAAATTTTAGTTTTGAATGCAAAAATAATCAGTAAAAAAAGATTGCGGAATCTTGATTATTTATTTATAATTTGCCAAAGCAGATATTTATATTGTTTACACAAGCCGGAAATATTATTAAGAAGGGAATTTTACTTACAGAACAGGAGAGCTAAAATGATAGAATTTTATAAAACCTTTGATACGCAAACACAAAAGATCGATACTTTGCAGCCTGGAAGTTGGATCAATGTGGTTTCTCCCACAGAAGAGGAAAAACAATTTCTGATTGATGAAATAGGAATCGTTCCCGAATTTGTCCAGTCATCATTAGACGCTGAGGAAAGTTCGCACCTTGACTTTGATGATGACCGCAATCAGACACTTGTTATCATAGATTATCCAAGCGCCGAAGAAATAGACGGAGGTTATAATAAAAAAACTCTGCAATATACCACATTACCGTTAGGTATCGTTTTGATGAAAGGCTATATCATTACTATCTCATTGTATGAAAATTTAAATATTGAAGATATTGCTACGGGCAAAATCAAAATAAACACAGAAATGAAAACAAGATTTTTACTGACTTTATTACTTAGAATATCCCAAAGATTTTTGATTTATTTGCGCCAGATCGACCGCCTTTCCTCCTTGACGGAAAAAAGGCTGTATAAGTCAATGCAGAATAAAGAGTTGATCCAAATGTTTGGTTTGGAAAAATCTCTTGTTTATTTTTCCACATCGTTAAAGACTGATGAAATTACTTTAAATAAAATTATGAGAGGAAAGGTCATCAAACTTTATGAAGAAGATCAGGAATTATTAGACGACGTGCTTATAGAAATTCACCAGGCTATTGAAATGTGTAATATTTATTCAAACATTTTATCCGGAACAATGGATGCTTTTGCGTCCATCATCTCAAATAATCTAAATATCGTCATGAAAATTTTAGCGGTGGTTACTATAGTTATGTCTATACCGGAAATTATTTTCAGTTTTTACGGCATGAATGTTACAGGTATGCCGCTGTCAACCTGGTGGTTTCCAACACTATTAGCCGTAGTTGTATGTATCATAGCAATATTTATCTTTAAAAAGAAAAATATGTTCCGTTAAAAATAAATCAAAAACAAGCAGGGAGATTTGTTATTCAACATAATCTCCCTGCTTATATAGTAATATATTTATTTTTATTACTTTAAAAGATTTTTTAATTCTTCAGATGAAAAAATATATTTTGAATTGCAGAAATGGCACACTATTTCTGTTTCAGGAGCTTCATCAGCCAACTCCTCAATATCCTTTTTCCCAAGGCTTATCAAATTCCTTTCCATACGTTCTCTTGAACAATCACATCTATATCCGCATGGCCGTTCTTCAAGAAAAATCACTTCTTTATCGTTAAATATTTTTTTCACCATATTTTTTACGTCGTGTTCTTCATCTATAAGCTCAGTGACCGTTGGCAGTTCCGTAAGCCTTTTTTCTAAAAACGCTATATGCTCTTCTTCAGCGCCCGGCATAAGCTGGATCATATATCCTCCGGCTTTTTGCACCGACCCGTCAGGGTTTATGAGTACGCCAAGGCCTATAGCAGAATTTATCTGCTCCGACACCGCAAAATAATATGTCAGATCCTCCGCTATCTCGCCCGATATGAGATTTACCATTCCCACATATGGTTCTTTAAGGCCTATATCTTTTATGACCTGCAAATATCCTCTTCCTACGGCGCCCTTTACGTCAAGCTTTCCATCCGGGCGTATAGGAAGGTCGCACCCCGGATTATTTACGTAGCCTTTAACAAACCCAAACTTATTTCCCGTAACGACTATTCCTCCAAGAGGACCGTCTCCTTTAATTTGCAGAGTAAGTTTATCAGTATCATTCTTGAGCATATTGGACATCAATACTGCCCCGGTCAATGAACGTCCCAGAGCCGCTGCTGAAACAGGCGTCAGATTGTGTATCCTTACCGCTTCAGAAACAGTGCTGCAAGTGACGGCCGCATTTATACGTACAGCTCCTCCAAAAGCTATTGCTGAAATCATTTTATCATTATCCACAATCAATTCCTCACTTTTAGTATATTGATATATTATATTTTAAAAAGACCCGGCTTCATATGAGCCGGGGCCTTTGAATTTCATTTTGTCTCAATTTATGTAATTGGTTAATTAAGATCTCTGAACATTTGCTGCCTGTGGTCCCTTTTCTCCGTCTACTACATTGAAAACAACTTCTGCTCCCTCTTCAAGAGTTTTAAATCCATCCATTTCAATTGCTGAAAAATGCACGAACACATCATTTCCGCCTTCTCTTTCGATGAATCCAAATCCCTTTTCCGCGTTAAACCACTTAACTTTTCCTTTTTCCATCTTTATTTCCTCCTGATAATATACAGCTGTGCGTAGAGTTAAACAAGGTAAAATCCCACACATGATATTATCTTACCAATTTTACTAATATTTGTCAAATAATTTAATTAACTGAAATTTTTATAAAAAATACGCCTCGCTGTGATCAAATAAAAATATTTTTGTTTCCTCTGCATGATCTATCAGCCGACCAAAAATCAGGATTTCTCTTTTTATCCTTATGACATTAGTCATATTAAAATTTATAATTTGGGCTTTTGTCCTGCAAAATATATTCTTTCTCCCTTTTTATAGCTCCTTATATTTATAAATCCGGCTTCCTTTAAAAACTCTTTCATTTCCTGTATGCCGTACGCTTTTTCCCTTATGGAACATTCAGACTTTTTATAAAGGCCGTTTTCCTCCTTTATAAAGAATGTCAGCTCACAGCGACATATTCTGCTTTTCGCATTATAATTGCTCTGCCAGATATATGACACATCGTCGTCTATATCATAGAAAACATTGTTCCCCAAAGTTTCAGAAAGCTTTTCCTCAGAATTGATATCAAAAATAAAGACACCACCATAATCCAGATAATTGAGAGCAAGTTTTAACAGCCTTTTAAGCTTTCTGACATCGGTTATATGATTTACACCGTCCGTCAGGCATGTAATCATAGCCACAGTACCGTAAAGCTCAAAATCTGTCATATCCTGGTTTAGAAAAAGAATATTTTTACCGGCGGCTTCGGCATTCTCCGTTGCCTTTGAAAGCATATCCAAAGATATGTCAATACCTATCATATCAAAACCCTGTTCGGCTAAATCTATGCACATCTTTCCCGTTCCGCATCCCAGATCCAGAGCAAGGGCCGGAGACGTTACTCCATACTTTTCAGCGATCTTCAAAACATATCTGCATACCTTGCCATAATCCACATCGTACATGAGCGAATCATAATATTTTGCAAAGACATCATAATCACTCATCGCTTTCACCATTAAGCAATTCTAAAGCGGCGTTTAGCTGAACGTCATTTTCTCTCGGAATATACTGCACGCTTGTATTCTTATATTCCTCCATAGGTTCGATTTCTTTATCTGGCAAAAGCCCCGTATCCTGTATATTGTACCCTGATTTTGTGTAATACTGAGACACAGTAAAAACAAGCCCTGTACCATCCTCAAAAGGAACTGTGATCTGAGCCGCCACTTTTCCGTAAGTTTTAGTTCCCACCAGTTCTGCGGACCCGCTGTCCCTCATCATAGACGCCATCACCTCGGCGGCGCTTGCCGTACTCCCATTCACAAGGACTACGATAGGTATGCTCAAAGCTTTAGCATCTGAATATTTCACATTCTTTTTTTCTCCGGAACGATCGATCTCATAATACATAAGTTCTCCGTCAGGTAAAATGGAATCCGCTATCCTGGACATTTCCGAGGCAAGTCCGCCGCTGTTATTTCTCAGATCTAATATAAGCTGTTTCATACCTTTTTTCAAAAGGCCGTCAATCTCAGTTTCAAAATCTGCGGAACAGTTTGCGTCAAACATAGATATTCTTATATATCCCGTTTGTGGATCGAGCATTTCCGAAAAAACAGTCTGTTCCACTATATTGTTCACAGTAAGATCGGCTTCCACGCTCTCTTCACCTCTGATTATCGAAAGCACTATAGTCCTGCCGTTTTCAGTAAACATATTCCATATTTCGTCATTCGTATATTCGGCAAGAGTCTTCCCGTCAATAGCTACTATTCTGTCCCCTGCCTTTATTTCGGCATAGTCCGCAGGCGTGTCGTCCTTTACGCTTCCTACCAAAATATATTCCTCAGTCTGCACGCTTACCGAAATGCCTGTTCCTACATATTCTCCCTGCAGCTTACTTTCTCTGTCTTTCATTTCCTGCGCCGAATAGTATTTTGTATACGGGTCCCCAAGTCCATCTACCATACCTTTTATAGCACCCTCTACAAGATTATTCTCATCATATTCAAGAAAATATTCAGTCTCTATGCGCCTCTTTATCTCCATAAATTTTGATATAATATCGGCGTCCACTTCGTCCTCATTAAAGCTTATCTTATTGCTTTTATTAAGAAAAAATTCATCTTCAAAGCTGTTGTACGCAGTCTTAAAAGATATTACGGCAGTTAAAGCTATCAATACCGCCGCCGCAAGAAAAGCGCAAATCCATTTAAGTGCCTTTTTCATAATATAACACCCCTATCATCCTTTAAGATACGGTATCGGGTCTACATGCCTGTTATTTTTTCTTACCTCAAAATGCAGGTGATATCCAGTTGACCTGCCTGTAGTTCCCACTCTCGCTATAAGGTCTCCCTTTTTAACTTTTTCTCCGACCTTTACCAAAAGCTCGTCGCAATGTCCGTAGAGAGTTAATATCCCTCCGCCATGGTCTATTTTTATGCAATTTCCAAAGCCTCCGTTTACTCCTGACATAGTGACCACTCCGTCAGCCGCCGCCAAAATAGCGCTTCCCTTAGGCGCGGGTATATCTATTCCGGTGTGAGTTGCCGTAGCTCCCGTTATAGGATCCTTTCTGGTACCGTATCCGGAAGATATCCTCGTAGTATACGGAACAGGCCAGAGCATTATTCCCCCGGTATACTGACTTCCTCCCGAGGTGTTGGTACCTGAATCCTGAAGCTTTTTGAGTTCAGCTTCCACCGCGTCCAGATCGTCCTCTATAGAGTCTTCAAGCTCCTTTATCTCGTCCATAAGAGCCTGCGCGCTGCTTACCTTTTCTTCCAGCTCAGCTTTAGACAAAGTTATATTATCTAACGTTAACTCCCTGTCAGATATCATTTCATTGATTATCTCAGCGCATTCTTCCTGGTACTGCTTTTTATATTCGTACTCCTGCTTTGTTTCCATCAGTCTCTCAAGAGCTTCATTGTCTTCTTCAGACACAAACAGTATGAATTTTACTCTTTTGAAAAAATCCGAAATACTGTCTGAACCTGCCAGTATTTCCAACGGTGATTTACATGAGTAAAGATACATAAGCCTGGATTTTTCAAAAAATTCTTCTTCAGCTTCTCTGTATTCCCTTTCCGCGTCCTCGCAGGCTGCTATAATGGCCTCTCCGTCAGCATAAATACTTAAAAGCTGTGCTGCCAGCACCTCTTTTTCCGCCTCGGCAGCATTAGCCTCTGCCGTAAGCTTATCTTCTTCGTCTTCAGAACTTTTTATTATTTCCTGATATTCTTTAAGTTTGCTTTGAGCTTCTTTAAGCTGCTTTTCAAGTTCAGCTTTTTTATTTTGCGCCTTCTGTAAAGCTGTTTCCGCGTATATGTATGTTTCCCTCCTCGGAACGCATATACTGGAAAATGTTATACAAAAAGCCAGTATAAAAGCTATTGTTTTTTTCATTTGCACACCTCTCTAATTTTTTATATGCCTGTTGGCCGCAAGCATGGCGCCTAACCCGCCTATAACACAGCCTACAAATATAAGTCCGAAAATAACAGCAGCGCCGAATGAGCCGAAGGGTAAAAGCTCTAATTTGAATACTCCTGCCGTAACTCCTCCTTCTCCCATAGCCCCTGTTATAAGTCCGTAAATTCCTTTCAGAATAAACACTGCCGCGACTGCGCCCGCTAATCCTATCAAACATCCTTCTACAATAAAAGGTCCTTCTATATAATATTTTGTAGCGCCTATATGATTCATGATCTCTATTTCTTTTTTTCTTGCAAAAACTGAAAGCATGATCGTGTTTGAAATTATTACCACAGAGAAAAATACAAGTAAAGCGGTAATCAAAATTCCCGCTATATTCACTCCGTTCCTTATTTTTATGACTTTGTTCATGAGATCTTCTGTAGAAGAATATTCCCATATGACCTCGTTTTCAGCAACTTCATCTTCCCCCGGCTCGGCATTTATATCATTGAAATTTACAAGTATAAGTTTTTCCAAAAGCTCTCCCGTCTGGTCGCTGTCGTAGAGGGTAATATTAAAGGATACCGGAAGAAAATCTTTATCCTTTTCCCCGAATATATAATCAAAAGCTTCCTCTGAATAGTTATCGCGGTAATCGTTATACGCGTCCTCTTTCGATACATATTCATATGACTTTACCCGTTCATCCTCGTCAAGTATCTTTGCAAAGCCCTTGGCCTCTTCGTCAGAAATACTCGCCCTGAGATATACCGAAAGAGAATATTCCTTTTCTATGTACAGGTCGATCTGATGATTTATATTTCTCGCAACCGCAAAGCACGCTCCCAATACAGTGAGAGTTATTACCGTTACAAGAAAAGAGGCGAATACCATCATTTTATTTCTTAAAAGCCCCTTGAAACTTTGCTTCAATATTCTTCCAAACTGTACCGTCTTATTGCTCATTATCATACCCTCCGTTTGATTCGTCCCTTATGATAACGCCCTTATTTATTTCTATAACTCTTTTATTCATCGTATCCACCAAATTTTTATCATGGGTAGTTACTATTACGGTGGTTCCCTTGTTATTTATAGCTCTCAAAAGCTTCATTATCTCAATAGAATTTTTCGGATCCAAATTTCCCGTAGGTTCGTCCGCGATTATAATATCGGGAGCGTTTACTATGGCCCTGGCCAAAGCGGTCCTTTGCTGTTCTCCCCCCGAAAGCTCGGAAGGAAACGCGTCCGCTTTCTTTGACAGCCCTACTATCGAAAGAGCGGTGGGGACTTTTTTTTCTATTTCCTTTTGATCGCTGCCCACGATCTCCAAAGCAAAAGCCACGTTTTCAAAAACTGTCTTCTGAGGAAGCAGTCTGTAATCCTGGAATACTATCCCTATCTTTCTGCGTAAAAAGGGAATCTCCTTATTTTTCAGCTCATTCACATTTTTCCCATCCACAAAAACCGTTCCGGACGTAGCCTTTTCCTCCCTCCATATGAGCTTCTCCACCGTAGACTTGCCCGCTCCTGAAGGTCCTATGAGAAAAACGAACTCTCCGTCCTCTATTTCAAAAGAAACTCCCCTGAGCGCATGCGTTCCGTTTGGATAATCTTTAACAACTTTATCAAATTTTATCATCCCAAAAGTTTCCTCCTTACCATCAACGCAAACTTTACGGTACATGCGTCATTAAAATCAGAAAGATTATATCCAGATATCTTATTGAATTTTTCTATTCTGTAAACTAATGTATTTCTGTGTATATAAAGCTCTCTCGCCGTTACGCTTATATTAAGATTATATTTGAAAAATGTATTTATAGATTCGAGCATCTCGTTTCCTTCAAGCTCTTTTTGGGTCTCCTCGTTAAAGGTTTCTTCAAGGAAAGTCCTGCACTGATCCTCTGTCATATTATAAACAACCTTCACGGCCCCTAATTTGTCATATTCGTATACATTGGAATCATCAAGGATTATCTTTCCTGCTCCCAACGCCAGTTCCGCCTTAAGATAGGATTCTTTTGCCCGAATAAAATTTTCATAGCTGTTTCCTATTCCCACAACTATATTTACTCCCAGTTCCCCCGCCAGGGTCTCCGTAAGAGCCATAGAAAACTCCCTGGAATCATCCTCCGCGCTTATATCGTATATTATAGCGGCGCAGTTATGGCCTACGGGAACAGTATAATTTTGGCCGTTCTTCGACTCTATTATAGAATCTATAGTTTCCACTATGGTTTCAACATCACAGTTCGAAGCAAAACCCACAAGGATAACTTTGCTTTTTACATTTCTGATGTCCAGTCTGTATGCCTCAAATTCTGCTTCACTTTGGGAAATCTCTTTAAAAAAAGTATTTCTGTACAGATTTTTTATATCGGATCTACTGAACTCCGAAAAGTTACGGTCTTCATAAAGCATAGTTCTGACAAAATCAATTACAGGCTGAGGGTTTTCGCATCCGGAGTTTTTCAAAACGTTGGAAAGCCGACCTATTTTGCTCTCAATGTCGTAATATGCCATTTTTGCACCTCCGTAATTTTAACATACATTGTAGATTATACCCTAATATTTCGACAAAATCAAATTTTATAGTATATTATTTATTATTTTAAAGTATTGTTGCGTTCGAGCATTCTTTTCAGCCTTGCCACAGGCAGTCCGACCACATTATAATAATCGCCGTTTATCCCCTTTACCAAAACCGCGCCTTTTCCCTGTATACCATATGCTCCCGCTTTATCCAAAGGCTCTCCGGTAGAAACGTACTCTTCTATCTCTTCCTCCGAAAGACTGTAAAACTCCACCTCTGTGACCTGGCTGAAAGAAAAGCTCCCTCTTTCAGAAAATACAGCGCACCCGGTCACCACAAAATGCTTTTTTCCTGACAGCTCTAAAAGCATACGTTTAGCGTCACCTTCGTCCCTGGGCTTGCCCAATATTTTGTCGTTGGATATGACCACAGTATCGCAGCCTATTACCGTTCCCCCGTGTTTTTCAAAGACATACTTTGCTTTTTGTACCGCAAGATATTCGGGCGCTGAAAAAGCATCTATATTTTCCGGTATTTTTTCTTCCCATTCTGAAGGTATAACTTCAAAATATTCTGAAATAAGCTTCATAAGCTCCCTTCTTCTCGGAGACGCAGAGGCCAAAATCAATTTATCCATAGCAGAATGCTCCTTATAAAAATTTTGTCAATACGTATAATATAATAAAAATAATAAACAGGCAATCTATCAGATCGCCTGTCCTTTAGACCAATTGATACCAGTTTTTATCAAACAGATATTATCACCTGGCAATACCGTTCACATATTTTTCCATGGCGTCGCGGCTTTGACAGCTTCTTGCTCCGTCTATTATTTTTCTCTGCCTTTCGTCAGGGAGGCTGTTAAAATACATAAACGCGTTTTTATTCTGCATAAGCTGCATGCCGAATCCAAGCGGAACGCCGTTATCTCCGAGAATACTTCCCATCAAAAACACCTCCTGATATATTTTTTGCATAAATTTTAAATATATTCAATATCAAAGAGCGCAGAGGGCGGCGCCTAGCGCAGTCCTGTTTTCCGGATCCCCGGGCACAAAAAATTTAATTGAAAACATTCTCTCAAGCATACTTAAGATTTTTTTACATTGAGGCAGCAGAGCCAATCCTCCTATCAGTATAAAATCATTTATTCCGCTTTCCCTTGAAGCTAATACAGCCGTTTCTCCAATAGTCTGCAAAATAAGATTTACTATTCCGCACGCCACGTCGTTTTTATCTGCAAAGTCCGTCACCTTTCCAAAACTCGAAGCGGTAGCGTAAAAAGGAAGTCCCGGCAAAGGCTCGGGCGATATATCTTTAATTAGCAGATCTATTTTATCTATATCGCCCTTTTCTGACATTTGTATGATTTCCTCCACGTTATCCGTTCCGAGCATAAGTTTGGAAAGTCCAAGAAAAGTCCCTCCTCCCAGGCCTATGCCCCCAAGATGAGTATATTTTCCATCCTTCCATTTAATAATAGATGTTCCCGTTCCCATGCTCACCAGAATAAAATTTTCCAGTCCGGTCTTATAAGCGCCTCCAACCGCGTCTGCCTTAAATTCGTCCGTCAAAATCACCGGAATATCATGAAAATCTTTTGGACAGCCCGCGCTTCCCACTCCGGTGGCCGCTATTTTTTTCACGTCTTTGTATAAAATACCGTTCTTCTCACAAATATGCTCTAAAAGCGCTTTTACATCCCTTACCTTTTTATAGCTTTCATCAACTTTGACCGTCTCGTATTCTCCCGTAGCCGTAAAAAGCTTTACCGCTTTAACCGCGCCGGTGCCCAAATCAATTCCAAGAATAACACTCATAAACGCCTCCTAAAATAAACTATATTTCCGAACCTGCCGGGAGGTATACATAAAAATCAGTTCCCCTGCCGATTTCGCTTTCCACAGAAATAAATCCTCCGCAAAGTTCTACTATCCTTTTTACAAGCGGAAGCCCCAGGCCGTTTCCATCCGAGGCCCTTGAGGAGTCCCCCTGATAGAACTTTTCAAAAATCCGGTCCATAGTATCCTTATCCATACCCTCTCCCTTATCCGATATTCTTACTTCTATATCGTCGCGGATTTTAGCGCAGGATACCGTAATCTCGCTGTCCTTCGGGCTGAACTTTATAGCGTTTTCCAAAAGATTTATCCACACATGAGACAGCATTTCCTCATTGCTGTAATATTCCGTTTCGACAAGATCGATATTGAACGCTATATTTTTTCCCACCCACTTCTTTTCAAGGAGCAAAATACATTTACGGATCTGCTCGTCTAAAAAAAATTTGCTCTTGTCGGAGATTATCTGCTGGCTTTCAAACTTTGTGAGCAAAAGTATATTAGAAGACATATTAGTAAGACGTTCAGATTCAGAAATGATTATATCAACATATTCTCTTCTTTCCTCCGGCGAAAGTTCTTCATTTTTAAGCTGCTTTGCAAATCCCCTTATTGATACTATTGGCGTTTTAAATTCATGAGAAAATGTATTTATAAAATCTTTCCGGAACATTTCTATACTGGAGAGTTCCTCCGCCATTGTGTTAAAGCTGCTTAAAAGCTCCTCCATTTCGCATGCCGCGGATTCCACGTCTATCCTGGGTGAAAAATCCCCTTTCGCCACTTTTTTCATAGCTTTTATCAGTTCATTTATCGGCCTTAGTATCCTCTTGCTTACAAAAGCTCCCAATAAAGTACCTATAAGTATACAGGATATTGCCGTGACGATTATGACCACCAACGGAGTATACCTTAAAGCGGGAAAGATATTCACAAGGTGGAGCAGCGCCAACACAGCCACCGTAAGAAACCCTGACAAAAACATTATAAACAAAACTGCCATAACCGCGTTGGCATACAACGTCCGAAACTTTCTCTTCATTTTTTCACCGCCTTATATCCAAGGCCTCTTACTGTAACTATCTCAAAGTCGCGGTTTTCCTTGGTCCTGTCTCTCAGCCTGTTTATATGTACGTCCACCGTACGTTCATCAGTGGTGCTGTCCATATCCCATATTTCGTCCATGATCTGTCTTCTGGTAAAAATTTTATCCGGATATGAAAGCAGCTTGTAGATCAGCATAAATTCTTTTTGGGGAAGCTCCTGTCTTTCACCGTTCGTAATAAGGGTCATAGCGTCGTAATCCAGGACCGTATCCCCCATTATAAGCTTATGCTCGTTTGCTATTTTAGCCCTTCTTAAAAGCGCAGCTATGCGCAAAAGCATTTCTTCTTCGTCCACAGGCTTTATCATGTAATCATCTGCTCCTGTAAGAAAGCCTTTCTTTTTATCCTCAAAGGCTTCCTTCGCTGTGACCATTAATATAGGAATATCACAACCGCTCTCCCTCAGTTCTTTAGTAAGAGCGTATCCGTCCATTTTAGGCATCATTATGTCCAAAATTATAAGGTCTATATGCTTTTTATCCAATATTTTTAAAGCCTCGTACCCATCCCCGGCCAATACCGGATCATATCCTCCGTTTTTCAGTACGGCCTCCATAAGCCGCCTGGTACCTATATTATCTTCGACCACCAGTATATGAAACATTTTTTTACCCCAATTATAAATAGATTTCACTTAATAATAGCATATATTTCCAAAATTTGTCTTTATATGTTTACATACTTTTAATATTTTCTATGGTTTCAGTTTATATTCAATTTACAATAATTGCATATACTATGTTTCCGGCAAATATTTCCGGGTAAAATACATAATAAACGTAAGGGAAGGAGAAATAATCATGCTTAGCTTAAAAGGCATTACTAAAAAATATATTTTAGGCGTTACTGAAATAAACGCTCTTAAAGGTATAGATATAGAATTTCGCAAAAACGAATTTGTATCCATTCTGGGTCCTTCAGGCTGCGGAAAGACTACTCTTCTAAATATTATAGGAGGTCTGGATCAATACACGGAAGGAGATCTTATAATCAACGGAAAATCCACAAAGGATTTTACAGACAGCGACTGGGACAGCTACAGAAACCACTCTATAGGCTTCGTTTTTCAAAATTACAATCTTATCCCTCATCAGACGGTACTTTCAAATGTAGAGTTGGCTTTAACTCTTTCCGGCGTTTCAAAATCTGAAAGAAGGCAAAGAGCCATATCCGCCCTGGAAAAGGTAGGCCTTAAAGATCAGTTAAATAAAAAGCCAAACCAGATGTCCGGAGGTCAGATGCAGCGTGTGGCCATAGCCAGAGCTCTTGTAAACAATCCTGATATCCTTCTTGCCGACGAGCCAACCGGAGCCCTTGACTCGGAAACAAGCGTACAGATCATGGAAATACTCAAGGAAATATCTAAAGATAAGCTTATAATAATGGTCACGCACAATCCAGATCTGGCGGATCAATACTCTTCGCGAATAGTAAAACTTTTGGACGGGCTTATAATAGACGATTCAAATCCTTACAACGCCAATATAGTCCAGCCTATAAAGCCGCCGGCAGAAAAAAGTTCTAAGGTAAAAACGCCTAAAACATCCATGTCCTTTTTTACCGCATTATCCCTGAGCCTTAATAATCTTATGACTAAAAAGGCCAGGACGTTCCTTACCTCCTTTGCCGGAAGTATAGGTATAACAGGAATAGCCCTTATCCTGGCTATATCTTCAGGCGCTCAGTCCTATATAACCAGAGTGGAAGAGGATACCCTTTCCAGTTATCCCATAACTATAGAGAAAAGTACTATAGATCTTAACGGGCTTTTGTCCTCAGTCATGAGTTCAAATACAGACAATGAGGAACACGGCACGGATAAAGTTTACTCCAACGATATAATGAGCGAAATGCTTAAAACGATGATGAGCGAAATTTCCGTAAATAATATGAAGGACTTTAAAGAGTTCATAGAAAGCGACAAGACTGATCTTTCCGAGTATACAAGCGATATAAAATACGGGTATTCTACGGTAATGAACATTTATAAAGAAGATTCTATGGAGGAAATAATCAAAGTCAACCCAAGCACGGTATTTGAAGAGTTAGGCTTTATGCAGTCGGGCGCGTCCTCTTCTGAAACCAGCTCTCTTTTCACAAGCGGAGCCTCCGATATGAATGTGTGGAAGGAGCTCACAGGAAATACCGAACTGCTGAAATCCCAATATGACATTGTTTCCGGCAGACTTCCCGAAAGCTACGACGAAGCGGTGATCGTAACCGATAAAGATAACGAAATAAGCGATTTTACTCTTTACTCTTTAGGCCTTAAGGATATTGACGAGCTGAAACAGATGCTTAAGGATATTTCCGATGGTAAAGAGGTAGAGCTTACTCAATCGGAATACACTTACGAGGAACTTTTAGGCCTGAAATTCAGGCTTGTAACAAATACGGACTATTTTGAGAAAAATGCGGACGGTCTGTGGGAAGATAAAAGTCAGGACACGGAATATCTAAAAAATATAATTGAAAATGGTACGGAAATAAAAATAGTTGGAATACTGTGCCCCGCCGAGGGAGCCGTTACTTCCAGTTCAGGCGGATTTGTAGGATATACCTCAGATTTAATGGAACATCTTATAAACAGAGTAAATGACAGCGAAATAGTAAAAGAACAGAAAGCTAATCCTGAAAAGGATATTTTTACCGGAAAGCCTTTTTCCACCGGAGAAGATATAGATTATTCAACTTTTGACCCCAGCGTTTTGTCTCCCGAGCAGCAGGCCTACTTTGCTACTCTCAATGAAGAGGAAAAAGAAGCGGCGATACAAAAGTATTTTTCAAGCCTTTCTTCCGAATCCACCTACGAAGCGAACTTGGAAATACTTGGCGTTTCCGACCTGAATAATCCGAGTACGATATATATATACCCCAGGGATTTTGAAGCAAAAGAAAAAATATCCGATATTATAAATGATTACAATGAAGGCGTTGAAGAAGAATATAAAATACAGTATACAGATTATATAGGGCTTATGATGTCCTCCGTAACTACGATAATCAACGCTATAAGTTATATTTTAATTGCTTTTGTGGCAATTTCCCTTATCGTTTCCTCTATAATGATAGGAATAATAACCTATATATCAGTATTGGAAAGAACCAAGGAAATTGGTATACTCAGAAGCATAGGCGCGTCAAAGAAGGATATATCCAGGGTGTTCAACGCAGAGACCCTTATCGTGGGATTCGCGGCCGGCGCCATAGGTATAGGACTGACCCTTATACTGACTATACCGGTAAATATAATAATAGATTCTGTTTCAGGCATAGGCTGGATCGTGGCTTTGCCCGTAGCGGGAGGCGTTATTCTGGTAGCCATAAGCATGCTCCTGACATTTATAGCAGGTCTTATACCCGCAAAAATCGCAGCGAAGAAGGATCCTGTTGTGGCGCTGAGGACAGAATGATAAAATATTTTACGAAAGGAGGATGTTATCTTGTTCGGATATGTAGTAGTTAATACGGAACATTTATCAGAAGAGGACAGAGAATACTATCAGGCATGCTACTGCGGCCTGTGCCGGGCATTAAAAAAAAGATACGGCAACATCGGACGTATTACCCTGACTTACGATATGACGTTTCTCATACTGTTTTTGGAAGCGGTCTATAGTTCGGACCCGGATATATCTAACAGGAAGTGCGCTCTCCATCCTTCAAAACCTGGAGATTTTTTCTCCGATCCAATTATAGACTATGCCGCGGACATGAATATAGCTTTGGTATATTATAAGTTCCTGGATGACTGGAACGACGATAACAGCCTTTTTTCTCTTATGAAGTCAAAACTCTTTAAGGAAAAGGTGGTAAATACATCTGTAAGATTTCCGAGGCAGTACGCGGCTATAGAGAAGGGACTTTCAGAGCTTTCCATCGTTGAAAAAGCCGGCGAGCTCAATCCGGACATACCTGCAAATATTTTCGGGAATATCCTGGGAGAAATATTTGCCATACATGAGGATGAGTTTTATGAGCCTCTTAAAGATTTCGGAAAGGCTTTAGGTAAATTTATATATGTATTGGATGCATGTATGGATTTAAAATCGGACATAAAAAAACGCCGCTACAACCCGCTCATACTTTATTCTTCTACAGAATTTAAAGAAATACTCAGCCTGCTCATGTCCGATTGTACTGAAAAATACAAAGAGTTGGCCATAGACCCGCGGCGCAAAAATATCATAGAAAATATTCTTTATTCTGGAATATGGACAAAATTCCAGTCGGTATTTCCAACAAAGGAAAAGGAGGTGCCAGAAGATGCCGAATAATCCTTACACTGTTTTAGGAGTTTCCCCGGACGCGTCCGAGGAAGAAATCACAAAGGCCTACAGAAAACTTGCCAAAAAATATCATCCCGACTTGAATCCAGGCGATAAAGCCGCGGAGGAAAAAATGCGTGAAATAAATGAAGCTTATTCTAGCATAAAGAACGGAACCGCGTCCGCTCAAAACTCATCAGCGGGCGGAGGCTCAGGCCAGGGATACGGCGGCGGATACCAGTACGGTCCGTTCGGATATGGTCCATTTGGAGGATATTATTCTTATGGAGGACAGCAACAGCAGCGTCAGTCCTCCCCCTTTGATCCGGTAAAAACTTATATAAGAGCCGGTTATTATAATGAAGCTTTGAACGTTCTCGCGAATATAAAAGAAAGATCCGCGGAGTGGTATTATTACAGTTCTGTGGCAAATTACGGTCTGGGAAACAAAATTACCGCCCTTGAGCATGCTAAAGAAGCCGCGCGCCTCGATCCTAACAACCCGGTATACGCGCAGAACCTTTCCAATATCCAAAGCGGCGGAAAAGCTTATCATAAAGAAAGCGCCGAATTTGGATTCCCTGTTGCAAATATGAACAAAATATGCTTTGGGCTATGTCTGGCAAGATTTTTCTGTCCATTTTGCTGCTGACTTTAAATATATAACATAGCTAAGAGAGGAGATTTTATATAATGGCTTTTAAAGATAAAATGATCCGTTTTATGTACGGACGCTACGGGATCGATCAATTGTATTACGCCATGCTTATTCTCTACGTAATACTTATAATAATGAATATATTTATAAATTCGCTTATACTTGGGATTTTGGTCTGGGTAATATTCGCACTAATGGTTTTTAGATCTTTTTCAAGAAATATATATAAGCGCAGAAAGGAAAACGACGCCTTTTTAAAACTTTGGAATCCGGTAAAAGGCTGGTGGAATCTTAACGTCCGCAAATTAAAGGATATTAAGACCAAGCGTTACCGTAAATGTCCCAACTGCAAGGCAGTGCTGCGTCTGCCGAAGAAAAAGGGAAAAAATATAGTGACCTGTCCATGCTGTAAAAAAGATTTTACCGTAACGGTAAGATTTTAAAAAAGAATGGTAAATAAGTCATTTACCGTTTGAATGCCTATCACATTTGTCGTACTGAACAGGTAAAAAGTTTTCTTGATCTCCTTTGTCCGCCCCGGCGGTCTTAATCCGAAATGTTTTGGTTCCGCCGCGGCGCTTTTTGAAACTTATCATGAAATAAATATCATAAATTCCAACACATAAATTTTAAAAGAATATTCAATAATATTGACAGCGAACATGCTCACACGATAGTATAAACAGAAACATATTAAAGACTTGATCGTGCTTAAAGTAAATTTATATGTAAAATAAGGAGAATCGTTATGAGCAATCATAAAAATATCGTAAGTTCCAGATCTGACCGCGGCAGTTTTTCCGGAAGGCTCGGATATGTTATGTCCGTCGCCGGTTCGGCGATAGGACTGGGCAATATTTGGCGGTTCCCCTATTTGGCGGCAAAATACGGCGGAGGCATGTTTTTGTTGGTATATCTTATACTTATGCTTACATTCGGATACGCTATGATCATTTCTGAAACGGCTCTGGGCCGTATGACAGGCAAAAGCCCGGTAGGCGCTTTTAATTCCTTTGGCAAGGGACTTCCCTTTCGCTTCGGTGGTTGGATCAATTCGATCATTCCTATGTTGATAGCCCCTTACTATTGTGTGATTGGCGGTTGGGTAACAAAATATCTTTTTGAATATCTTCGAGGCAACGTGCAGCTTTTAGCTGAAGATAATTATTTTTCAACATTTACCCAGGAATCATGGGCGGTGGAATTCTGGTTTATCATATTTGCGGTTTTTGTATTTTTTATAATCCTGGCAGGAGTAAAAAACGGCGTCGAATTGGTTTCAAAAATAATGATGCCTTTACTGATCCTTCTTGCCGTTTTTGTTACCATATATTCAATTACACGCCCCGGAGCTATAGAGGGCGTAAAATACTTCCTTATTCCAAATTTTAAAAATTTTTCATGGATGACCGTGGTAGCGGCCATGGGTCAGATGTTTTATTCACTGTCTATCGCCATGGGTATCCTATACACATACGGTTCTTATATAAAAAAGGATGTGGATATCGAAAAGTCCACAAAACAGGTAGAGATGTTTGATACTTCCATTGCCATACTGGCAGGTCTTATGATAATTCCGGCCGTTTTCGCTTTTTCCGGAGGAGACGCGTCAGCTCTGCAGGCTGGTCCTGCGCTTATGTTCATTACTATTCCCAAGGTTCTGGCAAGCATGGGTTTTGGAACTCCGGCAGGCATAATATTCTTTTTGCTTGTTTTGTTCGCGGCCCTAACAAGCGCCATTTCCCTCGTAGAAACAGGCGTTTCCACATTTATGGACCAACTTGGCTGGAGCCGTTTAAAATGCAGTTTTATCATGGGAGTCATTTTATTACTTTTAGGATCGGCTTCTGCTCTTGGTTTCGGTGTTTTAGATTTTATAAAAATATTCGGAATGTCTATTTTAGACTTTTTTGATTTCCTTTCAAACTCCATCATGATGCCTATAGCGGCTTTAGCTACCTGTATTTTAGCAGTACATGTGGTGGGACTGAAAAAAATAGCGGAAGAGGTGGAAATCTCTTCCGCGTTCAAACGCAAAAAAACGTATAACTTTTTTATGAAATATCTGGCGCCGTTTTTCCTGGCGGTAATTTTAATAAGCGCTGTAGCCGATGTTTTTGGGATAATCAAGCTTTAATAAATATGACTGTCCCTTCGGCTCCCGTCTTATTTTCGGGAGCTTTCATTACTCCTCTTTCTATACACTTTTCTATTATACAACCTAAAATTGGAATACTTGCCCCCATATTAAATATGCCATATTCGTTTATAAGATGTTGGGGAAGGTTTTCCTTCATAACCTCTTCCAAATCCGCCGCGATATTTTTAGATATATCATCCACATTGTCAAAAAGTAAATCTGAAAGAGCCTCAAAATTCGATTTATCTTCCGCATTAACTACAAGTACTTTAGGATATAGCATATCTCCACTTCGTATTATATATCCCTGTTTTACTGCTTTTGCGGCTATCTCCGACTCTTCCTCGCTAAGCTCGCTTACCTTTAGACCATTTATAGCTTTAATCGCAGTCATAAGCTCCATATCGTTTGCTATATTGTGTCCACATGAAAAATGTTTTTCTATATATTTTCCGTAAACATTTGTAATGAACACGTTTTTATATCCGCAAATATTATCCGCCCATATCCCGTCGCATCCATAAGGATTCAAATACAGTCCCTTATCCATGTCATAAGCAAAAGCAATCGTAGAAAATTCCCTTTTTGAGGCAATATCCTCCACATCGTCGCCCAATCTTTCTTTTAAAGAATTACCCACTTTATCCTCAAGACTCCAAACCGCTCTCGATATAATGCTCCATAATATAAATCCCGTGTCATTTTGCGTATTTACAAAAGGAAATCCAGTTATTTTTTCTTTGTATTTTTTTAGGTTTTTTTCAATGCTTTCACTCAATATATCCACATATTTTAAGTAAGTGCCTGTTGCCTTTTCCTTTGTATCCGGATCAAATATAACTATATTTGAAATATATTTATCGCGTCCTTCTTTTCTGAGCAATCCATACCTTCCATTTTCTCCGTTTACCTGTATTTCAAGTTCTTCCTCGACAAAAATCATAGGAACAGACAGCTTTTCAGCCAATTCTTTGGCCGTCATAGCTTTTTTCCGGCAAAGATATAATAGATTTTTTGAAAAAGTTCTCTCGGCCTTTGTTTGGGGATCGTTTCCTATAGGATTTCCGGTTCCTATAAAAGCCATATCAATAAGTTTTAACGTGTTGATATTATCTGTTTTCATAAATTTTACCTCTTTTCTGATAATGTTTCGGGCCGAAAAAAGTCTTTGCTTCACAGTTGTTTCAGAACAGGCTAGCCTTTCAGCTATCCGAGAAATTTTCATATTTTCTAAATAATAGAGTATCATCACTTCCCTGTATGCTTTGGAAAGATACATAATTCTTTGCATTATTTTATCTGCAAGGATACGGTCTTCTTCATTTTGCAAATACTCTTCAATACAATCTTCCTGCATATCGGATCGGTCTTCTTTCTCATCGTAGGATATAATCCTGTCTTTGTATTTTTTACGTTTTTCGCAAAAATCGGAATATACGTGGTGGGCCACCGTCCATACATAGGCTTTTACATTTTCCACAAAGTCTTTTTTCGAAAGACTTTTTACAGCTGACACAAGTATGTCCTGGCATAGGTCCTCCGCCTCATATGATGTCCCGCAGTGTCTATAACAAAACCCGTATATCTCTTCTATAAAATCACCGCTGAGCTTGCTCTGAATCTCTTCTGCTTTCATTTTTTCTACCTCTCGATTTACCGTTCATGAACGCTTTCGTAAATAAAGTCGGAACAAAACACTGTCGGTTAGGCATATATTTAATTTTAATCAAAAAAAACTTTCCAATTAGGATCGGCCTCCGCCTCAAAACACATTTTTATCTGTTCTCTGTTTGTCTTTTCCTCAGCCAGAGGAGGAAGCTCATCAACAGAAAAATACCCGCTTGACAAAGTCTCGGGATTTTTCACAAAGTTTCCGCGTATATATCTGCAAAGTACGAACACCTTACATATCCCATAAGCGTAGACAGGCTTATTATGCTTGTTTCTATCCTCAAGGGCTATAATTTTTTCGGCCTCGACTATAAGCCCCGCCTCTTCAAAAACTTCCTTTTCCGTATTGCTTTTTACCGACTGATTGACATCCGTCCAACCTCCGGGAAGAGCCCATCTCCCGTCGGCCTCCTGTACAAGCAATATTTTTCCCTGAGAAAACACGGCGGCCCTTGTCTCAAGCTTCGGGGTCTGATAACCGGTTTCATTGCAAAATATATTTTTTACTTTATCTAGCGGAATTTCCGACTTAAAGCTTATTATCTCCGCCGAAATTTCTCTTATGCGTTTAAATCTTTCTATATCAAAAATATCCTTTGAATAGGTCAGCCCGTTTTGCGCAAGAAACTGCAGCTCTTTAGCCCATTCAAGCCATTTAATTTCATTAAGTTCTCTATCGTCCATAAAAAATCTCCTTTCTTACTTCTTTTCTCTTAGAGCTTTTAATCCTACTATAAGAAGTACCGGAAAAATAACGGCGCTCAAAAGGCCCGCTTTCAGATCCTGCCCCATTTTTTCCGACACTATCCCTACAAGATAAGGTCCTGCTGAACACCCCAGATCTCCAAAAAGAGCAAGTATGGCAAAAACAGCCGTCCCTCCGTTTTTTACACTTTTTGCCGCAATGCTTATGGTTCCCGGCCACATAATCCCTACAGAAAAGCCGCAGAGCGCGCAGCCAACCAGCGCTATCACAGGATTTGCCGACAGAGAAGCTATAAGATAGCTTATTACACATAAGATCGCGCTGTACGATATAAAATTTTTCAAACTTATTTTTTCACTGAATTTTGCGTACAAAACTCTGGCCACGCCCATAAGCGCAGCAAAAGCACACGGCCCCGCCAAATCGCCCGCTGTTTTTGAAACATTCAGTCCGGCCTCCGCAAATGCCGACGCCCATTGGCTCATTCCCAGTTCCGAGGCTCCGGCGCACATCATAAGCAGACACAAAATCCAAAAATCTTTATTTTTAAAAATCGTTTTAACAGGAATTTTTTCTTCTTCAGAAACAAGCATTTTTACAGGTACCTTTGAAAAATACACACAATTAAAAAGCGGTATCAAAGCCCATATACAGGCAAGTATCTTCCAGTTTTCTATTCCGAAGATACCGAAAAATACAGTAGAAAACAAAGTTACAAATACGACGCCCCAACAATAAAAAGAATGCAGCAGACTCATTGCCGCCTCTTTACGTTCTGTTGGGCATGCTTCTACAATGGGACTTATAAGCACCTCTATAATGCCCCCTCCCACGCCGTACAGAGCAACTGCGGCCACTATTCCATAATATTCCGAAGGAAAAATATCAGGGAATACCGCAAGGCCTATGAGTCCCGCCGCGGCAAAAATATGGGCCGCGATTATTCCCCTTTTATAGCCTATCCTCTCGGCGTATCTTGCCGATAAAAGATCCACTGCAAACTGCACCCCGAAATTAATGGTTATAAGGAGCGCGAGCTTGTCAAAAGAAATTCCGTACTGTGTATTTAACGTTATAAATAAAAGCGGCAAAAAACAATTTACTATTGCCTGAGTTATATATCCTATGTACGAAGCGTAAATTGTGTGATTATAATTTCCGTTTATTTTCATATTTTTCTCCTTGCTAAATATTGATTTAGATATTATAGCACAGAGAAAAATCTTGTCTAATAAAAATTTATTTTATTATCCGCACCTCCGCTGTCTGGAACGTCCGGCTCTCGCCAGACGAAAACCAGACCTTTATAAATTGATAAATACTGTTTAAAAGCATTATATGTTTTTATCTTTTACTACACTCGACATTCCATTGCAGATCAGTTTTGTAGCAATCTCGATCAGTTCTTCTATCGGCAGTTTTTTCCCGTCGGCTACCCACTGCCGGTACAAAAGTGTGGAATTTGCTCCATAATAAGCAAAGACCAGATTTTCTGAATACTCATTCATGCCGAAAACACCCCGGTTGGTTTTGCGCCGGTAATCCATGATACGTTTGTTGATCTCTTCCCATACCGGATAATAACTTCCGCTGCACATCAGGCGCTCATGAAGCAACGGCATATTTGTAGCATGTTCAAAAAATAGCCTGATTAAGTCCCGAATGTCTTTCATGCTGCTGTAAGATACCTTACGGCTAATAAAATTTTCCGCAATTTCTTCCTGAAGTTCTTCAAGCAAATCATCCAGGTCGGTGTAATGAAGGTAAAAGGTTTTCCGGTTAACCTGCGCCCGTTGAGTTAATTCCTTTATAGTGATCTGATCATAATCCATTTCGCATATCATTGCTTTGAATGCGTTATGAATTGCCTCTCTGGTCTTTTTAACACGCAAATCTTCTTTTTTTTCCTGTTCCATTTAGAATTCCCCTTTATTTTGCCATAAAAATCATATTTATGTTGCATATTACACAAAATATTTTTTTATGCCCATTGATTCAGAGCTTTGCCTCTATTATAATACAGCCGTGAGGTAAAATCAACACATAAGAAATAAACCTCTTATAGAGTTTAATTACTCATGTGTGTAACATTAAAAAAATATGGTCTGGCTGCTTAAATGTATTGCTTATGAAAAGAAAATAGCTTGGATCACACGAAAAAATTAAAGATTCAGACAAATCTTATACGATATTTTCACACACCTTATTTTCA
>CASDQQ010000081.1 GCA_949282945.1 uncultured Eubacteriales bacterium
ATAAAGCGGGATTTCTAAAATAATATTGAACCTGTCCGATACACAATTGAATGCCATTGAGAAAAATCTTTAACTTTAACATTTCTCAAACATTTTTTAATCATTTTAAAAACATATCCCTTTTAAAATTAAGTCCGTCAAAAGGGAAATGCCCTTAGGACACTAAATTTTACGGAGGTTATCTATATGAAAAAGAAAAACTTTGTGTCTCTGATCATGGGTACTGTAGGAGGAATATTATTTGCTCTTGGTATGTGTATGTGCCTTCTTCCCGAGTGGAACGCTTTTGTACCTGGCGCAGCAATGGGAGCAGTTGGAGTATTGATTTTATTGGCTATGCTGTTTATACGCCGAAAAATGGAAGGTAAGCCGACCGTTAAAATAAGCGGAAAAACGATAGGCGCGACTGCGCTTGGAATACTTGGGGCGTTGGTCCTGGGAGTTGGTATGTGTATGACGATGGTTTGGGAAGGCCTTATGCTCCCCGGTATTATTGTGGGAATTATAGGAATTGTACTTTTAATGTGCCTGATACCGCTTTGTAAAGGCTTAAAACAGGGATAAAGCAGATTTTGAAGATTTAAGACCCGAAACCAAAAAAGCTAATTGAAAAAAGGTTAAAAAACAGAAAGAATAGACCGCTGTATAAACAAAACTTTAACATTTTCGTGATACAATAAAATAAAACGGAGGTGCGCGGTAATGTTTAAAATACTGGTAGTAGAGGACGACAAAGAATTAAACCGTACAGTATGCTCTTATCTCATGCAAAACGGTTACGAAGCCACGGGGTGCATAAACGTTCGCGAGGCTTATGACGCAATGTATGAAACTGTCTTTGATTTAATCATTTCAGATATTATGATGCCAGAAACAGACGGCTTTGAGTTCGCCAAAACAGTACGGAAATTAAACAAGGAAATTCCTATACTGTTTATGACAGCCAGGGACGACTTAAGATCAAAGCAGACGGGCTTTGAGTTGGGTATTGATGATTATATGGTGAAACCCGTAGAGCTGAGCGAGCTTATTTTGCGTGTGGGGGCCCTGCTAAGGCGCGCTAAGATCGCGAGCAGCCACAAAATAGAACTTGGAAAACTTATATTGGACGAGGAAGAGCGCACCGCATGTTATGACGGAGAGGAAATTCCTCTTACAGCAAGAGAATTTAATCTTATATTTAAACTTTTGTCCTATCCCAAAAAAGCCTTTACGCGGTCGCAGCTCATGGACGAATTTTGGGATACGGATACAAATTCGGGTACCCGTACTGTGGACGTATACATGACGAAGCTAAGAGAAAAATTTTCAAAATGCGGCGAATTTGAAATTGTTACAGTTCACGGGTTAGGATATAAGGCGGTGCCCAAACAATGATATCTTCAAGAACAAAGCGCGTACTTCTCATATTAAGAAGCTATATCATGTTTTTTCTTTTAATCTCTTTTGTGATTACCTGCTGTTTTATTTTATTTCTGGGAACACTGCAGGCAAACACAGGATTATTGTTTACGGAAGAAGATATTAGCTTCGCAGCGAAAATTACGTTTTTTAACGTGGCTTTTTTAAGCTTGCTTTGCACGGCAGTAGACGGGATCCGCAGAAAGATTACAGTGGAAAGGCCCGTAAAGCGCATTTTGGAGGCTACCAGAAAAATCACTAAAGGAGATTTTTCAGCTAGGATACAGCCTTTGCATATTCCGGAAAGTATGAATGAATTTGATGAGATCATATCTGATTTTAATAAAATGGCAGAGGAACTCTCAGGAATAGAGACACTTAAAACAGATTTTATAGCTAATGTCTCTCATGAACTGAAAACTCCCCTCGCGGTACTCCAAAATTATGGGGAAATGCTCTGTAAGCCAAATCTGCCTGAAGAGCGACGATTGGAATATGCAAAAGCGATCAGGGAGACGACAAGGAGATTTTCCGATTTAATTACAAATATCCTTAAATTGAATAAACTTGATAACCAACAGCTCTATCCAAATTCGGAAAGCTACGATTTAGGAGAACAAATATGCGAGTGCCTGCTTTCTTTTGAAACTGCAATAGAAAGTAAGAATCTGGAAGTTATAAGCGATATCGAGGAAAATATTTTTATAACATTGGACAAAGAGCTTATGGCCATTGTGTGGAACAACCTTTTTTCAAATGCCGTAAAGTTTACAGAAGCTAATGGAAAAATTGCCGTATGTCTCAGGCAAACGCAGACGACAGATAAATCGCGGACTTTGATAGAGGTTTCGGTATCTGATACAGGGTGCGGCATGACTGCTGAAACAGGTAAACATATTTTTGAAA
>CASDQQ010000082.1 GCA_949282945.1 uncultured Eubacteriales bacterium
CTGCATAGAAATAAAAGAATATGATATAGCCAACTTCTTAAGAAGAAAAATGCGCCGCACCGGTTGGTCCCTTTCTGACGCAAAAAATATTATGGACAATTATCGTTCGGTCCTGCCAATGAGCGAAGCGGAACTTGATATGGTACGTATTATATTAAGATTCCCGCAAAAGCTCTGGCGCATAGTAAACAAGTATTATAATTCCCGCAAAAGCTGGTGTGAGAGAAGCTGTCTTGAAAAAATGAGCGACACCCTTTGCGAAAAGGAGCCGCTCAGAATATTCCTGGATAATTTTGACGTAATTTACTGACAATAGCCCTTATTTTTTATAGTCTCTATAACTTCGTCAACGCAGTCGCCGCAAATTTTTTCCTCCGGCGCCTCTACCATAACGCGGATAAGGGGCTCCGTTCCGCTCTGTCTTACAAGTATCCTTCCGTCGCCGCCCAGTCTTTTTTCAATTTTTGATATTACAGCCTTTACGTCAGCGTCCGACAGAGCAACCATCTTGTCTGTAACCCTGACATTTTTTAATACCTGAGGATAAATTTTCAGATCTTCTGTAAGTTTTGACAAAGTTGTTTTCTTTTCAAGGATCACTTCCATAATTTTTATAGACGTAAGTATTCCGTCGCCGGTGGACGCGTACTTACTAAAAATTATATGTCCCGATTGTTCTCCTCCTATCCTGTGTCCGTTGGCGAGCATATTTTCATATACGTACTTATCTCCCACATCTGTTTTTACATAATCTATGCCTATGGCGTCAAAGGCTTTATAAAGGCCCAGGTTGCTCATTACAGTAGTTACGACCGTATTGTTTACAAGTTTTCCTCTTTCTTTCATGTATTTTCCATATATATAAAGTATCATGTCGCCGTCTACAACATTTCCGTTTTCGTCCACCGCCAGGCACCTGTCGGCGTCTCCGTCAAACGCAAATCCTACGTTAAGCCCTTTTTCTTTTACAAGCTTTTGAAGCCCCTCTATATGTGTGGAGCCACAATTTGTATTTATGTTTATTCCGTCCGGATTGTTGTTTATCACAAAGGTCTGAGCTCCGAGAGCGTCAAAAATATTCTTGGCAATCATCCACGCGCTTCCGTTGGCGCAATCAAGTCCCACCTTCATGCCCCTGTACGACCTTGTGGCCAAAGATATAAGATAGCCTATATACCTGTTTCTCCCTGCTGAATAATCAATAGTCCTGCCTATTCCGTCCCTTTTTGCAAACGGTATTTCTTCTGTTTCTCCGTCAAGATATTTTTCTATTTTTTCTATAACGGACTCATCCATTTTCTCTCCACGGCTGTTAAGCAGCTTTATTCCATTGTCATAATACGGATTGTGGCTTGCGGAAATCATTATTCCACAGTCAAAATCTTCCTCAGTGCGCACAACGTATGAAACACTGGGCGTTGTGGTAACATGCAGTAAATAAACATCCGCCCCTGAAGCGGTCAGTCCCGCTACCAGAGAATATTCGAACATATAGCTAGAACGTCTGGTATCCTTTCCTATTACTATGTTGCATCTTTTTTTCTGTTCCACATCGTTATCTATGTAATTTTTTCCGTAATACCAACCAAGAAATCTTCCGACTTTGTACGCGTGTTCAACGGTAAGATCTTTATTTGCTTCTCCTCTGAAGCCGTCTGTCCCAAAATATTTTCCCATTTTTTCCTCCGATAATATCGCTAAATATTCTCATGGCTTTTTATTATATATTATTCTTTTTTCAAAATAAAGTTCATTTGTTGTATAATTATGTTTACAAGTAAGTCCGTTTTAAGAACCGGACAGGAATTTTTAGAAAATTTTTCCAAAAAAAATATACTGCCCCAGGCGTTTTTATCTCAGCCCAAAACAGTATATTTTTATATTCAATCAGCGGCTAACGCCCTTTTTTTGTCTATGTTAAATGTGATCATAAAATTAGTCGCCTACCGTAATTTCCACCGCCGCCACCGCCGCGGCGGGAATGGTCAGCACATGCTTATCCGCCGGCATTTCTTTGATATCGAACACATCCATATTAGACGGGGTAACCTCGGTTACGGGATTTTCCGCTACGCCGAACATTTTTACATCCACAATCTCTTTAACTCCCAAGTCCAACTTCAACTCTTGTTTCTCTGTCATACTGGTGTTGGCAATATGCAGATACACTTTATTGCCGGTCTTGGAAGCCGTCGCGTCGATATCACCGCTGTACGTTATGTCAATAGCTTTTTCCCCACAATGATGAGAAAAAAGACTCATTACCGTGGCTACCGGCTGAAAGTAAGCCTTTCCTCTGCTCATGGGAGTAGTCATTAAAATAGCGTTGACCTGCCATACATTCCCAAAGAAATCTGCCATAGTAGCAATATCTATAATATCACTGTTCCTCATAATTACATTGAGGCACCTGGCGTAGGAAACTCCGGCTCCCCAACTGGAAAGTACTTCATTGCGGTTTCTGCCTGGCAGAGCATAATGCCCCTCAGTCATTGCCAGTCTCTTGCTGCCGCAGGATGCGCGCATTTTTGCGATATGTTCTTCCAAAGACCTGCAAGCATGCATTAAATGCTCCCAGGTCCTTTCTGGATCGGCTCTGTATACTGTATCCTTTAAAGGCGAATCTGGTAAGCCGGAATCAAAGTGATGATGGAAGGCAATGTAGTCAATGTTGTCCACCCCTGCCATGCGTTCGCACCATTTGTCGTCGCCGCAGGCCGGGTCTCCCCAACCGATAATCTTTATGCCAGGGTCGGCCCGCAGCATTTTTTCAGCAAAACGCTTTGTGACCTCAATACCCTTTTCACTTTTATACCCTCTACCGTCGTAGGAAGTTTCATTGCCGATCTGCCAGTATTTTACATTATAAGGCTCTTTGACTCCGTGAGAAACACGCAATTGGTTTTCCGGATTGTTGCAGTAATCAACCCACTGCGCCGCTTCTTCGTCTGTTCCAAAGCGGTCAACCCCTTCCGCAGGATACGCCCAATGCATTCTGCCATCCGATTCCATGTTTACCACAAGCAGGGGTTCCGCGCCTACCTGTCTGCAAAAATCCACAATTTCATGGGTCCCCACCTGATTCATGTAAACTCCGTCCCAACAATAGTTTACCATGGGCACGCGCCTGTCTCTTGGGCCTACCCCTTCCTTCCACCGGTAATAGGAGGCAAAACACCCTCCAAACCGTACCATGCCGGGTCCCAGTTCTTTTACTTTGTCAATGAGCCCGGGATACCAACGGTTGTTGATATAATCCCAACCGCAATCCACGGAGGAATCACAAGTTCCCAGAGGCTCCATAAACTGCATATACAAATATGGAGAAATACTGTGTTTTTCTTTTAGATCAATTTTAAAGTCAATCATGGTTATTTGCCCCTTTACGGTAAAAATATTGCGATATGTTTATTATATCAGTGCAATGTGTTTTTTTCTATTATTTTTAAATTTTTCTTTGCCAAATTTGTCAAGTTTCCGAGATCTGTCAAAAAGCTTTCTCCATATAATCTGTGGGTTATGGCCGCGCTTTCCGCAAAGACGAAAAATGTGTAATTTGTTTTCTGCTCTTCATCGAATAATGTTGTATAATTATGTTCATAAGTTAAATTTGCTTTAAGGAGGCGCTATGATCTTATCTGCGTCAAGACGTACGGACATACCCTGTTTTTTTGCCGACAGGTTTATAGAAGATATTAAAGCCGGCCGCTTTACGGTACAAAACCCTTTTAATAAAAACTGTTCCCGCAGCATACCTGTTTCTCCCGAAACTGTTGAGTGTATAGTTTTCTGGACTAAGGATCCTCTTAATATTATGGACAAACTCCCGACTCTAGACGCTCTGGGCTATAACTACTATTTTCAGTTTACGGTAACTCCATACGGAAAAAATATTGAACCCGGCCTGCGTGACAAGGTGGATATTGAGGATACTTTTATACTTTTGAGTAATATAATAGGGCCAAATAAAGTTATATGGCGCTATGACCCTATAATTTTTTCCGATTTGCTGTCCCTGGAATATCATAAGAGGGAGTTTGAACGGTTATGTGAGAAATTCTACCCCTATACCGGGAGAGTAGTGATCAGTTTTGTGGATATGTATGCTAAGCTGAAAAATATTTTCCCGCCTCAGCTCCCGGAGGATATAATTTCTCTTGGAAAGTTTATTGGTTCTGCCGCTATAAAATACGGCCTGACTCCCATGGCCTGCTGTGAGCCATACGATCTGGAGCCTTTAGGTATACGTAAGTCTTCCTGTATAGATAAAAATCTTATAGAGAATATATGCGGCCATTCTATCAGTATTTCTAAAGATAGTAATCAACGCAAAAACTGCGGCTGCCTCGCTAGTGTTGATATTGGGGAATACGGAACCTGTTCTAACGGATGTGTTTACTGCTATGCCAGATGAGCGCAGGACGCCTTATTTGTGTGATTTTTGTGGGGTTGGGAAATATTATGTATTTACCGCGTGGTTTTACTGAAACCAGAGTATTCATCGTGTTGAGATAATATGTTTTTGCATTGAGAAATTTTATTTTGTAATTTTTTGATATAAAATAAAATTACATACTGTTTATATTTTATTTGAACGCTGTTGCTTCAAATTTATACTATCTTTAAAATCAAACACAATTCTAAAAATTCCGGACTTGTAATATGACAATTTAAATACATCGTATGTTAAAGTTAAACCCCGTCTGCAGTACAGGTGGCAGTCTTGCTGACATAATTTAAATACATTATATTTTAAAGTTAAACATTAACAGCCTCTTCGAGGGTAGGTGCGTCAAGTAATTTAAATACATCATATGTTAAAGTTAAACGTGCTCCTTACAGTACCCTATTACGGGACAATGGTAATTTAAATACATCATATGTTAAAGTTAAACTGGTTGTTCCTTTCTGCCGTCTGGCTACATGTTCTATTTAAATACATCATATGTTGAATATTCCGCCCAAGTTGAACACCCCGGACGTGCGGACAAAAAGTTGGACTATTTTTCGTTAATTAGTTTTCTGA
>CASDQQ010000083.1 GCA_949282945.1 uncultured Eubacteriales bacterium
AATCCCAACACGATTTTTACCGCCCCCAGATTGGTGATTTTTGTAGACGGACCGGTCAGCATGAAAGCTGCCGCGCTGCCCATGCTCATCCCGTCCCAGAGCCACTGCTGCAAGAGTGGAATTGTCCCGCCTCCGCAGGCATAAAGCGGTACCCCGATAGTCGCCGCCATCAAGACGCCGAAGGCTTCGTTTCCGCCGAACAGTGCCGTCATGGCCTCTGCGGGTACATACCGCTGAAATAAGGCGGAGAGTATGATACCAATAAGAAAATAAAGACCGGTTGCTTTAATGTTACGACCCAGGTTTTTTAGAAAACGCAGGAATAGATTGGGGTCGGTGTCATGGCTTTTGGGCTCGTCAAAACCGGCAAAGTTAAAAAATTGTTTATCCCGGTAGAAAAGCCTTACCAGAAGTCCGGCGGCTATTCCGCAGAGAAAACAGGATACAATGCGTACAGTAAGCGCTGTTGTTCCTAACGCAGCGCTGTAGATAATGAGTTGGGGATTGAGCAATATAGAGCTCATCATAAAAGCGGCTAGCCAATCATCCCTGATTCCGCTTCGTGAAAATGACGCCGCCAACGGGACGGTTCCGTACATACAAAGAGGCGAAGCAATACCCAAGACACTGGCCGCCGCGATTCCGAGCACACCTAGCTTTTTCCCTTGCAATGACTGGAAAGCCCCGTGAATGCGGTCTTTGGCAAATACAGAAATGGCGGACCCCAAAACCATGCCAAGTACCCAATAAGGGAAGATCTGCCGAAATTGCAGTGTGAAATAATACCAGAGATAGACAAATTCCCGATCCAGGATATCAAGCAGCTCATTCATCGATGCTTACCAGTTCGTAGGTGCGGGTGCCCAAGCCTATCTCAGCCGCGTGTTCCAGGGTATGCAGGCCGTTCCGGGATTCAATGCGGTTGACCAGAGAAGCGCCGTCTCCGTCTTTTTGTGCGTAGATAAGATCAACGCACGCCTGATCCAATGCCACCGGATCAGTGGAAGCCAAAATGCCTATGTCGTGCATATCCGGTTCAGCGGGATTGCCGTTACAGTCGCAGTCAATGGAAAGGCGGTTCATCACGTTGATATAGACTATGCGATTTCCATTGTCCAGATAGTCGGATACTGACTTGCCGGCTTCCGCCATGCTTTCCGTGAAAGCAGTCTGGTCTCCGCCCCAGGGATTGGTGTGGCTCTTGCCGCCGGTATGTATAAGACATTTTCCTTCGCTGGAGCCCAGGCCTATGGAAATATTTTTGATAGCGCCGCCAAAACCGGCCATAGCGTGTCCTTTAAAATGGGAGAGTACTAAGTAGGAATCATAGTTGGCAAAGGCTGCGCCCACCAAGTTTTCGGTCAGATTTGTTCCGCCGGTTACCGGAATACTCATAGAGCCGTCCTCATCAAGGATCTGAAAATCTGCAATGGCGGTACAGCCGTGATCCTCCGCCACCTGATAGTGCATGGCAGTTTCCGCGCGGGAGCCGCCATAAGCTGTATTGCATTCCACGATAGTGCCGTTTATCGACTGCACTAGATCAGCGATCAAATCCGGTTCAAGGTAGTTGCTGGCAGGAGGCTCGCCGGTGGAAAGTTTCACTGCCACTTTTCCAACAGGTGTCCAGTTTAGGGCTTTATATACTGCAATCAGTCCCTCCGGCGAAATGTCCGTTGTCATGTAGACAATGGATTTTTCCGCTTCGCCGCCTTCAGGTGCTGAGGATGCAGAAGGCTGAAAAGAGCCTGGTGCAATGGGAGAAGTAGCATGGGACGATGAATTGTTCTGTCCGCCGCACCCGGTCATGAATGCCGATATCAGCGCAAGAATGATAAAAAGAATTGATACTTTTTGAAACATGGGCGTAACCTCCTTATATGATGTAGCTTTTTTGTTTAAATTATATCATAACATAACCTTTCTTGATTTGGAATTAGGGTATATATAATATGGAATTACACAAAAATTTATGATAAATTGACCATTCTAATTCCGATCGGCATGTTTCGAGTATTTTTTGTACTACTATTTAAGCCGGTATTTTTTGAACTGCCATGTAACTTCGAGTGTCAATTTATTTTCTGGTTGTTACAAGGGAAGAAAACTTTACAAAAGCGGCTCAGCAGTTTTCTGCGACGCAGCTTGCTCTGTCAGGACGGTCGTTCAGCTTTAATAACGTGGAGCGGAATTATCGTAAGAAGCAACCGCGATCTTATCTTGGACGAAGATGGAATGATATTAAAACGACGGGTGCAGGAGCTTCTGTCCTTAGCTGACAAAACGGGATTTTCTGTGTAAAGGGTAAAAGCTTGAAAGTGTTATTTCAATAGGAACAGGCGAATTTCAGGCTGCCGGTATTTTGCCCGGTGTATAACGGCATTCAGGAAAAGCATCCGCTTGTACAGATTTTATTAAACAATACTTAAAAGGCATAATTTATCATAAATTATAAGTATTAGACATTGTAAATAAACAGGATATACAATAAAGGTGTTCCAAGAGAGGAATACCTTTATTTTTTAGTTATCCGGAGATACGGAAAGATGACTAGAAACAACTAACAGAACATGTTGACATTAACAGTAAATATAAGTAAAACTTGAAAGGAGTAAAAAAATGAAAAAATTATTTTCTTTTATTATGGTTTTTGCCCTGCTGTTCTCTTTTACGGCTTGCAGCAACAATAATGACAGTAGCGGGACTTCGGATTTGCCTGCTTTGCAGACAAATCAACCCGGACATTCTACAGCTGAAGAAACTGCCAGTCAGAGCGGGTCCTTGGAAACTTCCTCACCGGAATCGGGAACAACTGAAGGAGTCTCCAGATCATTGGTGGTCTATTTTTCCTGGTCGGGCAATACTGAAAGCGTAGCCAGATCCATACAAAGTCAGACGGATTCCGATATTTTTGAACTCATTCCCCAGACTCCGTACAGCGATGATTATAACACTGTTTTAGATATAGCTCAGGAAGAACAGCGGACGGACGCACGTCCGGCAATATCCGGAAGTATTGATAATATTGAACAATATGACGTAATATATGTTGGCTTTCCAAACTGGTGGGGCGATATGCCAATGATCCTCTATACATTCTTTGACAGTTACGATCTGTCGGGCAAAACCATCGCGCCTTTTTGCACAAGCGGAGGCAGCGGATTTTCCGGTACGATAAACACCATGAAATCTCTGGAACCCAATGCGACCATTATAGATGGACTTCATATCGGCAGTTCCTCTGCTTCAAATCCAGACAGCGCCGTTAGCGGGTGGCTAAATGAAACCGGGCTTGCGAAATAGGAGGGATCATATGAAAAAATGTTTTTCCGTCTTTTTATCGTTAATATTCATTTTTTCGCTGACCGCTTGCGGTAATGCAGCTAATCCCGGCGAAAACGGAAGCGAGCCAACTAAAAATAATTCTTTGGAGATAATAAATATGGATATTCCTGAAAATTTTGTTTTAATCAAAGGCGGATCCTTCCAAATGGGGAGTCCGGAATCAGAGGCCTGGAGAAGCGCTGATGAAACGCAGCATACCGTTACCGTCAGCGATTTCTATATGAGCAGATATGAGCTTACCCAAAAAGAGTACGAAGAAATCACCGGAAATAATCCAAGCAACTTTTCCGGTGAAAATCTGCCTGTGGAAAATGTATCCTGGATGGATGCCATAAACTACTGCAATCTTAGAAGTGAAAAAGAAGGGTTAACTCCCACGTACACTATTGACGGACAAAATGTAACTTGGGATAAAAGCGCGGACGGCTACCGGCTGCCAACCGAGGCTGAATGGGAATGCGCCTGCCGCGCCGGAACGTCCACGCCGTTTTATATGGAAAATTCTCCAAGCGCCGAGGAAGCAAACTACTACGGCCATTATCCCTATCAGATAGAGGAAAATTATTTCTCTCAGGGAAATTTAGAAGTACGGCCGGGAGAATACCGTCAAACTACCGTTGATGTAGAAAGTTTCTCCGCCAATCCCTATGGACTTTATAATATGCATGGAAATGTAAGCGAGTGGACATGGGATTATTACGGCGAATATAGCACTGAAGAACAGACAGATCCCTCGGGCCCTGCCTCAGGTACGCTCCGTGTTTACCGCGGCGGAGGGTGGAACGATTTTGCTAAAAATATGCGTTCGGCTTACCGGGCCACTCTTGATCAGAATAAATGTAGTTTTAATCTGGGTATTCGTTTAGTGAGAAATGCCGCTCCCGGCACCGGAAGCGTATCGGGGACGGACTCACAGATTGCCGGCAGTGAAGGAAACGGAAAGATCCTTATTGCTTACTTCTCGTGGGGCGGCAATACCGAAGGAATCGCCGAAGAAATCCAACGTCAGACAGGAGCTGATTTGTTTGAGATAACAATGGCAGAGCCGTATTCCACAGATTATAATACTGTTTTGGACGAGGCGCAGAGGGACCAAAATATACAGGCGCGTCCTGAGCTTTCGAGCCATGTGGAAAATATGGAGCAGTATGACAAAGTTTTGATAGGCTATCCCAACTGGTGGGCATCTATTCCTATGCCGGTGGCGTCTTTCCTCGAAGAATACGATTTTTCCGGTAAAACTATTATTCCATTCTGTTCTCACGGTGGAGGCCGTTTCGGTCAGAGTCTGACCGCTATTGCGAAACTGGCGCCGGAGGCCGCAATGGGAGAAGCTTTGTCCGTTCACTATTCAGGCGGTTCAGGATTGCCGGAAGATGTTACGGAATGGTTAAATAACAATAATATTGAAACAAACTAAAATATCAAAAATTTTGCCGGACGGTCGCAAACGCCGCCAGGGCAAATAAGGAGTATCTTATGACAGAGAGAGAAAAAATGCTTGCCGGCGAATTTTATGATACTCGTGACCCTGAGCTTCGTACATTGAGCAGCAACGCCAAGAATTTAATGCGTATTTATAACAGCCTGCCGGCAGAAAATATATATCTGAGAAATAAATTTATATGCAGGCTGTTCGGCAGCTGCGGTAAAAATATCCGTGTGAATCAGCCTGTTTATGTAGATTACGGGTTTAATATTTTTATAGGCGATAACAGCCTTATCAATATGAACTGTACGCTTTTAGATACGGGCAGGATCACCATAGGCGAGAACACCTTGATTGGACCGGATGTTAAAATATATACCGCCGTTCATCCGATCGGTATAAATGAGCGCGTTTATACTGACGGAGACAAAAAGGCGGTCCGCACAAAAACAGCCGAAGTTACGATAGGCAATAATGTATGGATAGGCGGTGGAGCTGTTGTCCTGCCGGGTGTTACAATCGGAGATAACGCGGTCATAGGAGCGGGCAGCGTTGTCACAAGATCCATACCTGAAAATGCCGTTGCATTTGGAAATCCCTGCACCGTAAAAAAGATAACAGACAAAATTATATAGATCAGGAGAAAAAATTATGCAGTACACAAAATTAGGAAATTCAGATTTGAGTGTATCCCGTATATGCATGGGATGTATGGGCTTTGGGGAAGCGGGCAGTGGTCAGCACACCTGGACGGTCAACGAAGCGCTTTCACGCCAGATTATCAAAAAAGGCCTGAAATTGGGCGTTAATTTCTTTGATACGGCTATTGCCTATCAAAGCGGTACAAGTGAACAATATCTTGGACGGGCACTGAGAGATTTTGCAAAGCGTGATGAGATAGTGATAGCCACAAAATTTCTGCCTCGTACACAGGAGGAAATCGAGAAGAGGGTCACAGGTCAGAGACATATTGAAAAAATGCTCGATAAAAGCCTGCAAAATCTTGGTACCGACTATGTGGATCTATATATTTATCATATGTGGGATTATAAAACCCCAATTTATGATATCATGGAGGGGTTGGATAATGCTGTTAAAGCAGGAAAAGTCCGTTATATCGGTATTTCAAATTGCTATGCTTATCAGTTGGCCCAAGCAAACGCGCTTGCCGAAAAAGAAGGGTTTGCTAAATTCATATCGGTGCAGGGGCATTATAACCTGATTTTTCGTGAGGAAGAAAGGGAAATGGCGAAGCTCTGCGCCGAAGATAATATTGCTATGACGCCATATAGTCCGTTGGCAGGAGGACGGTTGGCAAAGCTGCCCGGAGAGGTGTCAAAGCGATTGTTGGAAGATGATTACGCTCATCTTAAATATGACGCCACGGCAGAACAGGACGGGATCATTATCCGCAGGGTAGCAGAACTCGCACAAAAGCATGGCATTTCAATGACGGAAATATCTTTGTCCTGGCTTTTGACAAAGACGTCTGCTCCTATTGTGGGAACGACAAAAATGAACCACATTGAGAGCGCTGCAAGAGCGGTTGATTTTATTTTAAACGCTGATGAAATCAGATTTTTGGAGGAACCGTATGTTCCTCACAGATTAGTCGGTGTAATGGCGCAGAACACGCCCGCCAACGCAAGTGAAGACCATGTATGGTCCGCGGGCAATCAGAAAATTTGAAAGGAGAAAAATAATGAACTATTACGAAACAGATCCAGAATTTATGGAAAGCTTTGAGCATTTTGCATTTGATGAGGTGGTGAACGAGAAGGGACAGCAATTAGATGACTCAACGCGCTATATGTCCATCTTAGCCGGTCTCATCGGGTGTCAGGGTTTGGACGCTTATAAAGAAATATTGCCTGAAGCTTTGGATAGCGGAATTACTCCGATAATGGCAAAAGAAATTGTCTATCAGTCCGTCGACTATTTAGGCTATGGCAGAATGTTGCCTTTCTTAAAGATTACCAATGAAATTTTAAAAGAGCGAGGAATTGAACTCCCGCTTGCAAGCCAAAAAACTACTACGCTTGATAACAGGCTTGAAAAAGGTATCGAGACACAGGCGGAAATCTTTGGTGAGCATATGAAAGAGGCCTGGAAAGCCGGACATATCAATCGTTGGCTCGCGGCAAATTGTTTCGGCGATTATTATACAAGAACAGGGCTTAATCTTGCACAAAGAGAATTGATCACGTTCTGTTTTCTTATGGCTCAGGGAGGATGTGAGCCTCAGCTTATAGGTCACGCAAAAGGAAATATTAATATGGGGAATGATAAAGATTTTCTCATCAGGGTCGTTTCGCAATGTTTGCCGTATATCGGATACCCTCGGAGCTTAAATGCCATTACTTGTATAAATAAGGCGGTGGATGGATGAAACCCAGATTGATCATAAAACTTACAGTGGATGTCTTAATGACGCTTGCGCTCCTTATGCTAATGGGCTATCAATTTTGGGGAGAAGAGGCGCACGAATGGGTGGGAGCAGGAATGTTTATCCTTTTTATCTTCCACCATATTCTAAATCTTAACTGGCATAAAAACTTGTTTAAGGGCAGATATTCCCCAATGCGAGTTCTGACTCTTTGCATTGATCTTCTAATGCTTATTGCAATGCTTGCTCAAATGTACAGCGGTATTGTAATGTCTCGTTATGTGTTTGATTTTTTGCCGATAAGGGGAGGAATGGCCGTTGCCAGACGACTGCATATTCTGGGATCCTATTGGGGATTTCTTTTTATGAACCTGCATTTAGGATTACATTGGAATATGATTATTGGGGCCGTGAGAAAGATTATCAATATAAAACAAAATTCAAAGGTAAGAACCGCTGTTATGTCCGTAATTGGATTGATGATCGCCGGGTACGGTGTTTTTGTATTTTTAAAAAGAGATTTTTTTACATATCTGTTTTTAAAAAGTGAGTTTGTCTTTATGGATTACAGCGAGGCAAAAATTTTATTTTACCTTGACTATTTGGCGCTGATGGGGCTTTGTATTTTCATTGCCCATTACCTATCGAAACTATGCAGATATTTTCATAAGAAAAAGGAAAAATAAAAATTAACGAGAGTAATTTTATAAGTGGTACGTCAGATATAGAAGAAACCGGATCAGAAACACCCGCGGCGGACGTATGCGATCCTGATCCGGGAGATATCTGACTTTATTTGTTTTCAGGTTGTGGCTTTTAAAGTCTGACCTGTATTCCAAAAGTAGAGCAGTTTTATACTTTCTTCCGTGTCAAGAAAATTCCAACGATTACTCCTGTAAGTATAATCGGTGCTAATTTGACAAACAACCATTCAAATGCATGAAAAGCAACTCCGACGACGGCGGTTTCAGGGTCACTATAATCCCAACCCAAGTAAGGACTATTTAATACTATTAAGACCGCGGAAATTGTTACTATAACCGCACACAATGAGATAAGTAGCCAATGAAGCATTTTTCGCCTTGAGGTCTTTCTTTGTGCAAGCTGTAAGTTTATAATCTCCAGTTTTTCGGAAATTGCTTTTAACTCATCAACTTTCGACTCAACAACAGTTTCTCCAAGCAAAGTGCTTACGGGTGTTTCAAGCGCTTCCGATATGGAAATTAACATATCAGAATCAGGCACTGACAATCCTTGCTCCCATTTAGAGATTGTTTGGCGCACCACATTCAGCTTAATAGCAAGTTCTTCTTGCGAAAGTCCTTTTGCTTTTCTGATTGCTTTAATGTTTTCGCTTAACATTAGGGATAACCTCCTTATTTCTTTCAGTTGTTACCACTATTGTATGAGAACCCGCCCGTTGCTGCAAGCAACGCATATTAACATTCAGGTTTAGCTACTCGGATTCATTGATCCGGTTAGGCCGCATAGATTCTGGAATAGATATCATATCGGGACCCGGAGAGGATTTTCCCGCAGCTACTCTTGAAGCAATGATAACAAACGCGGCCTAAGACGCTTCAGAATTTTTAGATATGCCGTTTATGAAATTTGTCATATAAACTTTTTCCGCCAGTTCCTCCGTTACAAAATCAAAAATCAGCCAGCCATACCGCGTACCTGGATTAAGGGTATAACTGGAAAAATTTTCATTGACCTGAAGGGAAGTTTTGGGTTGGCCGATAAGTCCGGAACCGGACGTACTGAGAAAATTAATAAAAAACTCATTGTATTCTGAAGAACCCGCCGGCTGATCCAAATATTTTTTAACTAAATTCCATTTAACGTTTGCCGGAGTCTTATAATTATCCTGCAAATGGAGCTTACTGTAGTCTGTCCCGTTTAAATTGCTGACATTTACAGTTTTTGCGTCCTCTCCGGATTTACTGGACTGGTCCGGCCATTTTGTAAAATCTATTCCGCAGTTGCTGTTTGTATATACTTCATTATTAGCGGAGCCGTATCTTCTTACAAGTACGATCTTTCCTCTTGCCTGTGAAAGTTTGGGCACGGAATTGTCTAAATACCACTTATCTGTATTTTTGCTTATGTAGTTATTGTAAAGCAAATTTTGAAAAACATGAGCGTCAAGAGAACTTTGCTCCTGCATTATGCACATTATTACTGTTTCATCTTCATTAGAGGATAGAAAATTATATACCCATTCTAAAACCTTATCAAAATACAAATAATCCCATAGAGCGGAATTTGCGCTTTCTCTGCAGCTGCTGATACCGTGTACAAGCCTGAGTCTGTCTGTAGTTTCGGATTCTGCATAGAGACGTATATCTAAATATCTTACGCCTGCGTTAAGCTGCTCTTCTATGGTAAGATCCTGGCATACCGAAAAATAGGAAAATACGTTTACATATGCGGTTCCGGCGTCATGCGAACCGGGAATGTTTATTTCCGAAATAAGCAGATCATCGTCCAATCCGCTCATCCACCCGGAAGCCGTAATTCCGGTAGCGCCGATGTCATAGGGGGCCGCCGTAAACAAAAACGCCAGAGCTAAAAAAAGAGCCGTAAATTTTTTCATGATAGTATACCTCCTATATAATTGTATTTTTTTAAAAGTATACATAAATACAGATCATGATTCAAGTACAAAAATCGAGATATTAATATATTGTAAAATATTTCTGCAACTTTTAAAATTTTTTTGTATAATATTACTAAAAAAAACACACGGCGGCTGTAAACTTTGCTCTATTTACAGTCGCCGTATGTTAGCGTTTCCTTGATGATATCAAACGCGATTATCTAACTTCGCCAATGGCAAATACGCAGAACTCGTCGTCACAGGTATAGGAGCTGCATGCGTTTAACGATAATTTTTCCTGAAGCTCCTCAGCCGTAATGACCATAACTTTATATCTAGTCCATTTCTTCATAAAAATTTTCCTCCTTTCGTTTTTTCCTGATATAACATTTCATTTTTTTGTTGATTTCGTTTTTGGCAATAATGAAATATTCGTCGTTGAGCTGATAAAAAATATTTTTATCCTTTTTCTTGTCTATCCGTACCATTTTTTCTTTTTGAAGCATAGATAGTGCCCTATAAATACTCTGAGATGAAAAAAAGCTGTTCAGCTGACCGAATATATCTAAGATACTGAGTCTGTCGCTTTCCGACAAAAGCTCCACAATAAGGGATACGGCGTATGTGGAATTATCCTTTAATTCCATACCAAACCAGGACTCAGCCAATTTTATAAAATGTTGGTTAGGGACTAAGCCGTTAATACAATTCGCGTATTCCTCATGTATCTGAGTTACATGTTTATTTATCATCCGCAGATCCTTTGACAGCTTTTTTATCTCTGGATCAAAATTAAATACTATCGTACAAATGCCAAGCTTCTGTCCTGAATCTAAATTACGTACAAATATATCATAAATATTTTCTCTTTTATAGGAATAAAAATTCTCCATACTGTTTTGAAGAAACTCTTCATCTTCAATTAATTTAATAAAGTCGTCCAGACTTTGTATTACCGGATAATTTTTTAAAAAAATCTCAGTCATAAGAGATCTCTTGTTTTTATGTTTGAAAAGAGCAGTGTAATCGCCCTTTAATTCTATATATCCACTTATGATCTTGTAGAAATAAAAATAGGTGTTTATATCAAAGCCCGAAGTAAGTATATCTTCAGCATAATATGATCTATTATAATAAATATCAAGATATTTAATGGTATCATATATTTTGGAGCGGGGAGCGTCGAACTTCATATAAACCCTAATCCTCCTAATAGAATTATTACATTAACTATTATAATTACAATGTAATAAATTGTCAAATAAATATATAAAGAGAGTTAGCATTCAAAAGTTATATTGAATTTTTAAAACGCGTAAGCGGTCATCTCAGTTTTTTCTTACGATAATCACTGGGGGTAATGCCGGTATTTTTACGGAACACTCTGGTAAAATAGCTTTGATCGCTATATCCTACCATTAGAGAAATATCTGTAAGCTTAAGCGTTGGATTTAATAAAAGTTCCTTTGCTTTTGTAATCCTTACATTATTTAAATATTGACTAAAAGTGACGCCCGTTTCGTTTTTAAAAACTCTGCTAAGATAGGCTGGAGAGAGATATACCATACGTGCGGTACTTTCCAATGTAAGATCCTCAGCATAGCTTACGCCTATATGCTGTATACAGCGGTGGATTATATTGGCGTGTTTTGTATCGGCGTATCCAAAAATATTGTTCATAAATACGTCCATAGTGTCTGAAAGCCATGAACAAAGATCTGTAAAGCTGTTTAATCCGGAGACCGTACTAAGATAACGGCTGTTTGTTTCAAGAGTATGTTCTATATCGGCTCCCTTTTCAATGGCTGTGCGTGATATCATGACCATAAGCTCGTATCCTCTTGCTTTGATCCAGTCCAGATTTCCTCCGCTAGTAAGGAAAATAGTTCCGAGCAGTTCTCTGAGCTGACGTCCGGCCTGTTCCTTTTCAGAATGGGCAATATTGTAAAGTAGAGCCCGTTCCTTTTCAATAGGATAGCCTCTGGGGACATCCTGTGTTTTAAGCTGAGAAATATATTCGTTTATCTGGCCGTGGAGGGATTCGGTACGCCCGGCGCTTAAAAGTTTATTTTCCTCCGATACATTATTCATAAATCCAACTGCCATAAAAAGCAGAATGGAAAGCTCTGTAGCTTTATCCGGAGATATCGTTGGAATATCATTCAGAGCATTTATAGCCTCTTCAAGCGCTTTACCGTGTAAATGGAGATTTTCAGTAAGCTCGCAGTCTATAAAATCCTGCTTTTCCACCATTATAAACGGCCCGGCGGTTATTTTTGCCGCAGTTCCCTCATCTCCTATGATAGGAGATACAAAACAGGTCAGCCCTAACGGACAAAAATATATATATTTTCCTCCGAAGCGTTCTGCCTCCAACATTCCGTAGATGTGGGACCGGGTACAGTTTTCTCTTGAACATCCGGCCAGGTTGCAAAGCGGACAGTTGGTAAAACATACGCCCTGTTCAAAAAATATCTTTCCGTCAGTATCGGACACGGTACAGCCAAGTCCGGTTGAAATATAAAAAGCGTGAGCGCAGGATTCAGCAAGCTGATGATCAAATGTCGGTCTGTTCATATAAAAACCTCCTTGCCCTAGATTATGTCAAAAATGTTTTAGCACGTCAACAAAACAGGACAAAAAAGTACCAAAAGAGAAGCTTTAATACAAGGGAAATTATTTTGTCAGTGATATTATAAAACAAATCAGTATGAAAAAATATATACATTGATCAAATACAGGCTGCGGGCCTTACGGAGGTAAAAAATATGAGTATTTTAAATGAAATTTCTGAAAATCTGCAAAAGGGAAAAGCAAAAGTGGTAAAAGAACTGGTACAGCAGGCAATAGACCAGGGAATACCGGTAAAGGACATTCTGGAAGGCGGACTTTTGGACGGGATGAGCGTAATCGGTGAAAAATTTAAAAATAACGAAGTATATGTTCCGGAAGTATTGGTTGCCGCCAGAGCTATGAATATGGGAGCTTCTTTGCTAAAGCCTCTTATGTCTGAAGCGGGAGTGGGGTATGTAGGAAAAGTATGCATAGGTACCGTTAAAGGGGATCTCCATGATATAGGTAAAAATCTGGTTAAGATGATGATGGAGGGAAAAGGTCTTGAAGTGGTCGATCTGGGTACCGACGTAGCTCCGGAACAGTATATAGACGCTGTGAAAAATCAGGGATGTCAGATAATATGTTGTTCTGCTCTGCTTACTACTACCATGAATGTAATGGCTGATGTGGTAAAAGCAGTTGAAAAAGAAGGGCTTAGGGACAAAGTAAAAATTATGATTGGAGGAGCTCCTGTTACTGAAGCTTTCTGCCAGCAGATAGGCGCCGATAAATACACTTCAGATGCCGCGAGCGCAGCGGATGCCGCGGTAGAACTGTGCAGAAGCATGTCGGCATGATAGAAGAGAATAAAATGGAAACTGTTTTAAAGAAGATTTTAGAGCTTGGAGCATATAAAGCCGCCATAATAGATGTAAAGGATATACCCTTCAGTGCCAGTTTCAGGGATATGTGCGCGTCCAATGTCTGTGGAAACTACGGTAAAAATTACATGTGTCCTCCGGATGTGGGAGATATAGCCGGGCTTATAGAAAAAGCCAGGGGTTTTGATAAAGCCCTTGTGTATCAGACAGTGGGAATGCTTGAGGACAGCTATGATTTTGAGGGTATGCAGGCGGCCGGAGACAGGCATAACATATTAGCGAGAGCTTTAAAAGAAGAAGTAAAAAAACTTTCGTTAAAAGAAGAGCTTCATCTTGGCGCGGGCGGATGCAGATTGTGCGGCGTATGCGCAAAAAGGGAAGGACTGCCCTGCCGTAATCCCGATGAGGCTATGGCGTCCCTTGAGGCGTACGGCATTGCCGTATCTAAATTGGCGGAGCTTTGCAAAATGCGTTATATAAACGGGCAAAATACCGTTACATACTTCGGAGCGGTACTGTATAAAGAGTAGTTGAGCCAGGGAGAAATTTAATATGAAAAGAAATATGAAACAATGGTTAGAAGACATAAAGTCGGCTCCGGTAAAGAAGGCTATGCCTATTTTATCTTTTCCGGCCGTTCAGCTAATGGGAATATGCGTAAAGGACCTGATTTCTGACAGCGGAGCCCAGGCGGAAGGCATGAAGAAGATAGCGGAGCGTACTGATTCGGCCGCGTCTGTAAGCCTTATGGATCTGTCGGTTGAAGCCGAGTGCTTTGGGGCAAAAATAAAATTTTCCGATGACGAAGTCCCGACGGTAATACAGTGCGTTGTACGGGATGAGCAATCGGCTGAGGAATTAGAGGTTCCCAAAGTAGGAACGGGACGAAGCGGGATATGTATCAAGGCAATAAGAAAGGCTTCGGAGATGATAACTGACAGACCCGTGTTTGCGGGAGTAATAGGTCCGTTCTCTTTGGCCGGAAGACTTCTGGATGTAACTGAGATCATGATCGATTGTTATGACGAGCCTGATATGGTACATATCGTTTTGCAAAAGGCCACACAGTTTATAAAAGAGTACTGTAAGGCATTTAAACTTGCAGGGGCTAACGGAGTAGTTATAGCGGAACCATTAACAGGACTTTTATCGCCGGCTCTGGCGGAAGAATTTTCTGAACCTTATGTAAAGGAGATAGTAGATGAGGTGAAGGATGATTCTTTTATTGTTATTTATCACAATTGCGGGAATTGTACTATACAAATGATCGATTCTATTTTGAATACCGGATCGTCGGCCTATCATTTTGGAAATGCCATTGATATGGCTGAAATGATGACTCATATTCCTGCGGATACTGTAGCAATGGGAAATATAGACCCGGCTGCTGAATTTCGTAACGGTACTCCGGAGTCCATAGAAAAAGCTACCCGTGAAGTTATGGAAGCGTGCTGCAAATATCCTAATTTTGTAATATCCTCAGGATGTGATATACCTCCTATGGCAAAATGGGAAAACATAGACGCGTTTTTTAAGACTGTAAAGGATTTTTATAAAAATGGATAGATCCGATAACAAACTCAATATGGTGATAATAGACGGAAAGCCTTGCCTGGTTGAAAGCGGGACTACTCTCGGCAATATCATAATTTCAGGGCATGAGTTTTCCATGCCATGCGCGGGCAGGGGAATCTGCGGAAAGTGCCGTGTGAAGGCGGAGGGAGAGCTTAGCCTTCCGTCAGAAGAAGAACTTCGCCATTTAACCGCCGAGGAACTAAAAGAAGGTATAAGGTTAGCCTGTTGTACAAAGATAACCGGAAGCTGCCGGATCTGGACGGAAGGAAAAAAGGAAAGCAGGATCTGTACTGAAGGCGTAATGCCTGATTTTAAACAAAACCTGCTTTTTTCAAATTATGGTGCGGCAATCGATATAGGAACAACCACTCTGGCTTTATGCCTTTACGATAAAAACGGAGTTTTAACGAAGGTTTCTTCGCCGAATCCACAGGGAGTTTTTGGGGCGGATGTGATTTCCAGGATAGAGCAGTCTCTTAGCGGAAAGAAAAGAGAACTGGCGGTATGTATAAGAGAAGCGGTATCAAATTTACTCAGGGAAGCGGCTAAAGCAGCGGAAATCCGGCTTGATCTAATAGACACTTTGATCATAACCGGGAACACGGTCATGCTTTATCTCCTGACGGAAAGGGATACCGAGTGTTTGGCATACGCTCCATTTGAGGCGGATCACCTTTTTGGTGAGTTTTTGCGGGCGGAAGATTTGGAACTGCCATGTAAAGGGGCTGAGGTTTACATTCCTAAATGTATATCCGCTTTTGTGGGCGCCGACATTACGGCGGCTATACTTGCAAGCGACATTTGCAGGGATGAAAGGCCTAAGCTTCTGACGGATATAGGAACAAACGGCGAAATTGTACTTTGGTGCGGAGAAAAGCTTTTTTGCTGCTCAACGGCTGCCGGACCTGCTTTTGAAGGCACGGGACTTTCCATGGGAATGACCGGCAGGGACGGAGCTATTGACAGGGTGGATATAGAAAACGGAACTTTGAAATGTCATGTAATAGGAGAGAGCGATCCGGAAGGTATATGCGGAAGCGGCGTTATAGACGCTGTAGCATGCCTGCTGAAAAAAGGAGAGCTTGACGAAACGGGACTTCTTGAGGATGATGAAGCAGTCATAGGCGGACGGGTGATTCTTTCACAGAAAGATATAAGGATGGTCCAATTGGCAAAGGGCGCCGTAAGGGCAGGTATCGAAACGCTGCTGTCCGATAGAAAAATTAATGTCGGTGATTTGGCGGAACTGGCGATCGCCGGAGGATTTGGAAGCTATATACGTATTAAAAACGCCATAGAGATAGGACTTATTCCCGATGTGGATATCAATATTGTGACTGTTCTTGGAAATGCCGCGCTGTCGGGTGCGGCTATGATCCTTTTAAATAAAGATTTTATTGATATTTCGGATAATTTGGCAGTAAAAGCCTGTACCGTCGATCTGACTGCAAGCGACGTTTTTAAAGAAAAATATATGGAAAGTATGTTTTTTTATTAGTCGGAGGAGAGAATTATGACAAACAGAGAGCGATTTGCTGCTGTGTTAAATGGAAAAAAGCCTGACCGTATTCCGGTGGTGGAATGGGCTACGTGGTGGGACCAAACCACCAATAAATGGGTTAGTGAAGGAGCTCCACGCCAGGAAAGCGAGGATACTTTACAGGATTATTTTGGACTTGACAGATTACATCAGATATGGATTCCGCCGAGATGGGGAGCGGGATGTCCTTCTCCGGCCTCTCATGGAGCTGGGATTTTAACGGATGAAGAGGGATACGAAGCTCTTTTAAAATATTTATATACAGATGGCGCTCTGGAATGGGCCGTTGAACGTGCGAAATCCTGGCAGAAAGGTCACGAAAACGGAGAATTTGCCACATGGCTGACGTTGGAAGGTTTTTTCTGGTTCCCGAGGACGTTGTTTGGAATTGAAAATCATTTTTATGCCTTTTATGATTATCCCGAGCTTATGCACAGGATCAACCGTGATATAACTGAGTACCATATTAAATGTCTGGAAAAACTTCTTCCCATAGCAAAGCCTGAGTTTATGACTTTTGCGGAGGATATGTCATATAACCACGGTCCCATGCTTTCTAAAGACTTATACGACGAGTTTATGCTTCCTTATTATAAAGAAGTTATTCCTGTTTTAAAGGAAAACGGTGTTAAGGTACTCATTGATACGGATGGATTTGTGGAGCCTTTGATCCCGTGGTTCAAGGAAGCGGGCATTGAGGGAGTGCTGCCTTTGGAGCGTCAGGCTCAGGTGGACGTTAACAGGATCCGTGAAAATTATCCGGAGTGGATCATGATAGGCGGATATGATAAAACTGTTATGCACAAGGGTGAAGAGGCCATGCGGCGGGAATTTGAAAGGATTTTTCCCGCTATGTGCAGCGGAAGGTATATTCCTTCGGTTGATCATCAGACTCCTCCGGATGTTTCACTGGAACAATACAGAGTATACGTGAGATTGCTTAAAGAATATGCTGAAAAAGCCGCCAGATCTATGGAGTAATTTGCAGGGATATAAAAAAGCTAAAGCCCCGGTTTGCTCTTGCTTAATAAGGCTGTTAAGATCAGAAGGGAAACCGGGCATAAGGGAAGAGAAACGAGCAGACGGAATTTTCCGCCTGCTCGTTCATTTGGTGCGCCAGGCGGCGCACATTTTCAACGGGTGCAAGTCCCGAATCCGCCTGGTAGTGGAAAGTATATAGCCGAAGGCAAGGGTGTCTGTCGTGAGGTGGAATCTGAAGGAAGCCGGATGTGGGGAACATACTAAACCACGGGCAAATCTCTGGTCTACCACATATGAGGTTATGTATGTACATAGAAATATGGCTCAAAAGCCCTTTCGTCCTGCCAGATGGAAGCAGAATTAAAAGAAAATCTGGAACACTACAAGGCGGAGTAATTAGTTCAGTACTGGCAAATACGTTCCTGCACTATGTCTTTAATATGTGGATGAAAAGGAATTTCCCACAGGTTCCGTTCGAAAGATATGCAGATGATGGGGTGGTGCACTGTAGTACCAAAGAAGAAGCTTGCCAAAAGGTTTAAAGAGTGTAAAAATGATTCATAGATTAGCAAATAGTATTACAAATAAGGTATTTTTCTGATATACCAAAACAGTAGAAATATTCGATGAAATTTTTGTTTTTAATAAAAGGGAAAACATATGACATATATGTCAATTCTCTCTACTGTTCATCTGTCTGTGTAATCATAAAACAGGAGGCAAATTAGGGCAAGACGATTGGTTACGTTGGCACCACCGGCAATCATCTGCGCTTTGAAGCCCGACAAAATTGGAAACGTACCGACATTCTTGGGCTTTTATGCTATATATCCTCTGAACTCAAATCCGCATCATATTCCCCGCTTGCAAGTGGTAGGATAAATGAATATAATAAAACTATACGGAATTGCGAACAGAAAATCAGGTTGAGATTTTATCAAAAAACGGCTTGAAAGTGTACGGGACTGCGAACAGTTTTACCGCACGCCAAAACAGGATATCCGGAGGTTCATATGGAATACATCACAGTGCAGGAAGCTGCTCAAAAATGGAAGATTTCAGAACGGCTAGTGCAGAAATATTGCGCCGAAGGCCGGATCGATGGGATCCGCAAATTCGGAAAATCATGGGGAATCCCTTCCAACGCGGTGAAACCGCAGGACCCGCGGAAGGAAAAGGAACGCCCTGTTTCCCGGCATTCTAGACCGCAGCCAGAAGCTTTTTCGGGATTCATGCCGCTGATGAACACGTCTTTCGAGCCGGGGTGCTGTGTGGACTATATTAATGAGATGGAGGACGGTCCCAGAAAAGAGATCGCCCTTGCAGAATATCATTATTTCAGCGGGCATCCTGAGAAGGCCATACAGGAAGCGGAGTTGTACTTGACCTGTCCCGAAGCGGCATACCGCTTTTCTGCGTGCTTGATCTATGCCTATGCAAATTTATCAGTCGGTCAGATTCAGCACGCCCGGTATGCGCTGACAGAGATTAAAAACACGCTAGCTGCCAATGCAGAAAAAGCGCCGTATGTACGTGCAATCGAAGCCTTTGTCGTATTTGCATCCTCCGTGCTTCTGCACCTTCCGCTGCCAGAAGAAATGCCGCCGGCGCAGGAGTTCCTGCCGCTGTTGCCATCTGGCCTGCGGGCGTTTGCCCTGTATGTTCAGGCTCATTATCTTTATCTGAAAAAGGACTACGGCAAAAGTGTCGGTATCGTGGAGGGCACCCTGGATATGGGGGCTGATCAGTACCCCATCCCTGCCATTTATCTCCATTTGGTTGCGGTCATGGACTATATGAGCTTAAAACAGACACAGCAGGCGCAGAAGCACCTGCTGTCCGCATGGGAAATTGCCCGTCCCGACGATCTGATTGAGGGCTTTGGAGAACATCACGGGCTTCTTGGCGGGATGTTGGAGGCGGTTATCAAGCCAGGTTGGCCGGAGGATTTCAAGCGGATCATCGCCATTACCTATCGCTTTTCCGCTGGATGGCGGAAAATACACAACCCGGAAACCGGACACGATGTCGCAGATGACCTGACGACCACCGAGTTTGCGACCGCTATGTTGGCGGCACGGGGATGGACAAATCAGGAAATCGCACAGCATATGAACATATCCTCTCATACCGTGAAACGGTATATCTCCACCGTCCTTCAAAAGCTAGATATACGCCAACGTCATGAACTGAAAAAATATATGCTGAAATAGTCAAATCCACTGGAAAACCGGCTTTGGCATCGCCCGTTTTACCCTCTGAAACGGGCGATGCCAAAGCCGGTTTTTTCTGTTATTGTGTAGGCAAATAAGCAAACTATAAGCCAAAGGCCATAAAGGAAGGAGGACAAAAATGGGAAAGACACGGCAGTACAACATTGAGGGATTGCTGTTAGAAATCCCTGTATGCTATGACGAACTTGTTGGAAAGGAAATTGAAATTTTTCCGGACTTTATTGAGAATCCGGTCTACACCCCGGAGGGGCACCCTGTCCTGTTTACCGGAGAGGATGCCTGTGCATACGGCCAAGCGCCTGACGGCATGCCATGTATCGATTGCGGTTCCTGCCGCTTTTACCGGCAAACGCCGGACACGCTGATTGGCGTCTGCGGACATGAGCAAAAACAGCGCAATTTTGATACGAATGAAATGAAACCATATAAAGGAGGAACACAAGGATGAAAAAACGGATTTTAAGCTTGATACTGACCTTCAGTATCCTGCTGTCCATAGTTCCGTTGAATATTATAACGGCGTTTGCCGAGGACAGTATCCTGTACGGCGACGCCGACGGCAACGGAACCGTGGATATGTCGGACGTCAATCTGATGGAACAGTACATAGACGGCGATGCTGAGGCGATAAACAGCATCCACTTAGCCGAAGCCGACGTCAACGTG
>CASDQQ010000084.1 GCA_949282945.1 uncultured Eubacteriales bacterium
CAATGGCAATTTTCTGCCCTGCTCCGGCCATCATAGACTGGATATAGAAAACCGATCAATTTCCTCCATAGAAAAGCTCATGGTCTTATCATAAACTTTGTCTCTAAGCGTGCGCGCCAATCCCGCGGCAACCTTAGCCGCGAAAAATCCTACTATAAAAGACGCTCCCATACTGCCGAAAGCACATAAAAGCATATATCCTCCCTGAGTAAGAATATCAGACATCAGGCTTCCTTCAGTCTGTACAGGACTGGTTATTCCGGACATATAATCCGGCAGCTTTAGGTCGAGCCAGACCTGCGCTATAATAAATAAAATACTGAATCCTATACAGGCCCACTGTTTTTTATCAATGTATTTAAATACTTTTAACATTTATTTCCCTCCCATATATTTTAATTAGCATGATATTAATATCATGATATTGATATCGGTAAAAATAAACACCTGTAATTAAAACAGGTATTATTTTAAAGTATTGCGTACTTTAGCAAGCAGACTGTAAAAAATATCTCTTTCTGTTTCAGTAAGTCCTGACAAAAGCTCTGCCTCCGAAGCAGTTATGCTCTCTTTAGCCTCCTTACAATAGTTTTCCCCCACAGACGTAATGCGTACCATTTTGACCCGTTTATCGTACATATCCCCAAGACCTTCCACAAGCCCCTTTTGCTCCAATCTTGCAACTATTCCGGCGGCCGTTGACTGCGCTACGTGAAGTTTTCGTTCAAGCTCCTTCAAAGGCAGTATCTTTCCTTCCGCTTCATTTAAGATGAGCAGAGTTTCTCCCTGCATCATAGTCAGTCCCTGAATGCGAAGAGTATTGTTAGCGCGTTTTTCCATCTCGTCATGTATTTGTTTCAGTAGCTTGCCGCACGATCTGTACTCTGACATATCAACACCTCCTGTATCCCAAATAATAGCATGCTTTTGTATTGCTGTCAATAGCACACTTTTATTTTTATAATATAAAATATGTAAATCTGTTAGATTGCGTTCAAACAGAAACAAAAAGTATTTATAATAATATTTCAAACTGGTTTTTGTGAAATTTTATTAAACCGTCCGCCTCCATTTTAGAAAGCTCCCTGGACAGAGCGCTTCTCTCAACTCCAAGATAATCCGCCAGATCTCTTCTGCTGAAAGGAATAGTAAAACTCTTTTTCTTATGAAAATTATATTCAAACGTCAGAAAAGCTATGACCTTTTCCCTTATAGACTTTTTAGACAATATCTGTATGCGATTGTTCATGCTCAAAGCACGTGACGCCAACTCTCCCGAAAAATTTTTCCCGAGTCTTCGCAAAGCAGGATTTTCCGACATATGAGCGTTCTTTATGACCTCCGCGTCAAGCCATGCTATAACGCTTTCCCTGGCGGCTACAGCGTATACCGGACTTTTCTTTCCTGTGAAAGCAAGTGATTCTGCAAAAATTCCTCCCTGCCTCACATTAGCCATTATCATCCTGTTCCCGTTTATATCGTAAGTTGCAACCTGTACGTTCCCCGCCAGGACAATGCCGAAAGCCTCAATAGAGGAATCAATATCAAACAGGATTTCTCCTTTGTCATATCTTACTTCGCGGCAGCGGAGAAGCTGTAAAATATCAGCCATCTCCGTTTCCGTAAATCCTGAAAATAAAATTGATTCTCTCAGTACCTGTGAAATCATACTATTATACTTTATCTTTCTTCAAGCTTAGTATATTTGACCTTAGGCAGTACATTTTTATATGCCGGCCTTATAATTCTGTTTCCGTTTATAAGCTCTTCTATCCTGTGAGCGCTCCATCCCGCCACCCTGGATATAGCGAATATAGGAGTGTAAAGTTCTCTTGGTATCCCGAGCATACGATACACAAGCCCGGAATAAAAATCCACGTTCGCGCACACGATCTTATCACTTTGCTTAACCTTCGCAAAGGCCTCCGGAGCGAGCTTTTCTATAGAGGTATACAAATTAAATTCCTTTTCAAATCCCGAAGATGCCGCAAGCTCACCGGCTTTTTCTTTTAAGAGTACGGCTCTGGGATCTGAAATAGTATATACCGCATGGCCTATTCCATAAATAAGTCCCGTTTTGTCATAAGCTTCTTTTCTGAGTATCTTGCAAAGGTACTCAAAAATTTCCTCTTCATCCTCCCAGTTGGAAATATTCTCTTTTATGTTGTCCATCATCTTCATAACCTGAAGATTTGCTCCTCCGTGCTTTCCGCCCTTTAAAGAGCATACTCCGGAAGCCATGGCAGAATATGTATCCGTTCCGGAAGTAGTAACCACATGAACGGCAAAAGTTGAGTTGTTCCCGCCGCCGTGCTCCGCATGAAGTACAAGATTCAGATCAAGGATTTCAGATTCAAGCTTGCTGTAAGAATGATCCGGTCTTATCATATAAAGAAGATTTTCAGCCGTACTCAGTTCAGGTTTCGGGCTGTGAATAAAAAGACTTTCTCCGTCAAAATAGTGCTTTTTAGCCTGATAAGAATATGCTGTTATCGTTGGCATCTGAGCTATAAGATTTATGCACTGGCTGAAAACATTTTTTACGCTTATATCGTCTGCCGCCTCGTCATAGGAATAAAGGCTCAGTATGCTTCTGGAAAGCTTATTCATAAGATCCTTGCAGGGAAGTTTCAATATAATGTCTTCGGTAAATCCAGAAGGAAGTTCTCTCCTGTATGCTAAAAGATCTTTAAAACTTTCAAGCTGATCCTTATTCGGAAGTTCTCCGGCAAGCAGCAGATAACAGCATTCCTCAAACCCAAAGCGTTTTTCCTCCTGATATCCTTTAACGAAATCATTAATATCTATGCCTCTGTATCTCAACCGTCCCGGCACAGGCAATTTTTCGTTTTCTTCTATAACATATGCGTGGACCTCTCCTATTTCAGTAAGGCCTACAAGAACTCCCGTGCCGTCGTTATTACGGAGACCCCTTTTAACGTTGAATTTGTCGTACAGTTCCGGATCGATGTAATTATTAAGGCAGTTTTTTTCGTTCATTATGTTCATAAACTCATTCATCTTCAATTTCAATTCTTCATTATTAACTTTTCCGTTCACAAAAACGCCTCCTATTTATTAAAGGTTTTAAGTATACTTTCCCTTGCATTTTTTATATGCACTATTGCAAGCTGTTCCGCCATATCTTCATCCCTCAGACGTATCGCGTTGAATATACCTTCATGCTCCTCAAGAGCCTTTTCCGCTCTTCCCTCTATACTGAGAGAACTGTTTCTCGCCCGCTTGATATGCTCATGAAACATAGATAATGTTTGTATAAGTATTTTGCTTTTGCTTCCTTTATATATGCTTTCATGAAACTTTGAGTCTGAATAAAGTATCTTATCTGAATTTTTTCTCGAAGTATGGTATTCTTCCAGATCCATTATCTCCTCAAGTTCTTTAAGCTCCTCCATTGTCATATTTTTCGCCGCAAGCCGTGCGGCCAGTCCTTCTATCCTCATTCTTATATTATATATATCTTCAATGTCTTTCTGCGTCACGGCTACGACTACTGTAACTCTGTTAGGAAGAGTTTTGGCAAGGCCGTCCAGTTCGAGCTGCGATATAGCTTCCCGAACTGGCGTCCTGCTCACTCCGAATTCCTCGCACAGTTTTGTCTCCACAAGGTGGAAACCCTCGGGGTAAACCCCATTTATTATATTTTCCTTTAATTTTAAGTATACTGTAGCGCTCAGGGATTTTGCATTTCCTACATAATCCGATAGCATACGCGCCTCCTCCTGTTATTTTGCGTTAAGTCTTGTATAATTTATAAGTCCTCCGGCCAGGATCATTTCAACCTGTCTTTCTGATAAAGATACCTTTACTTCAAAGGAATATCCTTTTGTGCTGTTAATGACTGTAATAAGTTCTCCTGACTTTACCTGTCCAACGGCATTTTCTATTAAAAGCTCATCATTCATATCAATCCTGTCATAATCGGCCTCATTAGTAAAGGTCATTGGCAGGATACCAGAATTAATAAGGTTGGCCATATGAATGCGGGCAAAAGATTTTGCTATTACTCCCTTTATCCCGAGCTGGAGCGGAGCCAGAGCAGCATGCTCGCGGCTTGAACCCTGTCCGTAGTTGGATCCGGCTATTATAAAGCCTCCGCCGTTTTCTTTTGCTCTTTTTGGAAAATCCGGATCACACGGAGTAAGACAGAACTCCGCAAGATAAGGCACGTTAGATCTATAGGGCAAAAGCTTTGCGTTAGAAGGCATAATATGATCGGTAGTAATATTGTCCCCGACCTTTATAAGAGCTTTTCCGCAAATTTTCTCTTTAAGCTCGGAATTAAGAGGAAACGGCTTTATGTTAGGTCCTCGTACAACCTCCACGTCCTCTTGGGAAGCTGCGGGCGCCAAAACCATATTGTCGTACGCCACAAATTTTTCCGGCATCTCCACCTTCGGACATTCGCCAAATTCTCTTGGATCGGTCAAAACTCCTGTCAGCGCGCTTACCGCAGCCGTTTCAGGGCTTACCAGATAAACTTTAGCTGATTTGGTACCGCTCCTGCCCTCAAAATTCCTGTTAAAGGTCCTCAAAGACACAGCGTCTGTACAGGGAGACTGTCCCATACCTATGCAAGGTCCGCAAGCTGATTCCAAAATCCTTGCTCCGGCGGCGACCATATCGGCCAAAGCTCCATTTTGCGCGAGCATCGTCAAAACCTGTTTTGATCCGGGAGCTATTACAAGACTTACGTTTGGAGCAACCGTTCTTCCCTTAAGTATTTTAGCCACCTTCATCATGTCAAGATAAGACGAATTCGTACAGCTTCCTATAGCTACCTGATCTACTTTTATTTTCCCTATATTTTTAATTTCTTCAACATTATCCGGGCTGTGAGGCTTTGCGGCCAACGGTTCAAGCCTGGTCAGATCTATCGTAAGTTCCTCATCGTATACAGCGTCCTCATCAGGCTTAATTTCAGAAAAATCCTGTTCTCTTCCCTGGGCCTTTAAAAACTCTCTTGTAGTTTCATCGCTTGGGAATATGGAGGTAGTAGCTCCAAGCTCTGCTCCCATATTGGTTATTGTGGCTCTTTCAGGAACTGAAAGATACTTAACTCCTTCGCCGGCGTATTCTACTATCTTTCCTACTCCTCCTTTTACTGAGAGCTTTCTCAGGACCTCAAGTATAATATCCTTAGCGCTCACCCACTCATTCAGCTTTCCTGTCAGATTTATCTTTACCACCTTAGGCATCATAAGATAGTAAGCTCCGCCGCCCATCGCTACAGCGACGTCCAAGCCGCCCGCGCCTATAGCGAGACATCCTATTCCTCCGGCCGTGGGAGTATGGCTGTCGGACCCCAAAAGTGTCATTCCCGGAACGGCAAATCTCTCAAGCTGCACCTGATGACATATTCCGTTTCCAGGTCTTGAAAAATATATTCCGTGCTTTGCAGTTACTGTCTGTATGTATTTATGGTCGTCGGCATTTTCAAATCCCGCCTGGATAGTATTATGATCTATGTAAGCCATGGATCTCTTAGTCTTAACTCTTGGTATCCCCATCGCTTCAAATTGCAGATAAGCCATTGTACCGGTAGAATCCTGAGTCAGCGTCTGGTCTATTCTTATTGATATTTCTTCCCCGGCTATCATTTCTCCGCTTACTAAATGTTCTTTTATTATTTTTTGTGGTATATTGTATCCCATTTGTAAACCTCCGCAAAATTTTATTTGTATTATTGTATACAAAAATGCATTCTTCGTCAAGAAGAAGTTCTGCTCAAACCGGCTTTTTCTTCTGCCCTACGATAACTTCCGGCGGCATATGCCAGTTTCGCCGCATACTGACCCGCCTGTAAAGCTTTTAATAAAATAAAAAATTGACAGCCTAAAAACTTCGCTGTCAATAATAGTATTTAAACAAATGCAGTTCATTTGCTGTAGCTTATAACAAGCCCGCCCTTACCCAGATATATAAATAATACCGGTCCTATAGAGTCATACATTATCCTGCTGTTTTTAAACTTTTCATTGAGGACCGCTTTCAACATTTCAAAATTCTTTATGTCGCCGTTGCAGTTTACCACAATTTCAACAGCATCAGAGGGAATACACTCCGTAAGCTTTTTGATCTGCTCTCGAAAACCTCTGACCGTCCCTTCAGAAATTACCGCCCCGTTTTCACATCTTAAAACAGGACGTATATTCAGCGCCGTACCTATGGACTGTCTTACAAATCCAAGTCTCTTGCTGTTTCTTTTTAAAGACTCCATATTCTCAAGAGAAAAAACGATCCCTATATTTTCCCTCAGTTCCTCAGCTTTTTTTACAAGAGTCTTTAAATCCTCTGTTTCCTCTGCAAGCTTCTTCAGCTTTTCCACAAGTATCTTAAGTCCGCCGGCCGCTAAAAGGGAATCAACCACCTCCACGTTTTCCATGTCTTTGGCGGCTGCGCGCGCGTTGTGATAGGAACCGCTCAGACGCGAGGATATCAAAATACATAATACTTTACTTCCCCGTCTTACCAGGCTGTCAAAAATACTTCTGAAAACAGAAACCGACGTCTGTTCTGTAAACGCTCCGTTTTTATCTAAGTTTATAATATCTGTATAGTCTCCATTTTTATCGCTGAAGCTTTCAAATAATATCCGCCCGTTCACAATATATTTGGTGGGAACAATTTCTATACCAAGCTCCGCCGCTTCGTTTTCTGAAAAATATGCCGTACTGTCCGTAACTATTGTAATCATTTTACTCTCCCGAATTTTCTAAATCTGTTATACCTTTTTTCTATAAGATTCTCTTCATTGGAATACTTTTTAATAAACTCAGAAATCTCCTTTTTCATTTTTCCGTATACCTTACTGAAATCTTCCGGCTCATTGATGATTTTTTCGATAGCTTCTAATTTTAAAAGGTCCCTGGCAGTAATTTTAAGGCATTCCGCAGCTTCCGCCACCTTTCGGGTGTCCTTCCAAAGAATACTGGCGCAACCCTCGGGAGATATAACTGAATATATTGAATTTTCCATCATCCAAACCTCGTCAGCCACGGAAAGTGCCAACGCTCCTCCGCTCCCTCCTTCGCCTATCAAAATGGACAGTATGGGAGTATCCAAAGTCATCATTCCTATAAGATTCTGGGCGATCGCATAGCCCTGTCCCCTCTCTTCGGCGCCTATACCGCAGTAAGCCCCCGCTGTATCCACAAAACATATTACGGGCCTTTTAAATTTTTCCGCCTGTTTCATCATTCTAAGAGCCTTCTTATAGCCTTCAGGATGAGCGCTTCCAAAATTTCTCTTTATCTTCTCCTCAGTAGTATTTCCCTTTTCAATACCTATGACCGTAACGGGTATCCCGTCAAGCACGGCGATACCTCCTATAATAGCGGCGTCGTCGCAAAAACTTCTGTCTCCGTGAAATTCTATGAAATCGGAAAAAATATTCTGAATATAGTCCTTGCTTGTAGCCCTGCCCCTTTCTCTTGCTTTATTTACAATCTCTATAGCCTTCATTTCCCGTCCCTCCTTTTATGAAGCTCCAGAATTTTTCCCAAAAAGGCTTTTTGTTCCCCTCTTTTTACGATAGCGTCTATAAAGCCCTTCTCAAGCAGCATCTCTGAACGTTGAAAACCCTCCGGGAGTTTTTGCTTTATAGTTTGTTCTATGACTCTCGGACCGGCAAAACCTATGAGCGCACCCGGTTCAGCCAATATTATATCAGCCTCCATGGCGAAACTCGCGGTCACCCCTCCTGTAGTGGGATCACAAAGAACCGCTACATACAGGTTGCCTTCGTCTCCGTGTTTCTTTACCGCACCGCTTGTTTTAGCCATCTGCATAAGGGAAATAATACCCTCCTGCATCCTGGCTCCTCCAGAAAGCGTAAACCCTATGACCGGCAGCTTTTCTTCCGAGGCATATTCAAAAAGCCGCGTTATCTTTTCGCCTGTGACAGCTCCCATGCTTCCCATCATAAACTGGCTTTCCATAGCAAATATACAGCAGGGATTTCCTTCCACCGTTCCCTTCGCACATATTACCGATTCCTCTTCGCCGCTTTTTTGCCTGCTGTCCTCCAGTTTTTTATCATATCCGGGAAAATCTATAATGTTCTTAGATATAATCCCTTTAAAAAGTTCTTCGTAATTTCCTCCGTCGCATATAAAAGCTATACGCTCTCTTGCCGCCATTTTAAAATGGTAGCCGCACTTGTCGCATACATAATTCCTCTTTTTTAAGTCTATGTTATACATTGCGTTTTTACAGTTCGGGCACGCGGTAAACATTTCGTCGGGTACCGAAGGGACCGTACCGCTTTTTACGATTTCCTTACCGTCTTCCGCAATTTCCAGATCATTTTCCGGTTTTTTAAATAATCCTTTAAACATTAAAAACCGTCCCCCATTTTCTCAATTGTTTTAGTGTTATAGCTTCCGTTCACAAAATCACTGTTTGAAAGTATCTCAAGCTGAAAATCCTGATTTGTTTCCACTCCTTCTATAACAAGCTCGCAAAGCGCCGCCTTCATCTTTCTTATAGCCTCTTCCCTCGTTTTAGCGTACACTATAAGTTTTCCAATCATGGAATCGTAAAAAGGAGGTATTTCATAGTTTTGATATATAGCGGTGTCAAATCTGACCCACGGACCTCCCGGAATATGTAAAAGTTCTATTTTCCCGCATTCAGGCCTGAAGCCTTTATAAGGATTTTCAGCGTTTATCCTGCACTCTATGGCGGCTCCGCTGATCTTTATATCTTCCTGGGCAAAACCAAGTTTCTGTCCCGCGGCCGTCCTTATCTGCCATTTTACAAGATCTATCCCTGTAACCATTTCCGTAACAGGATGTTCCACCTGAAGTCTCGTGTTCATTTCCATAAAGTAAAAATTATTTTTAGAGTCCACCAAAAATTCAACGGTCCCCAGATTCTTATAAGAAACAGCTTTTACAGCCCTTATAGCCGCCTCTGTCATTTTTTCGCGCACATACCCGTCTATTACGGGGGACGGACTTTCTTCGATCATCTTTTGATTTTTACGCTGTACGGAACATTCTCTTTCGCCCAAACACACCGCGTTTCCGTAATTATCGCATATTACCTGCATTTCAATATGCTTGACCGGAGAAAGATATTTCTCGATATACAGCGACCCATCGGAAAAGGCGCTTTCCGCCTCGCTTTTAGCTGATAAAAAATTTTTTTCAAAATCCTCTTCCTTCTCTACAAGCCGTATACCTCTTCCGCCGCCTCCCGAGCGGGCCTTTATAAGAACGGGATATCCTATTTCCTTCGCCTCTTTTTTAGCCGTTTCCAGATTTTCTATAACGTCCGTTCCCGGAATTATACGAACTCCCGCTTCCATCACAGTCCTTCTGGCCTCGTCCTTATTTCCCATTTTACTTATGATATCGTCAGGAGGTCCTATAAAAACAATATTACACTTTTTACAAAGCTCCGCAAAACGCGCGTTTTCCGAAAGCAGTCCGTATCCCGGATGAATTGCCTCGGCCTTTGCATTTATAGCGGTGGACAATATGGCGTTCATATTCAAATAGCTGTCTTTTGCAGGAGCCGGCCCTATACAGTAGCTTTCATCAGCCAGATTTACATGCAGGGAATCTCTGTCAGCCTCGGAAAAAACCGCGACCGTCATAATCCCCATTTCTTTACAGGCTCTTATTATCCTTACGGCAATTTCTCCTCTGTTAGCAATCAGAATTTTTGAAAACATATGCCGCACCTCACATAAGAGCGAAGGAGAATTCTCCCCCCACTACCTGCTTTCCGTTTACAAAACCTTTCCCGCTTGCAAAATAAAACGGAGCTCTGGATTTTGTAAGAGTACATTCGATCTCTATCGTATCTCCTGGTAAAACCTTATTTTTAAATCTCACCTTATCAAGGCCGGTAAAGTATGGCGTCTTCCCCTCCGCCTTGCCCTCAAGAAGCACGCAGCAGGTCTGAGCCATAATTTCGCAAAGTATTACTCCCGGCACCACGGGATTTCCCGGAAAATGTCCCTGAAGAAAATATTCGTCTCCCTTTACCGTATATGTGCCCACAGCGGTATTTTCCTCTTTCAGCTCGGCACTGTCTATAAGCAGCATATTTTCCCTGTGGGGCAATATCTTCATTATCTCTTCTCTGTTCATCGTCTCTCTCCCGTTTTATAAAATTTTAAATAATGTCTGCGAATACTCTACTACATCTTCGTTATTCACACATATGTCTATTATTTCACCGTCAATGTCGCTTACTATATCGTTCATAAGCTTCATAGACTCTATTACGCAAAGCACGTCTCCCTTTTTTATCTTATCTCCCACTTTTACGAACGGAGCCGAATCTGGGGAAGGAGCAGAATAGAACACTCCCACCATAGGAGATTTTATTTCTTTTAAATTGTTGTAATTCATGGCGTTTTCAATTTCAGGCTCTTCTTTTGGAAAATTTTCTTTTGCTTCCGTCCCGGATAATATGACAGTTTCAGTTTTTACATTTTTTTCCGGTTCTTTCAGGGAAAAATATTTATCCTTCTCTATTTTCAGCCTGCTGTCTCCCTCTTCAAGCTCTAAAGAGGATAACCCCTTTTCATTTAATATATCAGCCAGAGCCTTTATCTTTTCGATCTCCATATTATTCTCCTTTCGCAAAAGCCAGACATCCGTTATGCCCTCCAAATCCTAAAGAAATAGAAAGAGCCATATCGACATTTTTTCTCTCGGCTTTATTAAAAATATAGTTCAGATCACACTCCTCATCTTTTTCCTCAAAACCTATAGTAGGAGGCAATATACCGTTTTGCAAAGAAAGCAGACATACTATAGCTTCCGCGGCTCCCGCGGCTCCTAGCATATGTCCCGTCATAGATTTAGTGGAACTTATGAGAGCATCAAATGCTTTTTCTCCCATCGCTCTCTTTATAGCTATAGTCTCAGATTTATCATTTAGCGGAGTACCGGTTCCGTGAGCATTTATATATACACTTTTTTCATGTTCCCATCCCGCTTCTTTCAGGCAAAGCTCTATAGCCTTGGCTCCGCCGTCCGCCATTGGGTGAGGCGCGGTTATATGATACGCGTCGCAGGTATTTCCGTATCCGGTAATCTCTCCGTATATCTTGGCATTTCTCTTTTTAGCCCTCTCATATTCTTCAAGTATAAGTATTCCGGCCCCTTCTCCCATAACAAAACCGTCTCTGCGTTTATCAAAAGGAATAGACGAAGTAAGAGGATCATTTTTAGATGATAAAGCCATGCAATTAGTAAATCCCGCTATTGAAAGCGGACAAATAGCCGCCTCTGTACCTCCGGCTATGATCGCGTCCGCATAGCCGTGCCTGATCGCTCTGTAAGCTTCTCCTATGGCGTGAGTGGATGTAGCGCAGGCAGTTACGACCGGTAGACAGGGTCCTTTTGCTTTATATCTTATGGCGATGTTTCCCGCCGCCATATTTGATATCATCATGGGGATAAAAAGCGAGGATACTCTTTTAGGTCCTGCCGTCAGCATTTTTTCAGTCTCGGCAACAAAAGT
>CASDQQ010000085.1 GCA_949282945.1 uncultured Eubacteriales bacterium
CGCGGCAGCCTTTTTCTCCTTGAGAAAATGGAAGATAAGTCCGATATTGATAATGGCCTGTACGGGAGCAGCAGGCGGCATCCTGTATTTTATAATATAAATATAATAAAAGACAGTAACGGGAAGAATTTGGAGATAAAATATGGATAGTACGAAAATTTTTCACAATATAGATCCGGTATACGATGAAAATTCGGAGTCGCTTATACTGGGAACCATGCCTTCGCCAAAATCAAGAGAGACCGGATTTTATTACGGACATCCTAAAAATAAATTTTGGCCGGTTATGGCCGCTGTTTTTGAAGAGGAAAAAATACCGGAAACGATTGAAGAAAAAAAGGTTTTTTTAATAAAAAACCATATAGCCCTTTGGGATGTTCTAAGGTCCTGCCAAATATCCGGAGCCTCAGACCAGAGTATAAAAGATCCGGTCCCCAATGATATTGCCGGACTTGTTTCTAAAACAAAAATAAAGAAAATTTTTACCACAGGGAAAAAGGCCGGAGAGCTTTACAGACGGTTTTGTATGGAGGCTACAGGCATAAAAAATATCGGGCTTCCATCTACAAGTCCCGCGAATTGCCGCTTTAGCATTGAAAAACTTGTAAATGAGTATATAATAATAAGAGAGAGATCGGGGGATTTTTTAAGCGAGGTATTTTATTTATGAAAAAATTTTGCATAGTTTTGATCTGTATGAGCCTTGTTTGCTCCCAGATAGCCTGTTCCCAAATGGGACCGTCGAATACGAATGAGTTTTTTCACACGTCTTTTCCAACGGAGGGGAATTATGATGTACAGGAAAATAAAAAGGTGTTTATAAATCTGGAGGATGATTTTGTAACTTTGCAAAATGCCGTTTTAAAATCTGACCTGTCCGGGATTATTACTGAAAATGCAGATATGACTCAGAAGATAAATGGCAGGTATCCCCTTTATGATTCGAACGAAGATTCTATTGAAATATATTGGGATTATGAGGATTATGATGAAAGCTATGTATCTGTGAATGATTCTAAGATAAAGGCGGAAATAGATTTTCTTGCGGGAGCGGATGCTGCGGATTTAAACGAAAGCGACAGATATAAGGAACTTATAGTTTATGACGACGGAATGAGCGCCGATTTTCACATAGATATTTTCAGGTATAACGGAGAAGAAATAATATCTTTAGGAAGTATTTCCGGACTTTATAACGCGGGGGATTCGGGAGTATTTGAAATCACCGGGCCAATATGGGTGAATAAAAAGGGAATTATCGTAAGCCCCTGGCAGAATGTAAATTTTATAGAGGAAAGATTTGCTACGGCCTATTTTGAGATAGAGGATGACCGTATCATAGAAAAGAAGATAGATTGCTATGATTGCTTTAATAAGACATACACTGTGAGAGCGGACATAGCGACATATTTTTACGAAACGGAAGATATAAGCCTAGAAGACGGAGCCCAGGAATACAGAGATTATTCAATAGATCCTAATTTAACATTGAAAAAAGGTGATAGTATCACGATTATCGACGCTGATACAAATAGCGGGATATACGCGGTCGTACTTTCCGACGGAAGAAAAGGTATACTTTATAACTGGATAGGCGACTGACAGAGGTATGGTATATTTGTCAGGCTGTTGAGGAGTTTTTTGACCCTTCGATGCAAATATTTTTAATTTAAATACCTGCTTTTTCCTGTTACGATTGGTATTCATCCACGTAGATATGCATAAAATCAACCTTCTTGTGTGCCTGACCTGCCATTTTTCTAAATGGGGCGTTTTTTATGGTGTTGCGTACTGTTTGCCGGTTTTCCTCCTCTACATTACCATAGCTTTGCAATTGCCCAGACTATCTGAGGATAATTAACCAATTTTACATAGGGATTCCTTTGTATGTTATTTTTTTGTTTAACATTTAATACTTAGGTTCGAGGAAGTATAGAGCTTTATCTTTCTTCTTAATGCTACACAACTATTTTGAATTAACTATATTGGGCGCTGCTAAAATGGCACGGTTTTGCAATATTGGCTAAGTAATAGTATTGAGTTGTTTTGTAAAGGTACGGTATGTGTTTATGGTTTGGCCCAGACGAGATTGCGTGAAATCGGGAAACTTGCGTGTGAGGTCTGGGCCAAACCTAAAGGAAATTGTGTAGGAAAGGATAAAATCAGGGCAATTTGGAGTGTTGCGGGGAGGTTTGGGCCAGACATGATTGCGTGGAAGTGGAAAAATTGCGTGTGGGGTCTGGGCCAAACCATA
>CASDQQ010000086.1 GCA_949282945.1 uncultured Eubacteriales bacterium
TATGCAGGCTGCGTTCTTCAAACTTGCTGACATTATACCTTATAACGAGGCAGAAGACTACATGAAGAAGGCGGTTGTCAAGAGTTACGGCAAGAAGGGTGAGAAGGTAGTAAACATGAACTTTGCCGCAATAGACAACGCTATAAGCGGACTTGTAGAGATAAAATATCCCGAAAGTTGGGCAACAACCACAGAGGGAGCAGCACCTGTTAAACCTGCCGACAACGAATACTTCAAAAATATAGTATTCCCGATACTTGCTCAGGAAGGCGACAGTTTACCCGTATCGGCGTTTACGCCCGACGGAACGGTACCCACGGGAACGACTCAGTACGAAAAGAGAGGAGTTGCGGTTAAGATACCGCAGTGGATAGCGGAAAATTGTATTCAGTGTAATCAGTGTTCATACGTATGTCCTCACGCCACCATCCGTCCGTTTGCTTTGGACGAGAAGGAAGCCGCTGAAGCGCCTGCTTCCACAAAGCTTGTCCAGATGAAGGGCAAAGGATGTGAAAACTATAAATTTACAGTGGCTGTAAGTCCTTTGGATTGTATGGGCTGCGGACTTTGCGTTAATGTTTGTCCCGCCAAGGTAAAAGCGCTCAAAATGGTTCCTCAGGAGAGCCAGTCGGAGCAGCAGAAAGCCTTTGACTATGCTGTCGCCAATGTTACAAAGAAAGATATTCCTTTTGCGGATACTACTGTTAAGGGAAGTCAGTTCAATCAGCCGTTGCTTGAATTCTCAGGATCGTGCGCAGGCTGTGCCGAAACGTCATACGCGCGTTTGATAACGCAGCTCTTTGGTGAGAGGATGTATATTTCAAATGCTACCGGATGTTCTTCAATCTGGGGAGGTTCTGCTCCTTCAACTCCTTATACTGTTAATCGCGACAGCGGCCGCGGACCTGCGTGGGCTAACAGTTTGTTTGAGGACAACGCTGAACACGGACTCGGAATATATCTTGGACAGAAGGCCATCCGCGATAAGCTTATAGGCTATATTAAGCAGCTTAACTATGAGGACGCTGATAAGAAAGCCGCTGTTGAAGAATTCCTTGCAACAGTAGATGACGGTAAGAAGAACGGAGCTGCCGCAAAGGCTCTTATAGCCGTTCTTGAAGCGAATGCCGATGGAGAACTGGAAAAGAAGATACTTGCCGAGAAGGATTATCTGGCAAAGAAATCGGTATGGATCTTCGGAGGAGACGGATGGGCATACGATATCGGTTTCGGAGGACTTGACCATGTTATTGCTTCCGGAGAGGATGTAAATATTATGGTATTTGATACTGAGGTATATTCGAATACCGGTGGTCAGGCATCAAAAGCGAGCCAGATGGGTCAGGTTGCTCAGTTTGCCGCCGCAGGTAAGGCTATAGGAAAGAAGGACCTTGCTCAGATAGCTATGTCCTACGGTTATGTATATGTTGCTCAGATTGCCATGGGCGCAGATATGAATCAGACTATCAAGACTCTTGTTGAGGCTGAGGCTTATCCCGGACCGTCGATCGTTATCGGCTATGCTCCTTGTGAGATGCACGGAGTTAAGGGCGGTATGGGTAACTGCCAGTCTGAAATGAAGCGCGCCGTAGAAGCCGGATACTGGCAGATGTTCCGTTATAATCCTTCATTGAAGGCTGAGGGCAAAAATCCTCTTATTATTGACAGTAAGGCTCCTACAGGAAGCTATATAGACTTTATCAAGAGTGAGACAAGATACAGCCGTCTTATCCAGGCATTCCCTGAAAGAGCCGAAGAGCTTTTCACAAAGGCTGAGGAACAGGCCAAGGCTAAATATGACCGTCTTGTTAAACTGGGACAGATATATGAATAAAATATATTTTGAATAAAAAATACTGAGATGTTTTCCTGCGGCAAACGCCGCAGGTTTTTTATTAGAAATTAACATATGACGTTGGTTTATACGTATTATTAAAAATATTTATAATATTACAAAAAAATAAAAAATAAAAATAAATGTAATGGTTGACAGAGGGAAAGGTGTTTGGTATATATATAATATATACATTTTAATTTAAGAAAGGGGCTATAAAAACGGAAGCTACAGATGGTATGCAATGTTTGGTGCATAGCAGTGATGTAAGCACGAATCCCGTAGATTTTATTTGCCATATTAGTTATGATATTTAATAAATTTATCTTGAAAAAAAATTGTGGATTTAAATTTTTAATAGTTTCTGCTCTTGTGGTAAGTATATTGGTGAGTATACTTTTAACAGGTATACTCACTACCTTTATTAACATGTATATTATAGATAATGAGGCGCTGTCTACATATACACTGACGGGATTAAAAGAATATGAGGACGGAACACATAACATATACAGCATATTGGAAGATACGGAACTTCCAGAAATAAAAGACTTTGTTTGTTTTTTAGCTGATGAAAATACGGGCGGTATTATTTTTGAAAAGAAATATGATTTTTTTGTTTATAGACAGCTGTATGAAGAAGAACCTGTATTGGGGAGATTTTTCACTGAAGAGGAGTTAGAGAAAGGGGAGAAGGTTGCGGTTGTTTCAAAACAGGCTATCAGAAGTAAATTATATAAGTCTGACGGAACTCTTTATAAGGTCGGGGAAAAATTTAATATACGCGGAACGGAATATGAGATTATAGGAATATACGATTCTGTTGTATACAATACGAAAGGTTATAATTTCCCAAAAGACCTGGATTATATTATACCGGCAAGGTCTACAGTACAAAATATAATGGGTTCTGTTGCAGCAGAAATACAATTTTTCCGACCGCTGTCGGCAAGTGAAAATAAAACGCTTTTGTCCTATACAAATTATGGATATGGGAGAATAACATCTAATGGACAGATGATACGAAACAGCCAGAAAATTGTTTATATAGAGTATGGAGGATATGTCTTGGTTATTTTGATACTGTGCGCTGTAAACGCAGTTATATTATTCCGCTATCTGGCAGTTGAAAATATTAAAAAATATACTGTAATGAAAGCCTGCGGAGCTAAGAATACAGATATATTTTTTAGAATATATGGAAACAGTATGGCTTATGTAGTCATATCTTTTGTTATCGCGTTAATTTTATATCCGGCTACGGCGCCACTGAGAGACTACTTTTATATAGACAGCGAATTTACGCTGAAAGGGGCGGCTCTGCTGCTTGCGGGATATATAGCCGTAATATCCATTTGTCTTGCAAAGCCGGCAAGGGATCTTGCGTCAAGGCCCATTGTAGACAGAAGACTGTGGAAATAGGAGGAAGAAAATATGATAACAGTGGATAGAAGTATGTTTACAATATTACTGCTGATCGGAGCGGTTTTTCTAACGGGATATTTGTCCTATAAAAGGAAAAAGAATATTGTTCGTGTAATTTTACTGGCCGTATTATGTGTGATTGGGTATTTTTTCTTTGAAAAGGCTTTTTTGCCTATGCCGCTGAAAACAAATCTTGAATTAACGGATATTTACTTTTTTGAAACAGTGCCGCCTTCGGCAGTATGGAAAGAAATATTCGTACTTCCTTATAATTATTTTTCTTATTTGTCAGAAGGATGGGATGTGTTTGTCCTTATGAATCGAAGTAATATAGACTACCTGGTCCTTTCCATCGCGGCCGGAGCATTGGTTACCGTTTTGTTTAAACCGTTCCGCAGGATATTATGGGGATTTATAGGCATATTGGCTTTAGTGGCAGTGGTATGGACGACGGTTGCCGTTTTGGATATAGCGGTTTATAAAATAGCCTGGAAATATATTAATATAAATATGCCTGTTTTTATGAGTGCAGGATATCTTATAGGATATGGAATTGGAAGGTTACTGATCAAATTTAGTCCGGAGTTTTATAAAAAACTTGTTGAATCTAAAGCGGCCCAAAAAGAAAAAATAGAAGGAGATCTGTTATAAACAGGGAAAGATATTATGAGGGTACTGTTGCTGTCGCTGAAACAGCTGAAAAATAACTTGGGTATATGGATACTTATAATATGTCAGATATTGGCGTCCGTCATCATGCTTAGTATGCTGTACGGAGATATTGCGATATTGGTAGAGAGCGCAAGAAGATATGAAGAGTTGGGCCTGAAAGATTTTTTAATGGTGTCTATACAGAAAGCCGCTGATAAAGACCGTATATTAGAAGAGGTACGGCAGCAGTATCCGGATATGATCTTTGTGAGTACAAAAGCGCAGATAGGATTTTTCTCAACAGACCCAACGGCCTATTTATATTATCTGGAACGGGATTTTATCGAAAATGTGAAGTATACAGATATTGAGGGGGAGTGGTTTGATCCCGATAAAGATTATGGCGGATATATTCCGATGGTAGTTCCCAAATATTGGTCGCAGAAATACAAATTAGGCGGAATATATGAGATAGATAACGGATATGAAAAGAAAGAGACCGTAAAAGTCATAGGAGTTTTGCATAATGATACGGTATTTTTGCCTCAGGGAAGAGGAGCGCTGATGGAAGATCTGAAAAGCGGAGTTCTTGTCTACGGCATGGAACAGATTACATATACAGTTCCTGAGATAGAACAGGAAATGAGAACTGTGATAACTTTTAGGATTTCCAAAGACAGCTCTGTGAAATTGACAGAAGCGGAAGAGAACCTTGAAAATATTGCGGGAGTGGAGGACGTTTATACTGCTGAGAGCGAATACAGGGATTTTATGCGTATAAGGAGACAAAACGCGGGCCTGCCGAGCGTTCTGTGCATTGCTCTTCTCTCCCTGAGCATTATCGGATTTATCAGTTACAATATATTATCCATCAGGCAGAAAGAGAAATTCTTCGCGCTATGTTTTCTGCACGGGCTCAGTCCGGTCAAATGTATTTTTATGCAGTTGGCAAACGACCTGGCTACTTTTTTGATCCCATTGATCATATCCTTTATCACTATAGGAATACTTGACTATGGCAAAGCGTATGGAGAAAGGCTGTTTTCGTCCGGCGCGGCGGCATGGGTTTTTATACTTTACGGATGTATGTTTGTGATAACATCTGTTGTCAGCGTAGTAAAGCTTTCAAAAGAAGAGCCGATACAAATTATAAGGAGGAATCTGTAATGAGCGGCCTGTATCTGAAAAATGTAAGAAAAATATATAATGAAGGCACTTCGGCGCAGGTAGACGCGCTGAGGGGCATAGATCTTGAGGTACTTTCAGGTGAAATGACTGCAATAACAGGGCCGTCCGGGTCGGGAAAATCAACTCTTCTCCATATTTTAGGATGTCTTGACAGAGTTACCTCCGGAGAATATTTTATAGACCAGGAGGAGGTTTCTGAGTTGGGAAGCAATAAGCTGGCCAGAATAAGAAATAAAAAGTTCGGGTTTGTATTGCAGGAGTTTGGCTTGTTACTGGATTATTCGTCTCAATACAATATTTCATTTCCCCTTGTATTTAATCCCGATTACCGGTTTAAAAAAACAGATCAAAAGATATATGAAACAATGGAGAGACTGGGAATAGCTGAAAAGCAGAAGATCCAGACAAAATACCTGTCGGGAGGGCAAAAGCAGAGAGTAGCTATTGCCAGAGCCATAATAAACGATCCTGACATAATTTTGGCGGATGAACCTACGGGGGCTTTGGACAGCAAAACGTCGGATGAAATTATGGGCCTTTTTGATGAGCTGCACCGGCAGGGAAAAACGATCATTATAGTTACTCATGATAAAAGTATCGCTGAAAGATGCGAAAGGCAGATTGTTTTGCACGACGGTACGGTCATAGAGGATATCCGGAAGACATGAAGATATTTTTTAATAAAGCAAGAGGCGCTGAAATAGTTAACAATTCATGCCTTGCAAGGAAATGTCCGGTATGCTAAAATATAAATAATTTAGTATAGACAAACGGAGGGAAATTTATAATGAAGCATATTAAAACGATCAATAAAGCGACTCTCAAGAACAGCCTGAAAGGGTCCGGATGCGGAGAGTGTCAGACTTCCTGTCAATCAGCATGTAAGACATCCTGCACCGTAGCAAACCAGAATTGCTTAAAGAAGTAATAATTAATAGATTAAGATGTCAGTAAGTGAAAGGTGCGTGCGCTTTTCACTTATTATTTTTATAAGGAGAAAAAATGATACATAATTTTAAAATGTTCGGAACAAATATTTCGGCCGATGTAAACAGCGGGGCAGTACACGTGCTTGATGACGTGAGTTATGATGTCCTGTCGGCTATAGACGATTTAAAAGAGGACAAAGAAAGCAGGGAGCTTCCTCCGGATAATGATATATTTGAAAAAGTCAGTGGAAAATATACAAAAGATCAGATTAAAGAGGCGTTAAATGAAATAAAGGAGCTTATTGAAGAAGGTCAGATATATTCTGAGGATATATATAAAGAATATCTTCCGCTGTGGGAAAGAGAGTCCCAGATAAAGGCTCTCTGCCTCCACATTTCTCACGACTGCAACCTGAGATGTAAATATTGCTTTGCAGATACGGGTTGCTTTGGAGGAGACAGGTCCCATATGTCTTCGGAGGTTGGAAAGGCTGCTATAGACTTTGTTATAAGATCTTCCGGAAAAAGAAAAAATATAGAAATAGATTTTTTCGGCGGAGAACCTCTCATGAATTTCGATACAGTTAAAGAAATAATCGAGTATGCCAGAAAGAGAGAGAAGGAAGCCGATAAAAAATTCCGATTCACTATTACCACAAACGGGCTGCTTTTAAATGAAGAAAGAATGAAATATATAAATGAAAATATGGATAATGTCGTTTTAAGTATAGACGGACGTAAAGAAGTTAATGACAAAGTGCGGATAAGAGTGGACGGAAGCGGAAGTTATGACAGCATTTTGCCGAAGTTTATGAAAATGGCGGAACTGAGAGACCAGGACAGATACTATGTAAGGGGAACGTTTACAGGGTATAATACGGATTTTTCAAAGGACGTACTCCATCTTGCCGACCTGGGATTTAAACAGATATCTGTAGAACCTGTAGTTGCGCCGGACGGATGCGGTTATGAACTTAAAGAAGATGATCTGGAGAAGATATACGGGGAATACGAAGCATTGGCTAAAGAGTATGCGGCGCGTTTCGATACGGAAAGGTGGTTTAACTTCTTCCATTTTATGGTGGATCTGCAGCAGGGTCCGTGCGTTGCCAAGAGACTTTCCGGATGTGGTTCAGGACACGAGTATGTGGCCGTTACACCTCAGGGGGAAATTTATCCGTGCCACCAATTTGTAGGAAACGGCGATTTTAAAATGGGAGATGTTTTTAATGGAATAGAAAGGACGGATATACAGGATACTTTTAAAAATTCCAACGTGTATACAAAGGAAAAGTGTTCAGGATGCTGGGCGAAATTCTATTGCTCGGGAGGCTGTCCTGCAAACGCTTACAATTTTAACAAAGACATAAATAAACCTTATGAGATTGCCTGCGATTTGGAAAAGAAAAGAGTTGAGTGCTCCCTCTGGCTAAACGCGGTGAGGACAGGAGAAGAAAATGATTAAAAAGTTTATGGATTTTACCCCTGAATTTGGTGATAACTGCTATGTTGCGGAAAACGCCGTAGTTATGGGAAAAGTCACAGCCGGAAATAATGTTGGAATATGGTACGGCGCTTCGGTAAGAGGAGATATGGCTCCGGTTTCCATAGGGGACGGAACAAATATACAAGAAGGCGCTGTAGTGCATGTTACCTTAAAGGAAACTAAGATAGGAAAAGGCGTTACTGTGGGGCATGGAGCAATCGTTCATGGATGTACTGTGGGAGATAATACTCTTATAGGAATGGGAGCTATAATTCTTGACGACGCTGTTATAGGTTCTGACTGCATAATAGGGGCAGGCGCTCTTGTAACTTCTAGAACGGTCGTTCCCGACGGAAGTATGGTAATAGGAAGTCCGGCTTCTGTAAAAAGAGCTTTAAGCGAAGAGGAAAAGAAATTTAACCATATCAGCGCCGAAGAATATATAAAGCTTATAAATGAAGTTAGGAAACCTATTACAATCCATGACCTGGTAAAGACGCATGAAGTGGGAGTACTTATAAAGGCGGCTGAAAAACATTTGAATGCTAATGGGTATACGGAGCATTCCTACAGACATATAGGACTTACTGCTAAAAACGCTGCGGATATACTGAGAACATTGGGCAAGGATGAAAGGACCATAGAACTCGCCGAAATAGCGGGGTTCTTACATGATATAGGAAATTCGGTAAACAGAGTAGATCATGCTCATTACGGGGCTCTTTTGGCTTACAGGATTTTGAAAGACGCGGGTATGAGCGAGGATGAGGCGGCTGAGGTCATGTTGGCTATCGCAAATCACGATGAGGGAAGCGGGGTACCGGTAAGCGACATTTCGGCGGCTATCATATTGGCAGATAAGTCGGACGTACACAGAAGCAGGGTGAGGAACAAAGATCTTTCTACATTTGATATACATGACAGAGTCAATTACGCTGTCTTTAAATCTGAAATATACGTAGATGCGGAAAGAAAAGAAGCCGTATTAAAACTTGAGATAGATACGGAAATTTGTCCTGTAATGGATTATTTTGAAATATTTTTAACAAGAATGACTATGAACAGGAAGGCGGCGGAATTTCTTGGCCTCAAATTCTGCCTTATAATAAACGGAAGCCGACTTCTGTAAAATGAAAGGAGAAAGAGGTTATGTCAAAAAGACCTATTATGATTTGTTTGGCTGTATGCTGTCTAACGGCGGCCTTGCTGTCGGCATATTTTACAATGTTTGCAAATGTAAACGATATAGATTCCTTTTTTAACAGAGTAAGTGCTGTGGGAAATAAACCTTTAGATGTATCTCCTTCGCCGGAAAAAAACGGGGAATCTGAAAAAAACGATCCCCAGGAAACGGTCGGGCCTGCAGAAACTGAACCTCCTGAGCCGGATTACACTGAAATATCGGTATTGGCTGCCGGAGATCTGCTGATCCATGATAACTTTTTCAACACTCAATATGATGAGGAAAGCAAGAAATATGATTTTACGAATATTTTTTCTGATGTTAAAGAATTGATATCTCAGGCGGATTATGCCGCGGCAAGTCTGGAGGTACCTTTCGGAGGAGGAGAATACAGCGGATATCCAAAGTTTAATTGCCCTGACGAATTGGCAACGGCGGCAGCGTCAGCCGGATTCGATATGCTTAATACTGCGGGGGAGCATGCTTTTGACGCAGGCATTTCAGGTTTTTTTAGAACTCTTGATGTTTTAGAAGAAGAAAAGGTTACGGCATCTGGTACCGCTAAGGACGGGAGCACTGAGAAATATACTGTTAAGGATATAGGCGGCATAAAGATAGGCTTTATGACTTTTGCCAAAGGAGAGAGAAATAGTAACGGAAGACTTTATTTTAACGGAAATTCTATTTCAGCCGAGCAGGAAAAAATGATAAATTTCTATGAAGCTGATAAACTGGACGAGTTTTATGCTATTGCGTCAGATTACATAAGCAAAATGAAGGAAAACGGGGCAGAGGTAATATTTACTTATATAAGGTGGGGAGATAATTATACTGTTGCTGTGTCCGAAACTCAGAAAGAAATCGCTTCAAAGCTGTGCGATCTGGGCGTTGATGTTATAATAGGGAACGGTCCTCATATGATACAGCCTTTTGAAGTTCTGAAATCGTCGGACGGGGAAAGGAGCACTCTTTGTATGTATTCTCTGGGGAATTTTGTGAGCAATCAAAGAAGAGAGCTTATAAGCTATAAAAGCGGACATACAGAAGACGGAATAATGTACACGATAAATATAAGAAAATATTCCGACGGGTCAGTAAAGATAATGAATGTAGACTATGTTCCTACATGGCTCAGCCTTTCGGACGGTGAGGAAGGAAAGCAGGTATATAAAATAGTGCCTCTTTATGACGGCGGCGAGCTTACAGACAAAGATCAGATCGACTCCTATAACCGTACAGCGGAGATAGTAAAGGACGCTATAGACCAGTATAACTCGGCTTTTACTATTGACGTTAACGGATAATAGGATATATAATGTATAAAGTTTTAGCGAAATTGAGAGGAGGACATCCGCAAATGAAAAGTAAGCACATAGTAAAAATAGTGCTGTGGGTCTTGCTTACCGCGGCGTCAGTTTATGTGGCGTTTTTCGGACTTATTATTAATTATAATATAATTCTTGAAGGCGCTTATGACGCTAAGCTAGGTATAGATCTAAAAGGCGGAATGCACGCAATATTGACGCCGGAAGACGGCGCGGAGGTTTCAAACGCAGATTTAGACGCGGCTATCGAGGTCATTAATTTAAGATTTGACGGACAGGCTATCTATGACAGAAGCGTTCTGGCGGATTATGAGGGAAAAAGGATTATAGTGGAGATTCCATGGTCATCTGGAGAAACGGATTTTAATCCGCAGAAGATCGCGGAAGAAATAGGAGAAATGGCTAAGCTTACTTTTTCCGCAGTGGAGGAGGATTCAGAATCAGCTTCCGGTTTTAAGGCTGTGGGAGATGTTTTAGTTGACGGAAGTAATGTTTCCGACGCTTATGCTGCTATAGATCCAAATAACTCGAGTAATTATTTAGTTGTTTTATCTTTTGATGATAAAGGGACCGAGGATTTTAAAAATGCCACTACGCAGCTTAACGGAGAGAGACTGGGGATACTTCTGGACGGAGAGATAATATCCGCTCCTACGGTCAACGCGGTTATTGAGGATGGACAGGCTACTATAGAAGGGGAGTTTACTTTAGACGAGGCCAGATCTCTTGCCAATAAGATAAAGTCGGGAAGTCTTCCGTTCAAAATGGTCATAGCGGACGGAGAGCTTAGGACCATAACTCCCATATTGGGGGAGAATGCTCTCAATGTCGCTCTTCAGGCCGGTATGGTAGCTCTTATAGTTATACTGCTGTTTATGCTTTTGTACTACAGACTGCCCGGACTTGTGGCCTGTATAGCTCTTATAGCTCACGTGGCAATACAGGTTCTTCTTATGGTATGGTTTGAGATTTCTCTTACACTTCCAGGTATAGCGGGTATAATACTTACTATTGGTATGAGTGTTGACGCTAACGTTATAGTTTTTGAGAGAATGAAAGAGGAGATATCAAAGGGAAAGAATATATCTTCAACTATTAAAGATGGTTTCAAAAACGCGTTAAGCTCTATTGTAGACGGAAATATAACTACGATAATTTCAGCCGTGGTGCTTTACTATTTCGGAACAGGTTCGGTAAAGGGTTTTGCGGTTACTTTTATAATAGGTATCGTACTTAACTTTATTACGTCTGTCTGGATGTCAAGATCTATGCTTTTAAGTGTGGAAAAGCTCAATATTTTTAAAAGTCCATGGTGGTACGGAGCAAAGAAAGGGAAGGAGGAGATTCAGTGAAAACAATAGATTTTGTGGGAAAAAGAAAAATATTTTTTGGTATATCTATTGCTTTGATAATCCTTGGAATAATTGGACTGATTATCGTAGGAGGGCCTACTCTTTCGATCGACTATCAAGGAGGAGCTGTAATAGAAATAGGACTTCCCAATAACGATTTTTCTCTTTCTGAAATAGAAACTCTTATCCAGGATCTTACAGGTAAAAATGTTACGGTTCAAAAGTCGGAATATGATTATAATATTTCTGACGAGAATCAGAATGTTTATAAAAAAATGGTAAAACTGGATATAAGGATACAGACAAATGAGCAACTCACAGATGAGGAAACTAAAAAAGTATCCAGTTATCTTATAAATAAATTTGGAAATGTTACTGTTCCGGAGCCTGCTTATTATGAAGCGAAAGCTCCTTATGTGGCTCATTACGAGATGGATTGCAGCGCGATACCTACTGATAATGAGACAGAATACAGCAAGATCATGACCGAGGTACAGGACGAATTGAGAGAACTTTTGTCAACAGATGAAGAGACAAAACGTGTAGGAACAGATTTTTCCTATATTTATGGACCGGATGATCTTGTTGTAAAGAAATATATGGTAAATGTTAAGGTTGCAAGTACAGACAGGATCTTGACAGATGATGAGATATCGGCCATAAAAAACGCTATAGGCGAAAAATTTGATATAGTAGTTTCAGAAAATCCTGTTGATTACAATTTCAGCAACGTTTCTCCCAGCGTGGGACGTGAAATGCTGAAAGATGGACTTATAGCCATACTGATAGCTTCCGTATTTATGATAATTTATATCTGGATAAGATTTAAGGCTATATCAGGTCTTTCCGCGGGAGTTATGTCGTTTGTGGCTCTGCTGCACGATGTAGTGATCATGTTTTTGGTATATTGTATATTTAACTTTACGATAAACGAATCTTTTATAGCAGCAGTCCTTACTATTTTAGGATATTCTATAAATAATACTATAGTTGTTTTCGACAGGATAAGAGAAAACATGGGGGCCGACAGGGGCCGCAGCATAAAAGACACGGTAAATTTAAGTATAAGACAAACTTTTAAGAGATGTATAATTACTACGCTGTGTGTTTTGAGCAGTCTTATAATACTTTATATTTTCGCCAGTGCCAACGCTCTTTCTACGATAGTAGAGTTCGCGTTCCCTCTTATCATAGGAAATATATGCGGTTTCTATTCTTCCGTATTTATAGCGCCAAATCTGTGGGCTCTATATAAGGAAAAGAAAACTAGGAGAGCGTAAGCATTTTAATTTCCGTAAAATTAAAAAATGTATAATGTAAAACGGTATGATCTCGGGTTATACCGTTTTATCATTTTCCGAATCTAAAAGATCTTAAAATCTGGTTATTTTTAATTCATCATGATAGGCGGGAAATCTCTTTTGCTTTTTATAAAGTAAAATGATAAAATTATATATATTTTGTTTTACAAAAGAGGAGAAATACAGTGAATAATAAAACAAATACTAAGAAAAACAGTAAAAATATACAAACTTCGAAAAATAAAGCTTCTAAAGCGGCAAAGCCCAGATCAGAACGAAAAATTGTAAACGGCGCGGGAAGGGACGTTGGACACGAGCTGTTTTCACTTGGAATACTTGCTGTTACAGTTTTACTCATAGTTAGTTTTTTAGATTTGGCGGGAACTGTAGGGTCGCTGCTGAAAAAAATATATTTTGGAATGTTCGGAGGACTTGTATCCTGGTTCTTTGTGATAATACTATGTTATGTCGTGCTCATACCATTCGGCAAAGCTGCCGCGGATAAAGTAAAAAGAGGGCTGAGCGTACTTTTTCTGGCTTTGAGTGCGTCTGCTTTTGTGTCTGCCGTAACGCTGCCCAAAGGAGATCTTTCTCTTAGCGCTTACATAGGGAAAAATATAAATACCGGAACGCTTTATACCGGAGGAATTATAGGGGGGTTTTTTTCATATATTTTCAAACTGCTTTTTTCAGAAGTAGGGGCGATGATAATTATAATTACCCTTATATTGGGAGCGATCATTTTTATTTCAAAATATTCTTTTTCACAAATGTTTTCAGGCATAAAAGACCTCTTTAAAAAGAGTCCTGTGGATATAGAACCGTTAGCGCCGCCATACGAAAGAACGCTTAAAAAAGGGAACAGAGACAGTAGGAAATCTCTTCCGACCGTTAATGAAATAGATCACAGAGAATCAGAAATCAGATTTAAGGGCTTTAAAGATTCGGCTCCTTCGGAAGGTTTAAGTAAAAATAAAGAAGAATATGTTCAGCAGAGACTGACTTCTAAAAGAGAAAGTGAAGAAGGTAATGACGACAAGAATGACAGCACTCTGCCCGGTAATATAACCTTCAGGATGAAAGGAGCCTGCGCTCCTTCGGAAGAAAGGACAGAGGAGGATCCTCTTAAAGCTGTGGTCAAAGATATGTCGGGAGAAAACAGACCGAATATGCTAAGAGAAACGGCAAGGGAAAAGATTGCCAGAAATACAGGACGCACTTTGGGAAAAGATCCGGAGGAAGAGGAAAAAGAAGATAATAGTGAACAGTTTGTATCAGGCAGCAAACCTGCGTCAGAATATGTTTTTCCCTCATACGACCTGCTTAACGATAATAAAAACGGCGGAGTTGATATAAGGAGCGCTAAAATGCAGGCGCAAAACGACGCTAAGCGTTTAGAGGCTACGCTAAAAAGTTTCGGAGTGGACGCTCATGTAATAAATATAAGCAGAGGCCCCACGGTTACACGTTATGAACTACAGCCAAACACCGGAGTTAAAATAAGCAAGATCGTAGGACTTTCAGACGATATAGCTATGAGCCTCGCGGCAAAGTCTATAAGGATAGAGGCTCCAATACCTGGCAAGAGCGCAGTGGGTATAGAAATACCAAATAAAGAAACAGAGCCTGTGTTTCTTAAGGATGTTATTACCACGGGGGAATTTGAAAAATCAAAATCGAAGCTCACAGTCTGTCTCGGGAAGGACATTTCAGGAGAGACGGTCCTTGCTGATATATCTAAAATGCCTCATACTCTCATTGCCGGTGCCACCGGTTCAGGGAAAAGCGTATGTATAAATACGCTGATCATAAGTATGCTTTATAAAGCGAGACCGGATGAACTTAAGCTTATAATGATAGACCCCAAGGTAGTGGAACTCAGTGTGTATAATGGAATACCGCACTTGGCGATGCCTGTTGTCACAGACCCAAAGAAGGCAGCCAGCGCCCTTATATGGGCGGTGTGCGAAATGGAAAGAAGGTACAAGCTTTTTGCGGAAGAGGGAGTAAGAGATCTGGCCGGATATAACACCCTCATGAGAAATACCAACCCCGATGGAGTAATCCCACATTATGTAATAATCGTGGATGAGCTTGCGGACCTTATGATGGTAGCTCCCGGAGAAATAGAAAACAGCATATGCCGATTGGCTCAGATGGCCAGAGCCGCAGGAATGCACCTTATCATAGCCACTCAAAGGCCGTCGGTTGACGTCATTACAGGAGTAATAAAAGCAAATATACCGTCAAGGATAGCTTTTAAAGTAGCGTCCCAGTTTGACTCAAGGACCATACTTGACGCGGGAGGAGCGGAAAAGCTTCTGGGAAGGGGAGATATGATGTTTTTCCCTATGGGCGCCTCTGAGCCTACAAGAATACAGGGAGCTTTTATTTCAGACGGCGAGGTTGAAAGAATCGTTGGTTTTGTGAGGGATCAGGGTATCTGTTCTTATGATGAAGAAGTAATTAAGGCTGTGGACTGTATACCTGTTTCTACTGGAAAGAAAAAGGGCGCCTATTCACCGTCGGCTTCTAATGACGACAAAGATGAGCAGGGCGGAAATGAAGATAAGCTGCTTTATGACGCTATTGAAATGGTGGTGGAGAGCGGAACCGCTTCGGCATCATATTTGCAGAGAAAGTTTAGTATAGGCTATTCCAGGGCCGCCAGAATTATAGACCGTATGGAAGAGCTTGGCATAGTAAGCGGAAACGACGGGAGCAAGCCGAGACAGGTGCTTATTTCCAAAGAACGCTACTATGAAATGAAGAATAGCATGAGCGAGGATTCCGAGTAATTTTATTGAGATTAAGGAGAAATTCCTATGGGTTTTTTACCTACGACTTTTGAGGAAATGCAGCAACTGGGTTGGGAGCAGACGGACTTTATTTATATAAGCGGAGACGCGTATGTGGATCATCCAAGCTTCGGACATGCTATAATATCTCGGATATTGGAAAGCAAGGGGTACAGGGTAGGGATGATAGCCCAACCTGACTGGAGAAGTACTAAAGATTTTTCCAGACTGGGAAAACCGCGTCTTGGAGTTCTGGTTTCTTCAGGCGTTATAGACTCCATGGTAAATCACTATACTGCTGCCAAAAAGCCCAGAAAAGAGGATCTTTATTCTCCGGGAGGCAAATCGGGATATAGACCCGACAGAGCCGTAATAGTATACTGCAACCGCATAAGGGAAGCTTTTAAAGATGTGCCGGTCATAATAGGAGGAATAGAGGCCAGCTTAAGGAGGTTCGCGCATTACGACTATTGGGAGGATAGGGTAAGAAGATCGATTCTGCTTGATTCAAAAGCGGATATTATAAGCTTTGGGATGGGGGAACGTTCCATAACTGAAATAGCGGAGCTTTTAGATAAAGGGGTGCCTGTAAAGAAAATAAATCATTTAAGAGGCACAGCGTTTACGGTAAGTGAAGAAAAGCTTAAAGAACTTTATAAAACAAATAAATTTGAATATACAGAAATACCGTCATACGAGGAGGTGTCCGGGGACAAAAGAAAATATGCCCAGGCTTTTAAGGTCCAGTATGAGGAACAGGACGCCATAACCGGAAAGGCTATCGTACAAAAGCACGGAGATAAATACGTAGTGCAGAACCCTCCTGCCCTTCCCTTGAAAGTAGAGGAAATGGACAGAGTGTACGCTTTGCCGTATGAGAGAACATATCATCCGTCATACGAAAAGGACGGCGGAGTACCGGCTATTTCTGAGGTCAAGTTCAGCATAACCAGCCAGAGGGGATGTTTTGGAGGATGCTCATTTTGCGCGCTCACATTTCATCAGGGGAGAGTGATCCAGAAAAGAAGTGAGGCGTCCATAATAAACGAAGCTAAAAAACTTACGTGGATGGAAGATTTTAAAGGATATATAAACGACGTTGGGGGACCCACGGCAAATTTCAGAAATCCGTCCTGTGAAAAACAGCTTTCCAAAGGAGTATGTAAAAAAAGACAGTGTCTTTATCCTGCTCCCTGTAAAAATCTTATCGTAGATCATAGCGAATATCTGGAGCTATTGAGAAAGCTGAGAGCGCTTCCAAATGTAAAAAAGGTTTTTATAAGATCAGGTATAAGGTTCGACTATTTAATGCTTGACAAGGACGATACTTTTTTCAAAGAATTATGCAAGTACCATGTAAGTGGGCAGCTTAAGGTGGCTCCCGAGCATATTTCGGACAAGGTGCTCATGAGAATGGGAAAGCCTCCTGTAAAAGTATACGAGGCATTTTTGAAAAAATACAGAGATATAAATAAGCAGCTTGGAAAGGAGCAGTATGTAGTCCCCTATCTTATGTCCAGTCACCCGGGGAGCGGGCTTGATGAAGCTATAGAATTAGCCGTTTATCTTAAGAAAAATAAATACAGGCCGGAGCAGGTACAGGATTTTTACCCTACCCCCTCAACTCTGTCCACCTGTATGTTTTATACCGGAATAGACCCAAGGGATATGAGTCAGGTCTATACGGCCAGAGACGCGCATGAAAAGGAATTGCAGAGAGCGCTGCTCCAGTGGAGCAGACCGGAAAACAGGAAATTGGTCATAGAAGCTTTGAAACGCGCGGGAAGAGAAGATTTAATAGGTTCCGGAGAAGGATGCCTTATAAATAATTATGAATACAGAAAAGCAAAGGAGAAAGAAAAAAATGGCGAAGATAATAGACGGAAAGGCGGTAGCCAAAAGAGTAAAGGACGAATTGAGGGAAGAAACGGAAAGATTGAAGGCAAAGGGGATAAATCCGGGACTGGCAGTAATAATCGTGGGAAGCGATCCCGCCTCAAGGGTGTACGTAAACAACAAGAAAAAGGCGTGCGAAGAGGTAGGCATTAGATCTTTTGAGTATGCGCTCCCGGAAGAAACCACTGAAACAGAGCTTATCGAGCTTATAGGACGTCTTAACGGGGACCCGGAAGTTGATGGAATATTATGCCAGCTTCCTCTGCCTAAACATATAAACGAAGAAAAAATATTAAATTCCATAGATCCGTCCAAAGACGCGGATTGTTTTCATCCATTCAACGTAGGGCGCCTTATGATAGGAAATCCTGTTTTTCAGCCCTGTACTCCTTATGGAGTTATGGAGCTTATAAAAGAATCCGGAATCGAGATATCGGGAAAAGAATGCGTAGTTGTGGGAAGAAGCAATATAGTGGGGAAGCCTCAGGCTATGCTGCTGCTTGCTCAGAACGGAACCGTTACGATATGCCACTCTAAAACTAAAAATCTTAAAGAAGTTTGCAAGAGAGCTGACATTTTGGTGGTTGCCATAGGTAAAGCTAAGTTTGTGGACGCTTCTTATGTAAAGGAAGGAGCTGTAGTTATAGACGTGGGAATGGACAGGGACGAAAATGGCAAGCTCTGTGGAGATGTGGATTTTGAATCGGTAAAGGAAATTGCGGGAGCCATTACCCCTGTTCCGGGAGGAGTAGGACCGATGACCATAGCTATGCTTATGCGCAATACTGTAATGGCGGCTAAGGTTGCAAAGGAGTAGCGGTTTATATATAATAAAACATTATCTAAACGTAAGGGGTGTATTGAGATGAAGGTAATTTTGTCTGAAGATGTAAAGGGCAAAGGAAAAAAAGGTCAGATGATAGAAGTAAGCGACGGATACGGCAGAAATTTTCTACTTGCCAGAGGCCTGGCTGTAGAAGCAAACGCCGCTAATATAAATGTGATGAAGACGAAAAAGGACGCTGAGGACGCCAGAAAAGCTAAGGAATTGGCCGAAGCCAAGGTCCTTGCGGAGAAGCTTTCAAAGACAAGTCTTACAATTAAAATAAAAGCAGGGGAAAATGGCAAGCTGTTTGGAGCCGTGTCCAATAAAGATATTTCAGACGAATTAAAGAGACAGCTCGGCATAGATGTGGATAAAAAGAAGATAGTTCTCCACGATGTTATCAAAAATGTTGGAACGTTTGAGGTCCAGGCAAAACTTTATAATGAGGTTTCAGCCAAGTTTAATGTAACGGTTGCAGGTGAGTGATCATGGAAGAAGCCAAGTCCGTAAGGAAACCTCCCCAGAATATCGATGCTGAAAAATCTGTGATCGGAGCCATGCTGATAGATCCTTCTGCTGTTCCCAATGCTTTTAATAAGCTTAAAAGCGAGGACTTTTACCTTAAGGATCATATGGAAATCTTTGAAGCTATAGGAGATTTGATGGAAGAAGCCAAACCTATAGACGTAATAACTGTATGCGACCGTTTAACAGAAAGAGGGACACTGGACAGGTGCGGAGGCCTGCCTTATCTGGCGTCTCTTGCCGATATGGTGGTTACATCCGCTAATATAAATTATTATGCTGATATTGTTGCAGAAAAATCTATTTTAAGGAAGCTTATAAAAGCGTCCGGGGAGATAGCGGAGGAAGCTTTTGACAGTTCGTCCGAGGTACAGGATGTGCTTACTCTTGCGGAGGACAGGATATTTAATATTTCTAAAAGCAGAAATCTCAGTGGATTTGTACCGGTAAAGGATATTTTGCCGGACGTATTTCAGACGCTTGAAGATATTTACAGAAATAAAGGGAAAACAGCCGGCATACCTTCCGGTTTTATAGATCTGGACAGAACTATTTCAGGACTTAATAAGTCGGATTTGATTCTTGTAGCTGCCAGGCCGGGAATGGGTAAAACTTCTTTTATGCTGAATATAGCGCAGCATGTGGCAATAAAAGAAAAGATCCCTGTAGCGTTTTTTACCCTTGAGATGTCAAAAGAACAGCTCACTACTAATATTTTGAGCAGTGAAGCAAGGGTTGAAAATACAAAGATAAGAAATGGGGAGATCGCCGACGACGAGTGGGGACGTCTTGCAGAATCCCTGGGAGATATAAGCGGAGCTCCTATTTATATTGACGATACTCCCAATATATCTATAACTGATATAAGGTCCAAATGCAAAAAGCTCCAACTTGAAAAAGGCATAGGTATTGTGTTTATAGATTATCTTCAGCTTATGCAGGGAAGGACAAGGGCAGAAAGCAGGCAGCAGGAAATATCTGAAATATCCAGATCCCTTAAGATACTGGCCAAGGAACTTCAGGTACCTGTGATAACCGGATCTCAGCTAAACCGAGAAGCGGATAAGAGGCCGGACCACAGGCCTATGCTTGCTGATCTGAGAGAATCGGGGGCCATTGAACAGGACGCCGATATAGTTATGCTTCTTTTCAGGGACGATTACTATACCAAGGAAGAATCGGAAAAGAAAAATATTGCCGAGGTAATTATCGCAAAAAACAGAAGGGGCCAGACTAAGACCGTAGAGCTTTTCTGGCAGCCGGAGTTTACAAGTTTCAGAAATCTTGCTAAAGAATAATTTTTCGGAGGACTTCAGGTGACGGATAGGATTTACGGCGCTATTAAAAAATACGGTATGCTGCAAGACTGTGAAAATATAGTTGTAGGCGTTTCGGGAGGAGCAGATTCGGTATGCCTTCTTTTTGTGCTCAATAAAATAATAAAAAATCATTATCCTCACATAAAAATTACCGCGGCTCATATAAATCATATGCTGCGAGGTAAAGCCGCCGACGAAGACGAAAGGTATACAAGGGAACTTTGCGAAAAACTTAACATAGATTTTAAGGTAAAAAAGACTGACGCGGCCGAATACGCAAAGGAAAAAGGAATCAGCGTGGAAATGGCCGGTCGGGAAATAAGATACGGCTTTTTTGAAGAGATTTCCAGGGATTTGAAAAAATGCAGGATAGCAGTGGCTCATAACGCGGACGACAGGGCCGAAACTATTTTTTATAATATACTCAGAGGCACAGGAATATATGGACTTAAGGGCATTGCGCATGTTCGTGGAAATATTATAAGGCCTCTTTTAGATGAAAGAAAAAAGGATATACGGGATTTTTGCACAGAAAACCAGCTTTTGGTGAGAGAGGATGAAAGTAATTTTTCCACGGAATATACAAGAAATAAAATAAGACTTGAGACTATTCCGTACATAAATGAAAGATTTGGCGTTGATTTTTCCGACAAGCTTATAAGGTTGGGAGAGAATGCATTCCTTGATGAAGAATTTATAACCGAGTCGGCGGACAGAGAAATGAAAAAATGTGTTGATATTTCTGCCGACGGGCAAAAGTATGTTTTAGACGTGTCTTATTTTAAAACTCTTCATAAGGCTGTTAAAGTGAGAATTTTGAAATATATTTTCCCGGTAAACCTGAGCCGGTCCAATATTGAGGAGATACTTGATTTTACGGAAAATTCCCACTCAGGAAAGGTCATACATCTCCCGGGAAATATGCAGGCTGAGAATTTATACGGTAAAATAGTTTTTTCTCCAAAAAACGCCTGGGAAAGTGCGGAATGCTTTGAGTACAGACCAGAGGGGACTTTTTATATTAAAGAGACGGGAAACACGGTAATTTGTACCGTTTGCGGATATAATGAGAATATGGCGGAGACAGGAAAAATATGTAATAAAGCCTTAAAACAGATTTTTGATTATGATAAAATATCAGAAAACGCGGTCCTGAGAAACAGAAGGAACGGAGATGTATTTTCGCCTTATAATGGGAAAGGCTGTAAAAAACTCAAAGATTTTTTTATAGACGCGAAAGTTGAAAGAAGAGAAAGAGACAAAAAAATCCTTCTGGCTGACGGAAACAGGATATTATGGATCGCAGGCATGAGAAGAAGCGGGGAATGTATACCGGGGCCTTTTACCAAAAGGATCTTAAGAATAGAAATAGTATAGATATAGTTTTTAATTAGTTAACAATTTATATATATTTAACCGGTAATATACAGTAATGGGAGGACTTATGAATACTGATATCGAGCGTGTGATCGTAGGAAAAGATGAAATAGATAAAATGGTCGAACGTATAGGAAAAGAAATAACGCGAGACTACAAGGATAAAGAACTGGTTATAATAGGGATATTAAAAGGCGGCTTTATATTTATGGCCGATCTTGTAAGAAAGATAGATGTAAATTGTAAAATAGATTTTATGTCGGTTTCCAGTTATGGGGCTTCTACTAAATCCACGGGAGCGGTAAAAATAATAAAAGATGTGGATATAGATGTAAACGGTAAAAATGTTTTGTTGGTGGAGGACATAATTGATACCGGTCTTACGCTTACGTATATTCGGGATCTTATGGAAGGCAGAGGAGCCCAAAGCGTCAAAATAGTCTCGGCTTTTGATAAACCGTCAAGAAGGAAGGTAGAGCTAAAAGCTGACTATGAAGGTATTCAGGTCCCGGATGAATTTATTGTGGGATACGGGCTTGATTTTAATAATTTTTATAGAAATTTTCCGGAGGTAGGAGTTTTAAGGCCGGAAAAATATATAAAAAAGTAATTAAATTTTGCTAAATTGTGGTATAATATAAAAGTTACTCAAGACATTTAAGCTTTGAGTAAAGTAAAGGAGATGAAATATGAAAGCTTATAAGAATTTTACATTTTATATAGTATTCTTTTTGTTGGCAATTTTGCTTTTGACTGTTATTACAGATTCAAGCGCCGAAACAAGATTGGGGTACAGTGATCTGGTTGCCATGCTTGATGAAAATAACATTGAAAATTGTCCTGTAGAAAGTATTTCTCTTAAAGAAGGGGTAGCTACCATTAAGATGAAATCGGACTACGGTAACTTGAAAAAGGGTCGCGAATATAAAATGTATTATGATTCTACAGATAGTATTCACGAACTTTTGGACAGTTACAAGAAGGCTGAGGTAGAAGCGGGAATTTCCAATGAAAACGGGTTGTCGTACAGGATAGAGACCACTCCGGCCGTAGTATATTATCTCATACAGATGCTTCCTTTTCTTATTCTCATTATAGGAGCTGTTATTATATGGTATTTTATGATGAGTCAGGCAAACAGCGGAAATAACAAGGCCATGAGCTTTGGAAAGAGCAGAGCGCGCCTTGCTACGGATAATAAGAAGAAAGTTACTTTTAACGACGTTGCGGGAGCGGCGGAGGAAAAGCAGGAGCTTGAAGAACTTGTAAGCTTTCTCAAAGAACCAGGAAGATATTCGGAACTGGGGGCGAGAATACCCAAGGGAGTTTTGCTTGTGGGGCCTCCGGGAACCGGTAAGACTTTATTGGCAAGGGCAGTTGCGGGAGAAGCCGGCGTTCCGTTTTTTACTATAAGCGGATCAGATTTTGTTGAAATGTACGTTGGCGTAGGTGCTTCAAGGGTAAGAGACCTTTTTGCCCAGGCTAAGAAAAACGCTCCTTGTATAGTTTTTATAGATGAGATAGATGCTGTTGGACGTCACAGAGGAGCCGGACTTGGAGGCGGACATGATGAAAGAGAACAGACTCTTAATCAGCTTCTCGTTGAAATGGACGGCTTCCAGATGAATGACGGTGTAATCATAATTGCCGCAACCAACAGAAAGGATATTTTGGACCCTGCTCTTTTAAGACCCGGACGTTTCGACAGACAGGTATATGTGAATCTTCCCGATGTTAAAGAAAGAGAAGCCATACTGAAGGTACATGCCAGAAATAAACCTCTTAACGATTCAGTAAATCTGGAAGATATAGCAAAGACTACGCCCGGATTCTCAGGAGCCGATCTGGAAAATCTTCTTAATGAATCGGCTTTGATAGCTGCAAGAAAGAATAAAAAGACCATAAATATGGAGGATGTTAAGGAAGCTACCTTCAAGGTTATTATGGGACCTGAGAAAAAGAGTAAGGTCATTTCTGAAAAGGATAAAAGATGGACGGCATATCATGAGGCCGGCCATGCGTTGGCTGTAAGGTTTAAGTCCACTGTCCATAAAGTTGACAGAGTTTCGATCATTCCCGCCGGGAGCGCAGGAGGCTATACTTCTTATAAGCCGGATGACGACAGTCCTTACGTTACTAAGACTGAAATGATGCAGTCAATTGTAGTGGCGCTTGGAGGAAAGACGGCTGAAGAATTAGTGTTCGGCGATTGCTCAAATGGAACGGTAAGCGATCTGAACCATGCTAATAAGATAGCTAGAAACATGGTAACGAAGCTTGGTATGAGCGACAAAGTGGGCAACGTTATTTTTACGGATGAAAACGACGAGGTATTTGTAGGGTTGGAATACGGACATTCCAAGTCTTACAGCGAGGATCTGAAGTCGGATGTGGATAAAGAAGTTAAGTCTATTTTGGATAAGTGTTATGCCGAGTGCAAACAGATACTTGAAGAGCATATGGATCTGCTGCATACTTTAGCGGATATCCTTGTAAGAAAAGAGAGGATTGAAGGAGACGAATTTGAAGCTATTGTTTCAGGAACATGGACGGAGGATTTCGTTTCTGCCGACAGTAAGACCGATCCGGAGGACGGAGACGGAAAGGTAGATTTTTAATAGTATATTATCGTATCTTTTAAATTTTCAAAACAATAAATTTTAAAATAGGGTCTGCCGCGTTTTTGCGGTAGACCAATTGTTGTAAGCAGAGCTATAATAAGTATTAAATATAATAAAATATTTTTAGTTAAGGGGGCGGTACAACATGAGAAAATTTTTCACATCAGAATCTGTAACAGAAGGACACCCGGATAAGCTTTGCGATCAGGTTTCCGACGCGGTTTTGGACGCTATCATTGCGCAGGATCCCTATTCGAGAGTGGCGTGCGAATGCGCTGCAACTACGGGAATGGTGCTTGTAATGGGAGAGATTACAACAAAAGGATATGTGGATATACCTAATATCGTAAGAGATGTAGTTAAGGATATTGGATATTGTGGAGCGGACAGTTCTTTTGACGGAAACACATGCGCGGTCCTGACTTCCATAGACGAACAGTCTCCGGACATATCTATGGGCGTTTCTAATTCTTTGGAATCAAAGATACAGGGTAATTTGAAAACTGAAACGGGAGCGGGAGATCAGGGAATGATGTTTGGATATGCCTGCAATGAGACGGAAGCTTATATGCCCATGGCTATATATCTTGCACATAAGCTTACCGCAAAACTTACCGAGGTGAGAAAAAGCGGAATCCTTTCCTATCTGAGACCGGACGGAAAGTCTCAGGTTACGGTGGAATATGACGGCAATAAGCCTGTAAGGATAGAGGCTGTTGTAATATCCGCTCAGCACAGCGCCGACGTGAGTTTGGAAATAATACGCAAAGATATAATCGAGAATGTTATTGATCAGGTTATTCCTAAAGAGCTTATGGACGAAAATACCAAGATTTATGTAAATCCTACGGGAAGATTCGTAGTAGGGGGGCCTTGCGGAGATTCAGGCCTTACTGGAAGAAAGATCATCGTAGACAGTTATGGCGGCTACGCCAGACACGGCGGAGGAGCTTTTTCAGGAAAGGATCCCACGAAAGTGGACAGATCGGCTTCCTACGCGGCCAGATACGCGGCTAAAAATATTGTGGCTGCGGGACTGGCGGAAAAATGTGAAATACAGCTTTCATATGCTATAGGAGTGGCAAAGCCTGTTTCTGTAAGAGTTGATACTTTCGGCACCGGAAAAGTAAGCGAAGATGTTATTGTAAATATTGTAGACAAACTTTTTGACCTTACGCCGGACGGAATAATAAAAATGTTGGATTTAAGACGTCCTATATATAGAAAAACTGTTAATTACGGGCATTTTGGGAGAAATGATGAAGATTTCACCTGGGAAAAGACTGACAAGGTTGACGCGATAAAAGCTATGCTTTGATGATAAAGAAAATAAGGTCCTTTTATCTCTCTTTCTTTAGAATGGATTTCTATGGCAAGACTGATGAGAGGACTATTTATGTTTTTGCTTTCACTTTTTTAGTGTAATATGGGAGGAACTGATTTGGATAGATTAGCGGATATTAAATTTGACAGTATAGGATTTGATTTGGACGGCACACTGTGGGACGGAACGGGAGCTATTGCCAATGCATGGAAAGATTATATGAAAAATATTCCCGATATAAAAAGAATACCGGACGCAGACGATTTGAAAAAGCTTATGGGACTTCCTATGGATGTTATTTTGGAAAGATTATTTCCATATTTCGGAGATGAAAGAAGAAAGGTACTGCTTGAAGAAACTAAAGTGGCGGAACAGAATTATATAAGAAAGAATGGAGGAGCTTTATTTGATGGAGTGGAAGAAATATTGAACATGCTCTCAAATAAGTATAAGCTTTTCATAGTAAGCAACTGTCAGCCAGGATACATAGAATCGTTTTTATATTATTATAAGCTTGAAAAATATTTCTGCGATTTTGAGTGTATAGGAAATACAGGCATGCCCAAGGGGCGTAATATAAAGACGGTAATTGAGAGGAATAGCTTTGAAAGCGCGGCTTACGTGGGCGATACGCAAGGGGACTGCGACGCTGCGGCCGAAGCGGGAGTTCCGTTTATATTTGCAGCTTATGGCTTTGGAAACGCCGAGGGAAATATTTATAGAAAAGT
>CASDQQ010000087.1 GCA_949282945.1 uncultured Eubacteriales bacterium
CTCCTTCCCTCTTTTTTCGATAAAATAACATGTATCCCTGATCGTTCTGTCGCGCCTGCGCGTCGTACCTTCTCTCAATCTCCGGCCGCTGCGCTTCTATCCCCGCGACGGCCGCCTCCACCCGCTTCTCCGCCGCCTGCATCGCCGCGTTCGTCACCAGCGATCCGTTCTCAATCCGCTCCCTCCCCGCCGCGTCTTTGTTGGTGTACAGCTCCGTCAGCTTATCCCTGAAAGTGTAAAACGCCTAATAACCCAATGACTCCTTAATAACCATAACAGGCTGTATGAGATAAAAAGAGCTATGTCTTCTAGGAAAACATAGCTCTCAGCCTCTTGTCATTTCATTCTTTGATATATATAATACTACGATTAATGATTAGACTGGCATTAATCCCTCATGCAGATATCAGGGTATTACTTATTCTAATTTACGCAATACGGTATCTAGTACTTTAAAATTGCGTAATATATTTTCGGGTTTATTGCTTGCAAAACCTTCTACAACTTTTTGATCTGTTAAATCAGTCAACCACACATAATTTCCATCCACTTCTATCGCAATGTCAATAATTGATCTATCATAGGATAATCGGACATACTGCCTTTGGCAAACACACATATATAAGTTGAAAAGACAAAACGGTGCTTTTTCAACTACTATATCCTCTATTTCGTAGTTATCACCCCAAACATCGTCTGCTGCTTGCTTAATCTTTTCTATTATTGTCTTCCCCTCATTATCTAACATACCAGAATCCTCCTTGTTCGTATAAATCTACTTCACGTTCTCTTTTCCGATATAGCTCAGCATCTCACGTTTCCTCTGATTTTTTTGCCCATACCGCCAGCTTGAAATTTTCGTATGCCATTCTTTTTTTCCTCCTCATTTCTTCCACTTCGTCATTGATTTCATCACTCGCTCCATGATCTTCGGATCGTCCAGCTCTCTGCTGCTCAGACGGTCTACCTCCTCCGGACTGTAATACTCCTTCGCTTAAACAATTGTTTAGTAAAAAGAGCTATGCTCCTGTTGGAGTATAGCTCTTCGTTAATTTGCTGTTTTGGATACTGTTTTATCCTCGCCCAAACCACTTTTTCCACTTACTGTTTTTCTCGTCTTTTTTCATTTCATCAACCCATGCGTCAAATATGTCATCACTGCATATACCCGTTTCTGCCCCGCAGACCGGGTCATATTTATAACTTGCCTCATATTTTCCCGTTTTTACGTCATAGCACATTTTCATTTCAGTTGGACACGGTCGTTCATATTTTTCACACACTTTCCTGATTTTCCTAAGATCCGCCATTCCCTCATCTAATAAAGCCAGTTGAATATCATCAGGCAGCCCAATTTCATGTTTTTCTTTAATTTTCCCCTTGATCTCAAAGAAAGCATCAAATGACGTTACATGCTTTTCCATTGAAGCATACGCGAAAATTTTGTCTGCCTTTATTCCATCAAGGGCTTCTAAACATAATTCAATTAAACCTGACTGTAATTCCCTGAATTCATCTTCAAATATTTTACTCATTTCCTTTTCCTCTCCATTTTCTATTGTTTGTTTTTTCCATTTTCCGTCAATAGCATATTGCACCGTAAAACCAGTCGGCCTTGCACCCCCATCTGCATAATGAATATTGCTTTATATTCGCTGCTGTTGACTCTCTGCGCTTGTGATACCAGATTATCCAGTTCCGGCGATCCGCCAAATCGATCGCCTATCAGGTGCCCCGCATGATCTCCGTGTCTCGCCACTCCGCCGCTACCTCGTAGTCGCTCTTTTACTGTTTCTCTCCGCCTAACGGCCACAGTCTTATGCCGTTAGCTCTCTGAATCCACGTTTTTTCAGCTCTGGAACTAGTTACCAAAACATATATAAAAAAACGGTGCCGGCAACTTTCAACACCGTAAAAGTTCTGAACATTTCGTTTTTTCTATATCTGTTTTCCAGTTGATGTTTTTAATGACTCTGGATAATTTAAATAATTAACTTCTATTAATTCTTCCTCCTGCATCGTATTACCCCGACCCCGTTTTATGATTTCTACAATACGCATAGCGCACACATTAAATTACCGATAATTTTCGTCTTCTTCATTTAAATCATTGTCTGACTCATAACACGTATCCGCCTTAGCTTTAAGGACTGAGCCATCTTGTAATTTCAAGGTATAAACTTCATCTGGAGCCTCATTAATAT
>CASDQQ010000088.1 GCA_949282945.1 uncultured Eubacteriales bacterium
GAGCATGCCATAATAAAAAAATTATCGGAAAGCAGCAAGGCGGAAAAAATTTATTGCGCTCCTGGAAACGGAGGGATATCCGATCTTGCTGAATGTATAAACATAGGAGCGCTTGATATTGACGGGATCGTGGATTTTTCCAGGAAAAACAGTGTGGATATGGTAGTTGTGGCTCCCGATGACCCTCTTGCGAAGGGAATGGTGGACGCACTTTTGAAAAACGGCATAAAAGCTTTCGGCCCTACGGCTGACGCGGCTATCATTGAGGCGAGTAAGGCGTTTGCAAAAGATCTTATGAAAAAATATTCCATACCCACGGCGACATATGAGATTTTTAAGGACAGCAAAAGTGCCGTTGAGTATTTAAAAAATGTAAAATTCCCTATTGTGGTCAAGGCTGACGGGCTTGCTTTGGGAAAGGGAGTTATAATTGCCGAGGATTTTGAATCAGCGAAAAACGCTGTTTTAAATATAATGGAAGATAAAATTTTCGGAACTGCCGGAAACAGTGTGGTCATCGAGGAATTTTTAACGGGACAGGAGGTCTCGGTACTGGCATTTACTGATGGTAAAACCATTGTTCCAATGGTAAGCGCCCAGGATCATAAACGTGTATACGATAATGATAAAGGCCCTAATACTGGAGGAATGGGTACTTTTTCCCCTTCGAGGATATATTCGGATGAACTTGCTTCAGAGTGTATGGAAAAAATATTTTTGCCTACGATAAAAGCTATGAATGCTGAAGGGAGAAAGTTTAAAGGCGTATTGTACTTCGGCCTTATAATAACTGAGGAAGGGCCTAAAGTCATAGAGTATAACTGCAGGTTTGGGGACCCTGAAACTCAGGTGGTTTTGCCAAGACTGGAAAGTGATCTTGTAGATATCTTTGAAGCCGTTATAGATGAAAAACTTGATCAGGCGGATATCAGATGGAAGGATAACGCGGCGGTCTGTGTAATTATGGCCTCCGGTGGTTATCCGGGAGGCTACGAGAAAGGATATGAAATTTACGGTATTGACGACGCGCTGGATATGGGAAATATTTTTATATACCATGCGGGAACCAAAAAAAACAGCGACGGGAATTTTGTTACGTCGGGCGGAAGAGTAATTGGAGTTACGGCCGTTGCAGAAAACTTGGACAGCGCTATAAAAAGAGCGTATGAGGCGGTAGGGAAAATTTCTTTTAAGGATGCTCATTACCGTAAGGATATCGGAGTTAAGTGATGAAAAATTTGGATAAAAAGGAAATAATAATAATTTGCTCGGTGCTGTTGGTATGCGCGATTATTGTGGCAGGAGTCGTATGGATGTTTTTTCAGATTGAGGAAACTATGCCGGAGAAACCTGAGAATACTTTGGAACCTTCGGAAAGTATGGTTGAGGAAACGCCTGCTACCACTTCAGGCAATACGGAAATGATAATAATACCAAATACAGACGGGCCGGTATTTTTTGGAGTATCGTCTTCCATAAGTGTAGACTGCGTGGATCCTAACTCTATTAAAAATGATATTATAGATAAGCTTTTCTATATGGGTTTTTCCGAGGAAGAATATTCTGTTACGGAAAACAAGGATTTTACTGAAATAAAGATAAAGATAGAAAATAACGAAAAGCGTTACGAGGAACTTTATGTCACTATGGTAGAAAGGATATATTCCTTTAATGTTTCTGAACATCTTGAAAATGGAGCGTCCATAGATAAAGAAAAGGAAAATATTGAAGGAGATTACTCATATCTTACCATTAATTTATATTTAATTAATTAGTAATACGTTATGAATTAAGCGCAATAGTTGACTATTTAGATACTAATATGCTAATATATAATTATAATATAAAATTATAATCAGGAGGAAAGTATCATGAAAAAGCTTATGTGCGTAGCGGTTGCGATGGCTTTATTACTGTCTTTTAGCGCAGTTAATATATTTGCCGCAAACCCGAGCGAGTCAGAATTAACTTTGCTGCATGACTGGAAGGATAATACACTTAATGATCTTCCGGGAAATGGAGTAAACGGTAAAGATCAGAATACTGATAATGTTAACGGTATCAGAGTTATGACTGCCGGAAAGGAAGGAGCCGGAACTGACCATACTATTTGGGGTGCAGAAGTGAGAGATCTTGAAGGCAACGGAACGGTTTATGTATCAGAGTATGTTGTAAAAGTTGAGGAAAGCGATTTAGAGGGAGTTTCAGATGAAACTGTTATTTTTAGTATAGATCCTTCACTTAGACCTACAGATAACTGGGCCGAAGTTAATGGACCTGTTGATATTACTGTTGCAGATTGGAAGGCTGCTGATAAGGATTCTGAAGGCTATGCCAAATTCTATATGATCTTCAACGAAGATTTTTATGACAGAGATGTTGAAAGAACCGGTTTTGCAATTGAAAACAGGCTTTCTTTCAAAAATACTGTTACAATGACCATAAAGTATCTGGCATTCTATACTTATACCGGAAGTGAAACTCAGGATACTATCAATGTAGGAACCGGAACAACTGTACCGTCAGATCCTGACGATGGAAATTCAGATAATAATGAAGATCCTGATAAAGATCCTGATAAAGATACACCAACCCAGACCGGGGACGTAAGCGCAGTACTGGCTGTCTTAACAGCAGGCGCGGCGGTATTCGGCGGGTTAAAGCTGAGAAGAAAA
>CASDQQ010000089.1 GCA_949282945.1 uncultured Eubacteriales bacterium
GCGTCTAAAAGAGTCCAGTCAAGATAATTGAGCTGTATCTCAGCAAACTCTATCTGGTCGCCGAAGACATTTAAGAAGCGTTCTATAGTAGTCAGCTTTCCGTTCGTATGCATTCCGAGATGGCGTATGCGGCCCTTTTCCTTCTGTTCGATAAGATAGTCCATTACGTGGTTGTTTGAGGAAAGATAGGATTCGATATTGAGTTCGTCGACATTCTGAAGAATATAGAAGTCGAAGTGGTCGACGCAGCAGTCTTCAAGCTGCTTTTCGAATATGTATTCGTAGCGCGGCATATTCTTAAGGTCGTCGCCGGGGAACCTATTCGCGATAAAAAAGCTTTCGCGCGGATGCTTTGACAGGACCTTTCCCAAAATAGGAGCTGCGTTGCCGCAGTGATAATTCCATGCGGTTTCAAAATAATTGATACCGTGCTCCAGAGCATAATCGATCATTTCTTCAGTCTGAAGCTCGTCGATCTCAGAATCTGTTTCTCCGCAAAGCGGAAGCCGTCTGGTATCAAAACCTAAATCGGATATCATTAATCCTTTAAAATCATTGTATATCATTTTACCCTTACTACCCTGAAATTGTTTAAATATGTGGATATTTTACATGCAATTTATATTAATTATACATTTATGCGCTTTATATAGGCAATATAATTTTGATATGGATTGTATTTTTCAGCAAAATAACTATTTAAGGCTTGTTTTTGGACGTTTAATGGTTTAAGTTGTTCATATGAGATTTATAGTGAAAAGGAGTCTGTCGTATGCTGCTGTGGGAATCTTTTATCAGGCTTTTGGCGGCCGTGGTGATCGGAGGGATAATAGGACTTGAACGTAAAAAACACGGGATATCTGCGGGAATAAGAATGCACATGCTCGTGTGCATAGGCTCTGTGCTCGCGGTACTCGTTTCGCTATACGCAGCCTCATGCATGCCGGAATATGAAGCCGATATATTCAGGATTGCCGCGCAGATAATTCCCGGCATAGGTTTCCTGGGCGCAGGAATGATCCTTTTAAGGGGAGAAATGATAATGGGCCTTACGACTGCAGCCGGCGTGTGGGCGACGGCGATCATAGGGATAGCGCTGGGATACGGTTTCTATGTCGGCGCGCTGATCGCTGCTGGACTCATGCTCATAGTCAATACGGTCGTGGCGCGTCTTGAAAAGCGGGAGATAAGCTTTGTTACATATTACGCGGAGACAGACGACATAAACAGCGTTAACAGGATAATAAAAGAGATCAATATGGCGGTCTCGGAAGTAGTCATATGCAGGACGCTGGAGGCGAAGAGCCATATCGCAGGAAATCTTGGGATAGAAATAGTGACGGAAAACGCGCGTTCCGAGGATATCAGCCTGATACTTGAGATAAAAGGCGTGCTTTATGCGTCTAAAGAATAGAGCCGCAGGCCGCAGGCGTTTTGCCGGCGGCTTTTTAAATAAATGCGGCCAACAGGACTGTAACCGCACTTCCTTATTTTACGGGGATTTTTAAGTATTTTAACTACTGTTGTAACTACTTTTTTTTAAACGGACTGTAAAACCACTGCTTTTTACACTATAAAAATACAAGCGTTATGTAAACATTATTTTTTAAATTACATGTTGCGCAGGACAATTTAACATAAAAATTGATATTTAACTTTAAATATGTTAAAATCAAGAAAAATAGTTAAATTGGAAAAAAAGAAATGGAATATATCACAAAAATCCTTGGGGTTACAGTTAAACGCAAAGAATGGGAAGATAAAAACCTTCCTTTCTTTCTGTTGGAAAAATACACATTTCAACAGATCATGTTAGAAGATCAAAAATGTCTGTTTATAACTCCATTAGGACATATAGATTCAATAAATACAATACAAAAACACATAAAAATTATCCACCAGATCTGTCAATGTCCGGTCGTGTTGGAACTAAAGCAGATCACAAGTCAAAAACGGGATATTTTCATACAAGCACATATCCCGTTTGTTGTACCGGGTAAACAGATATATCTGCCGTTTTTGGGGATAATGCTTCAAGAAAAATTTGATACGCCTGCAAACAATCAAGGCAAATTTTATCCGTCTACGCAGCAAATATTTTTTTCAATTATTCTTGGTAAATGTAAGCCTGTTGTTTTATCCGAATTGGCGAAACGTATAAATGTAACGCCGATGACAGTTACCAGAGCAGCTAAGCAGTTATGTGATACCGGTTATTTTTATAAAAAAGGCTCCGGAGATCGGGCAAAAAAGATTTTAGTAACAGATAATAAACCGAAAGAGGTTTATGAGCTGATAAAACCATATCTTATCTGTCCGGTTCGAAAAACGATATATCTTCCCAAAGAGCAGATAGCGCCTGAAATGTTTGAGGCAGGCCTCACAGCGCTCTCAAAGGTGAGTATGATTAATCCGGATAAAATACAGTGTTTTGGGACAGCTGACAGTGCTTTTAATAAATATGCCCCAAAAGATGTTTTGATAGATGAGGATAAGCAATGCGCTTTGCAGATATGGAAGTATGATCCGCGAGTGATTAGTGGCACAAACGCTGCAGACCCTTATTCTTTAGCTTTGAGTTTTGAAAATAATACAGATGAACGCATACAGCAGGCTATTGATGAAATGATAGGGAGGACTTGGTAGCGTATG
>CASDQQ010000090.1 GCA_949282945.1 uncultured Eubacteriales bacterium
CGCGAAAATAACCACAGATAGGATATCTATTGAATCCACTCCAGGTGAAAATCCGTTTTCGCCCCAAAAAGCCAAAGTAAGGATAGAAATTCCGGCAGAAGCTATCATAGCTACCACTGCCGGCCTAAGCCCTCCTAAAACGCCTTGTATAATATTTATATTTTTATATTTAGCATATAAAAAGGCTATCAGCGATACAATTATACACGAGGGCAAAATACATCCTAGCGTAGCTATTATTGCCCCAGGGAATCCGGCCACCTGCATTCCCACAAACGTAGCGGAATTTACCGCTATAGGTCCCGGAGTCATTTCTGAAATAGTGATCAGATCAGTAAAATCCGTCATGGTCATCCATGAATGTATCTCCACAGCCTGATTTTGTATAAGAGGCATAGCGGCATACCCTCCTCCTATACTGAAAAGACCTATCTGAAAAAAGCTCCAGAAAAGTTCAAGATATATCATCTTCCGCCTCCTTCAGACGTCCTCTTTGTCTCTATATAATTTGTCAGAGCCCCTATGATCCCGCATACTATTATTATGTAAATGACATTTATATTAAGAATATAATTGGCTATGAAAGCTCCTGCCATGACCAAAACAGGAATGATCTTTTTATCTTTTATGATTTTTGAACCCATATTGAATACTACATCCGCTATCACAGCCGCTATTCCTGCCTGCATGCCCTTTAATACCGCGCTTACAAAAGGGTTTTCCCTGAATGCGGTATAGAAAAGAGATATTACTGAAAGTATTATATGTGGCGGAAGTACCGTTCCCAAAATAGCGACCGCAGCGCCAGGAAGCCCGGCCACTTTGTGACCTACTAAAATTGAAGCATTTACCGCAATGGCTCCGGGCGAAGATTGGGCTATAGCCGCGAAATTCAACATTTCTTCTTCTTCTATCCAATTAAGTTGGTCAACAAATTTCTTTTTCATAAGAGGTATGATCACAAAACCTCCTCCGAAAGTAAAAGCGCTTATATAAAACGTGGATGTAAATAGCTTCAAATATGTTTTTGCACTTTTTTTCATATTTTATATATCCTTTCGGTCCGTTGCTGCGTTTTGTATCGTCATTATTTAAAATATTTTCAGAATTGGGATACTATAAACTCATAATATTTTTCTTTGTGTTTTCCTTTAATATCACAGTGTTCCATTCCCCGGACCTGATCGTATATCAGGTTTAATCCTCTCTCCGTCAATTTTTCCGCAAGTCTGTCTGAATGCATACTCTTTGACACAGCCTGATCTTCATATCCGTGAACTATATAATAAGGTATATCTTTAAAATCACTTATCATATGTATGGGAGACGCCGTTTTTATAGCATCTCCCAAATCTGTTCCGTAATGGGAAAAAGCGCTGTATACCGCGTGAGGCAGATCCTCTCTCTCATTATAATGCAATACCAGATCGCATACCGGAGAGTTGGCCGCGCACGCAATTATATTAAAAGGAGAATATACAGAGTATATAAAAGCGCTTAATCCACCCATACTTCCACCTGAAAGAACGATTGGAATATCTTTGTCCAGATCATATTTTTCTATAACGGCTTTTACTATTAAATTTACTGTATTCACAGCGATATCATTCATCCAGCTCCATGGATTGTCGTAAGGTGAAAGCATAAGTATATTTTCTCCCGCATAAAAGCGCGAAATATCACTGTGCCCGCAAATTATATTTCCGCCTCCAAGACCATGAAAGTCAATTACTATTCCCTTTATATCACGGCAAAGTTCTCCGTTCTCATATGTAAACAACTTAACATTTTCTTTATTTATGCTATTCATATATCTTCCATCCCTTGCATACATCCACCCACTTTAAATATTCCGAACAAATTTCAAGTTCTTCTATAGAAAGCTCTATCGCGCTGTTTTCTGTTCCGCAGGCAGGAAATACCGTTTTAAATCTTTTTAGGGATTCGTCTAGATATACCTCCGCGCCATCCTTTACTCCAAAAGGGCAAACGCCTCCTACAGAATGTCCCGTAAGTTCTTCCACCTCGTCGAATTTCAGCATATTCGCCTTCATGCCAAATTCTTCCTTAAACTTTTTGTTGTCTACCTTCGCGTCACCAGCCGCGACGATTAATATACATCCGCTTTCATTTTTAAAGGAAAGAGTTTTAGCAATACGTTCCTCTTCGCAGTTAAGCGCTTTCGCAGCCAATTCAACTGTTGCGCTCGAGGTAGGAAATTCAAGTATCTTCTCTTCTAAATCCCACTTTTTCAAATGTGTTTTTGCTCTCTCTAGCGACATAAAAAATCCTCTTTTCATAAGTTCATAATACATATACTTTTTAAATTACTTAAATTATTATATCACGTACATATAAAAAATTAATCAAAAAATATTTGTCTATTATACCTGTAATAGACAAATATTTTTTGCTGTAAAAGCAAATACTATGTATGTACAAAAAAAGAAAGGACTTATGCCCATGAAACACAAAGAAAAAAAGGACAAAAAACAAAATCCCAAATCTGCCGGAAACAACCAGTGGACAAGCACAGGATATTCCCATATGCCGGATAACCGTGAGCAGAGAAACGGCCCCGGCGGCGAATAATATTTATTTAAGATAACGTTCGGGAACAGATACTATTATAGTATCTTTCCCGATTTTTTGTACCATCTTCCACGGTATGACAAGATCATTATCCGTCCCAATAAAACCGAACAGCTTTCCCGTGCCTTTTAATATCAAAGCTTCTATACGGCCGTCTTCCATATTTATATCCAGATCATGTAAAAATCCCATACGGCATCCGTCGTCGGCATTGATTATTTCCTTATTTCTCAGCTCGATAATTCTCAAAGCCCTCACTCCTTCCCGAATTTTTCAAACCAAAAATTTTCTTACTTATATTTTATTCAACATTTTTTCTCATATGCGCTAAAGCTCCCTTTTCAAGCCGGGATACCTGAGCCTGAGAAATACCGATTTCCTCCGCTACTTCGATTTGAGTTTTTCCTTCAAAAAATCTCATGTCTATTATCATTTTTTCCCGTTCATTGAGTTTTTTCATAGCTTCATTTAAGTTTATTGTCTGCGTCCAATTTTCATCAGTATTTTTATCATCCTTGACCTGATCCATAACATATATAGCGTCTCCCCCGTCATTGTAGATGGCTTCGTATAACGACATTGGGTCGGAAATAGCATCCATTGCCATAACTACGTCGGAAACTTCCATTTCCATTTCTTTGGCTATTTCGCCAACAGAAGGTTCCCTTCCGTTCTTATTGGTCAGCTGTTCTCTTACACTAAGCGCTTTATAAGCTGTGTCCCGCAATGAACGGCTTACTCTTATGGGGTTATTATCCCTTAAATATCTGCGTATCTCTCCTATTATCATTGGAACCGCATAGGTACTGAAACGTACGTCAAGTTCAGTATTAAAATTATCTATAGCCTTTATAAGACCTATACATCCGACCTGAAAAAGGTCGTCTATATTTTCCCCTCTATTGTAAAAGCGCTGTACGACGCTGAGTACAAGCCTTAAATTTCCCTTTACGAATTCATCTCTTGCCGCTAAATCGCCCTGCTTTATTCTTTCAAACAGCTTTTTTTTCTCCTCCGCGCTTAAAACGGGTAATTTAGAAGTGTTGACTCCACATATTTCAACTTTGTTATATTGCATTGCCGTACCTCCAAAATGTTGATAAACATAGTATTGACAATTTGGAGATTTTTAAGCAGGTTCTATGACATTTTAAGCATTTCTTTTTTCAGCCTTGAAATAATGCGTTTTTCCAAACGGGAAATATATGACTGTGATATCCCCAACATATCAGCCACCTCTTTTTGAGTCTTTTCTTCGCCTCCTGAAAGTCCAAAACGCAGATCCATTATGGTTCGTTCTCTTTTATTGAGCTTATTTATAGCCTCATGCAAAATACGTATATCCGCTTCTTCATCTATATTTCTGTATACCGTATCATTGTCCGTTCCAAGAAGATCGGAGAGCAAAAGCTCATTTCCATCCCAATCTACATTGAGCGGCTCGTCTATGGAAATTTCAGTTTTAGTCTTGCCGTTGCGCCTTAAATACATAAGTATCTCATTTTCTATACATTTTGACGCGTAGGTAGCGAGCTTTATATTTTTTCCCGTATTAAATGTATTGATCGCTTTTATAAGTCCTATAGTGCCTATGGATATCAGATCCTCCACTCCCACTCCGGTATTTTCAAATTTTCTTGCGATATATACCACAAGCCTTAGGTTTCGTTCAATAAGTACCTGCCTTACATACTCGGGCTCTGTCTCAAGCTTTCCCAAAAGCTCGTTTTCCTCCTCCTGAGAAAGCGGTGGAGGAAGAGTATCCGCCCCTCCTATATAATAAAGCTCGGCTTCCTCCGCAAATCCAAGCATTCTCAGAAATCTGTTCCATAGCATTTTCATTCTTAACCAAAGTTTCCCTATCATATTTTTCCTCCTTAAGATACGGTTATCAGATCCGGACTTAAAAGTGCGTTATATGTATTGTTTGATGATAATACCTTATCGTAAAGACATATAATAGCCGCACATTCCGTATTTTTACCGTCTTTATCACTGTTTATATATAATTTATCCGGTTTAAAGCCTAAAAGCATACCCTTTTCCTTCCCCAAAGAAGAATATGGAATAAGCCTTATTTTTGTGATCCAATCTTTAGACGTGAGCTTTTCACTTATTTTAATCAGGTCAGGAATATCTTCAGATCTGACCATCTGAGCCAGATCCTCGGGTACAAACTGCTTTACCGCCTGTAGTTCGCACACGACCACAGGCAGATTGGATATCGGGTCTCTCAGAGAATTTCCCGTGTCTATCAATCCCTTCAGTTCAAGCTCCTTGCCTCCCATGGCTATTTTAAAATCAATAAGCGCGTTTTTATGCCGCGACTTTGAAAAAATACTTTCATAAAATATTTTTACCAATATTAAAGTCATAATTACCGCAAAAACGATCATATTGGTATCACTCTTTTTGAATATGTAATAAACCCCGTTTTTTACAAATCCTCCTTCCCCGCTCATATATATGTACGCAAAGGCTGCTCCGGCAAACATAAAGGTGGATATATAAAAGCATACCGCTGTCTTTAAAAACTCCTTTACATTTTTAATTTTAAAAGTAATTAAAACCATCAGAGCGGACAATATAATTTTTCCTGCCATGGTAAAATAAAATCCGGCTCCCGGAATTACCAGCATCACTACCACGTATATAGTTCCCAAAAGGGCTGCCACCAACATTCTTATTCCCCCTGTTTTTATTCTGAGGAATTTTGAAGTAACCAGGAGAATAAGATAATTGATGACGGTATTTTCAAGCACAAGTACATCTATATATATGTCCATAATTTTAACCACCGCCTTTCATATAGAATTATATTTCCTGTTGCCATTAAAATATGTCACATGTGGGTGTCGAATAAAAAATTTTTTCGAGCCATTTCGATACGCCAAAATTTTATCATTTTTTATTTTATTTTTTTAACATACTAAAAATAAATATATAAAGAAGCAGCAAGATAATATGATAGAGGCGATGAATCTCCCTTTCCTTTATTCACGGAACCGCGGAGCAAATATGAAGATATAATGATTCTGCACCATTTATGTTCCTCAAAGGTCCGCCATAATAGACAATGGCTATTTAGACTCGGAAACACCGAACTTTCGGGTAATCCGTCAGAAAACGGAACAGAATTTGTATCCGACAGGAAAAATTTATCGAAAATGTATATTTTACTTCCCATTTTGTTTTTATCCGGGTCCGACGATCCTGCGGGAGAGTTTTTTAAATGGATAAAAAAGAAATTGACGATATATTTGTATAGCTTGAGAAAAATATAGTATAATAGTGTCTGGTATTTTATGAATAAGGAGTTGTAAGTATGGGTGGAATATTTGGAGTAGCTTCTAAAAGTGATTGTGTGTTTGACTTATTTTTCGGTATAGATTACCATTCCCATCTGGGAACTAAAAGAGGCGGTATGGCCGTTTACGGAGAAGATGGTTTTGAAAGAGCCATACATAATATAGAAAACTCGCCTTTCAGGACTAAATTTGAAAACGATATAGAAAAAATGTCTGGCAGCCTTGGCATAGGATGTATTTCAGACAATGAGCCCCAGCCTTTAATGGTCCGCTCTCATTTAGGGAATTTTGCTATAACAACGGTAGGACGCATAAATAATATGGACGAGCTTATAGCAGCCTCCTTTAAAGAAGGAACCACTCATTTTTTGGAAATGAGCGGCGGAGATGTCAACCCCACCGAACTGGTAGCCTCTATAATCAACAGAAAGGACAGCATAGTAGAAGGTATAAAATATGCACAGGAAATTATAGACGGCTCTATGACAATGCTTATACTTACTCCGGAAGGACTTTATGCCGCAAGGGACAGAATGGGCAGGACGCCCCTCGTAATAGGTAAAAAAGAAGGCGCTTTCTGCGCTTCTTTTGAGAGCTTTGCATATCTCAACTTAGGTTATACAAATTATAAAGAACTGGGTCCTGCAGAAATAGTATACATAACCCCGGAAAGCTGCGAAACGGTAAGCGGTCCACAAAAGGAAATGAAGATCTGTTCTTTTCTCTGGGTATATTACGGATATCCTTCTTCCTCTTATGAGGGCGTAAATGTTGAAAAAATGCGTTACAACTGCGGCGAGATGTTAGCCGCAAGAGACAACGTCAAAACGGACCTTGTGGCCGGAGTACCCGATTCGGGAACGGCTCACGCAATAGGCTACGCTAACTATTCTGGCATACCATTTGCCCGTCCTTTTATAAAATATACTCCTACCTGGCCCCGTTCTTTTATGCCGCAAAATCAGAGCAAGAGGAATCTTATTGCAAAGATGAAGCTCATACCCGTAGACGCTCTCATAAGGAACAACAAACTCCTTTTAATAGACGATTCTATAGTGCGCGGGACGCAAATGAGGGAAACCACAGAATTTTTATATCAAAGCGGCGCTAAAGAGGTGCATATAAGGCCGGCCTGTCCTCCTCTGCTTTTCGGATGTAAATATCTGAATTTTTCCAGATCCAAATCAGAACTTGATCTGATAACAAGGAGAGTGATTGCCCGCAGAGAAGGAGAAAACGCAGAAAACTCCCTTAATAGCTATGCCGATCCTGAAAGCAGTAATTATAAAGAAATGCTCGAAGAAATCTGCAAGGAACTGAAATTCACTTCTCTGCGATATCACAGACTTGATGATATGATAGCTTCCATAGGAATAGAGCCATGTAAACTTTGTACTTACTGTTGGAACGGAAAAGAATAACATTTTCAAACTGACATTATGTATTTTTTGAAAACTGGTACTTTAAGTAGTATCAGTTTTTTATTATCATATTTCCTGATTAATACAGTTAATTTGCAAGGATCACAATATCCTGCAAATAAGAAAGAGAAAGGTAATATGACATGGTCAAAAAGGTTGCGGCTATAAATGATCTATCTGGGTTTGGCAAATGTTCCCTTACGGCGGCGATACCCATACTTTCTGTATTGGGCGTGCAGGCCTGCCCTCTTCCTACGGCTTTATTGACGGCGCAGACCGGATTTGAAAGTTATTTTATAGAGGACTGTACAGATAAAATAGATTTTTACATATCTGAATGGAACAAAATGGGCGTAAATTTTGACGGCATTTATACAGGTTTTTTGGCAAGTGAAAAACAATCCGATAAAATACTTGAATTTATTGCTTCATTTAAAAAACAAAATACCGTTTTGGTAGTGGACCCTGTAATGGGAGACAACGGTAAAATATATTCAACATATACTCCTGGTCTGTGTGAAAAAATCAAAAGCCTCGTTTCAAAAGCTCATATAACTACCCCAAACCTTACCGAAGCCTGTATACTGGCGGATGAAAGTTATGAAAGCTTTATGTATAAAAGGCATGATCCCGACTATATGGAATATATAAAAGAACTGGGACAAAAGCTTATATCCATGTACGGTACTAATACTGTAATCATAACAGGAGTTCATTTTAACGACAAAATAAGCGGCCTGGAATATATATACAACGTAGGAACGGACAAATCCGGGAACGCATTTTTTTCAAGGTCAAAGGCCTGCGGCTGCGGATACTCAGGAACAGGAGATATTTTTGCCTCAATAATATGCGGATATGCCGTTTTAGGGAAAAGTATCAGCGAGGCAGCCGATAAAGCCGCGTTTTTTATAGAATGCGCGCTCAGGGACGCGTACAATGAAAAAACAGACAGAAATTTCGGTATAAACTTTGAAAAATATATGTCGGTATTAGTTTAAGTTTATACAGAAGGAGGTTTTTATGAAATATGCAAAAAAATACTCTTTACGTACTATGGTCCTTACCGCGGTTTTTACAGCGCTTACATGCTGTCTTACAATGTTTCCTCAAATACCCATACCCGCCGCCAACGGATACCTTCATTTCGGGGATTCTGTCATATATCTCGGAGCAGCTTTTCTGCCGGCTCCATATGCTCTTATAGCCGGAGCGTTGGGAGGGGCCTTAGCCGATATCTTTTCCGGCTACGCTATATGGGCAATCCCCACCGCTATGATAAAGGCTCTCATATCCCTTCCCATATCGTCAAAAGAAACTAAGATAGCTTCCGGCAAAAACATAGCTATGCTTTTTCTTTCCGGTATCATATCTGTATCCGGATACTTCATTGCCGGCGCGATCTTATATCAGAATTTTGTTTCCGCTGTGGCCGGATTGCCCTCAAGCTTTATCCAGGCCGCGGGAAGCGCTATAATATTCGCGGCTGTAGGCTTTATACTTGACAGGTCGAATTTCAAAACCCATATGTTAAAGCTTATGTAATATATAAAAATCAATTTAAGGAGGTCATAAAAATGTCTGATATTCTTTATACATACAAAAATGGAGTATATCTCAATATTACAAATAAATGTCCGTGCCGGTGTACATTTTGTATACGTTCAATGGGAGAAGGCCTGGGATCGGCGGATTCTCTCTGGCTGAAGGGGGACCCTTCCTATGAAGAGATAATAGAGTCCATAGACCGTTTTGATTTTACCGGCTACAGTGAAATAATATTCTGCGGATATGGAGAGCCTATGTGCGCTTTTGACAATCTTTTAGCGGTAAGCAAATATATACGCTTAAATCATCCCGGAATAAAAATACGCGTAAACACCAACGGACTGGGAGACTTAATAAACAAAAAGCCCACTGCAAAAACTTTATGCGAAAACATAGATTCTGTATCCATAAGTCTGAACGCTCCTACGGCAGAAAAATATATGGAGGTTACCCGCCCCTCTTTCGGCCTTGAATCCTTCGACGCAATGATAAATTTCGCAATGGAATGCAAAAAATATCTTAAAGAAGTTAAGCTTTCAGTAGTGGACACAATATCCAAAGAGGACATAGAGGCGAGTCAAAAACTTGCCGATAAGCTTGGAATCACGTTAAGAATAAGAAATTATGGGGAATGATCAAAAATTCCCCTCTTCTTCTTTTAATTCTTTTTTGCCAGATAAAATCATCTCCGCGTACGATCTGGTCCCCTCTTCTTCCGCAATACAGCTTAGCACCTGATTAAAGACAAGCTGCCCGTTTTCGTCATATCTTGGAAAATGGATATCCATACGCAATATATTTCCCTCCTCAGGTTTTACTTCAAGTACATCCCATGTAAGCTCCAGATGCATGCCATAGCCAAATCCCGGTATGGCGCTGTACATAAAGAAACATTTCTCTGAAATGTCTCCCCCATTGCTTTTTACAAGGTCATAAAATTCGTATTCGCTTCCCTTTTTGTGGTTTAGCGTCCTTATATATATGTCAAAAAATTCATTTCTCCGTTCTCCTTCATAAGGAGCTACCTTCAATACCAAAATATTACCGTGGTATTCTGGAAAAACACTGTCATTTATATAAAAATTCAGATAAAGTTTTTCATAGTCCCAGGCCGCCGTTCCGCTGAGGGACCTGTCCTCCATACCGTTTGGCCAATTGCCATAGCCCCCTCTTTTTCTATGAGTTCCCCAATAGTTTCCCGGCTGTTCTTCTGCCATACTAAATTTTATACCGCTTACATGCGGACTTCTGAAAGGTACTTTAAGCCTAAGTCCGGGAGCATATCCATTTTTGGCTATTACTCCGTCAAGCCACTCCTTATTGCTTCTGTTTTCTATCACTTCCGAAAGTCTTATATCCTCGTAGAATCTGCAAAGCTTATTTTCATAGAGCATTCCTCTTCCGCCGGGCTCAGGATCTATTTCCAGATCCAACGTGCCCGGAAATACCTCATTAAGCCATTTAAGCCCGAGTCGGAAAGAATTTCTGATACAATAATCAGCAGCTATTTTTTTCAATTTTTCATTGTCTATAGCATCCTTATTTTTTTCATAATAAAGTTTGGCCTCAAAAAGCTTGGACATTGACACATTCAATGACTCGTCATAATTTTTAAAATAACCTACTGTATTCATTACTATATGTTTTATAAAATGGTCAAGAATGTACATAAAGCACATATTTTCTTCAAGAACATTAAATTTATGTCCAAAAAACTCTTTTTGTACAATATAACTGAAAAGATCATAATTATTTTCAGTGTCTAGCAACATTGGATATGCCGAATTCAGGAAAAACGGTATGACGTGTACTTCAAGTACGATTCCGCTTTCCGGGTTTGTAAAAGGAGATAAATGAGACGGATAATCGTATTTTTTAAAGTTTTCCACACAGACCGTATTTCCTTCGGGATCTTTATACCCCATTTCCCCTAAAACAGCTACAAATCTCCTCAAATCATCGGTATGTACATACATGTCTATATCCCCGAAAAATCTTTTTTTCGGTCTTTCATAGACCTCGGCGGCTAAAGTCAGTCCTTTTACAAAAATATATCTTATTCCTTCTTTTTCCGCCGCTTCTTTCAACTTTACCATATCGGACAACATTAAAGAGTTAAGTTTTTTTTGCCTTGCTTCTGATATCTTACGGTAAATGTTATCATCTTTTCCAAGACAAAGTATATATTCTTTTATTTTTTCTTTATCGAATTTTTCCAAATATATATTTATTTCATCGTAATATTTCTGCATATTTATCTCCTTAAAACCAATTTGAGCAGGCATACATTTAAAATATACCCGCTCGATTTTTATCAGTTTATCATCTCAAATTCATAGTCCAAGCTTCCAAGTCCCTGCTCAGCTAATTTTTCAAGCTGTAAATAGGGATCTTTTCCATGTAGTTGTTTAAATAGATGCCCTTCTCCCGAAAGAGTCATACCTTCAGGTATTCCTACATTAATAAGATTTTCAATTTTTATAGCATCGATAGAAGCCTTTTCTATAGATACCATGTCGCTGCTCGCCATTATACCTATATCTGGGACAATGGATGGAGTGGTCATGCCCCAACAGTCGCACAGAGCCGTTATAGAGATCAGTACATTTATGTAATACACATTTCCCGGCTCAAAAGTATCTATTACGGTCTTTGTACATAAAGCAAGCCCTGTCTGGAAATCTTCGTATCCATTATTATCCACTTTTATGGCGCCTGTTGGACATATTTTCGCGCAGTGCTGGCACATAGTACAGTTATGAAAAAATATTTTATACTCTCCTTTTTCATTAAAACTGTTGGCATGGTGGTTGCAGGAACGCAGGCATGCGTCGCAGTGCACGCATTTTTCCGCATTCCATGTAAGTCCGCCCTCTAAAGAGTGCTGTTCATGTCTGGTTCTGTCCGTAACGCAGCCCATGGCAATATTTTTGCAGGCGCCTCCGAATCCACAGGCTCCGTGTCCCTTTACATGAGAAAAATCTATCATAAAGTCCGCATCATGTATAAGTCCCGCCACATCTACATGCTTAAAAGTTTTATAATCAACTTCTTTTGTATAAAAATATTTTCCTAAGTGTCCGCAGTCGTCCAGGACAGGACATCCCAAATTAGCTTCAGTATATCCTCTTTCCCAGGGACGTCTTCCATGTACATAATGATCTGTTATAAAACAGTCTCCTCCACTGTCTTTGATGAAGCTTACAAGCTTTCTTACAAATACGGGCGGTATCGTGGAATAGGATGTGCCGCTTCCTACATGCATTTTGATCGCTACTGTTTTTCCCTTAACCTTCTCTCTCAATCCGGTCTTTTCAAGAAGCCTTGAAAATTTCTCCGGTAATGTTTGGCTGGCCTCATAACGTGTATACGCCACAGGCGCAAATAAAACTTTAGACATATTTTTCCCCCTGTCCTTTTTATATTGTATTTAAAAATCCTATAAGACGTCTTGCTATAAGTTTATGACCCTCAGCGTTGGGATGCAGCCCGTCGGGACAATATCTTTCCTTATTTGACCTTACAGCCGGCTGTATTCCTCCCAGGCTCCACAGATCCAGAACGGGAATAGAATAGTATTCAGCCACTTCTTTTATTATATCTACATATTTTGAAAGAGGCTCTCCCGTAGCTCCGTTGGGGGTGGTCTCATTCTCTCTGTGCAGAGGAGTCATGATCACCACGGTCTTTCCGTCATATTTTTCAATAAGTCCCGACATAAGCACATGACAGGATCCGTAAAATGTCTTATCAGTTCTGTCGTTAAAATCTCCTATGGGAGCCGTACCATGACCATAATCATTAGTTCCTCCGAAAACAACGATAAGATCAAAATTATCATCCATTTTTCCGAAACGCACAGAATATGAAAGTCCGTTATCATCTTCCTGTGAAGCAAATCTCGTACCCCATACCCCATAATTTTTCGCTTCTGAAAGCCCCATTTTATTCTTGACTAAATTGAGAAAAATCTCACTTTCCTCCGACACCCCGTGGCCTTCAGTTATGCTGTCTCCTAAAAACGCGGCTTTCGCGCCCTTCCACTTTTCGTCCATAATATTCAATTAGATCCTTTCAAGTTAATTACCATCTTCCACCAGGTCTTCCTCCGGCGTTCATGCCGCCTTGTCCTGCCTCATTAGTAACTATACTTGAAATTGTAAACTCCGTCAATTGGGTTCCGCCGGTATATTTTCCGTCTTTGTATATACCGTCTTCCTCGCTTCCGTCGCATGACCCTCCGTAAGATACATTGTACGTCTTTCCATTTTCAAGTGCCGGCAAAGATATTACTATAGATTGTATATCCTTTAACGGAGCAAAGGTAATTATCGAATTTCCGTCAGAATCGCTTATATTCACAATGGTTCCGGCGTTTACCGAAGCTCTCAGCACAACTGAATACTGGGTGGATGAGTCTGACGGATATTCTGCCATTCCGGAGCTTCCCACAGCAAGCAAAGCTCCTCCAGTCACTTTGATTGTTCCTCCCGCGTCAAGCGCTCCGTTTCCGCTGTTTGTAGGCCCGTATACTATTACGCTTCCTCCGTTTATCGTAAGATCTCCGTTTGAATCAATGCCATCTCCCGAAGCGTTTATCACGATATACCCGTCATTTATAATTATAGAATTATCGCTGCTGCCTTCCTGCATAAACCCGTTCTGCCCGGGTCTGCCGTTCATCGAAGAGCCGTCGTTTCCTCCGGCGGCATTAAAACCGTCGTCCGACGCGGTTACATATACTGTACCGCCTCCGATTTCTATCGATATTCCCTCAAGGCCTTCATAGCTTTCAGAAATATTAATATAGCCGCCTGTTACAGTAAGCTCTCCGTCAGCATGTATTCCGTCGTCTCCCGAAGCCAGGTTCAGACTTCCTCCGCTTACAGTAACAGTTCCGTTGGAATGTACTGAATCGTCTGAAGAATCAACTGTTATCTTTCCGCCGGCGATCGTAACGTCCGCGTCAGATTTCAGGCCTTTCGCACTTTCCGTTTCAGTCTGGCTGCTATTTCCGCCTCCGAACATTCCTCCCCAACTTCCCCAGCTTCCGGAAGAGCTGCTTCCGTTTTCACTTCCGCCGCCTGTTTTAACATTTATCTCTCCTCCGCACAGGGCAAGACCGCTTATGGTCTCAATCCCGTCCTGCTCCGCGGTAACAGAGATGGTTCCGCCTTCTATCAATATAAAGCCCTGGCCCTCTTCTTCATCGTTGGTGGACTTGATTCCGTTTCCTCCGGCGTTAACCGTAATATTACCGTCCCTGATCGCGACATAATCTTTTCCTTTTATACCGTTATTGACTGAAGTAACATTAATTGTCCCTCCAAGTATTTTAAGATTGTCCCGGCTCGCTATTCCATCATTAAAATTAGCGTTTACGTTCAATGTTCCGCTTCCGTTTATTGTAAGATTTTCTTTACTGAATATAGCCGCGTCCGGTTCCTGTTTTTCCTCATTATCGTATACATATGAGCTTCCGTCCGTTATATTATTTATTGTATTTTCTTTAAGTGTAATTACAACCTTGTCCGCCTGCTTTATATATATAGGGGCGCTGTTTGAGCATTTAATGTCTACGCCGTTAAAAATAAGGTGTACAGTATCTTCCTTACTTACATTTATAATTATCTGACCGTCGGAAAGCGTACCGCTTACTAAATAAGAACCTGCCTCTTCTATAGTTACAGAGCTGTCTTTAAGCACTATTTCTTTTGTGCTGTCGCTCTCTTGCGTATTCTCATCTTTAGAGCTGTAATTCACCTGATATGTGCTCTTAACAATATTTATTGCTTCACTGTCGGTTTCAATATCAGTATCGCTGTTTCCGCCCGTATTATAAAACGGCGTTGACTGAACAGAAGGATTTGTTTCCTGAACGTTTCCTCCGCAGGACACAAATAAACAGATCCCAAGCGCCAGAGATATTATAACAAAAGGTTTTTTAGCCATACTAATCACATCCTCTCTCATTTTTCGTATTTATAATATACCATTCGTTTCAAAAATTATTGTGAAAGTAAAGTGAATATTTAATGTGAGTTTTCCAAAAAATGATTTCAGGAGGTGTCAGGATTGAAAAAAATATTTATAAATTGTCTGCTTATATTTTTCGGTTCTTTCTTTTACGCTGTGGGAATAGGTTTTTTTCTTTCTCCTCACAGACTGGCTGCGGGAGGAGTTTCCGGACTGTCTATTATTTTAGGAAATATTTTTAATATATCTACAGGTACGGTCGTCCTTTTGCTCAATATTCCGCTCATACTTTTGGGAATAAAAAAATTCGGCATAAAATTTTTTCTTTCCACGGTAGCGGCCATAATCATTTCATCTACATTTATCAATATTGCCGAGCTTTTCCCTCCTATTACCTATGATCTGATCCTTTCCGCAATATTCGGAGGCGCCTTTGTATCTCTCGGAATAGGCCTGGTTTTCAGAGGAGGCGCTACTACCGGAGGTTCCGATATTCTGGTAAAGCTGTTAAAAAATAAATACCGCCACTTAAAAACCGGAACTATATTTTTAATTACCGATTGTTTTATAATATTTTTTTCTGCAATTGTTTTTAAGGATGTGGACTCTGCTCTATACGCGTCCCTGGCGGTCATTGTGCAGGCTTTTGTTTTAGATATAGTGCTATATGGGACCGACGGAGCCAGACTCATATATATAGTAAGTTCTAAAAGCGGAGAAATAGCCGAAAAAATACTGTTCGAGCTTTCTGTGGGAGCCACATATATCGAAGGCACAGGCGCCTTTTCCAACAAGCGAAAAGCAATAATATTATGCGCTGTGAGAAAGCAGATCCTCCCTATAGCTAAAGAAATAGTATATTCCATAGATCCTAAAGCCTTTATGATCGTTACTGGAGCAAACGAAATTTTCGGAGAGGGATTTAAAGAATACGACTCCCCTGAACTGTAGCATTAAAAATAAATGAGCAGGATGCCACTAGGTGTTTGGTTCAAATTATGTCTCTATTTTTCTTTTCAGGCACTATAATCTTTATTCCCCAAATTAAGATTGATTCATAACTACGAACCACCTACAATTTTACCTTATTGTTATAGCCTTTTTGACTTTTATACCTCGCTGACATTCGGGTTACTCGCATTCCACCTTTTAAACGCATCAGTATTCTGAATATAATCCCAGTTTCCATCCTCTACAATACAACCATGGTCAATGATAATGATTCTCCCAAACAACGGAAGATACTGACCATCATGCAGCGTAATGAGCATCGCTATATTACGGTCAAGTAAAATCTCCATTGCCAACTTAGCATGTTGAATATCCAAAGACGATATAGGTTCATCTGCAATCAACATATCGCACGGATGATTGATAGCGCGGAGTATAGCGATTCTCTGCTTCTCGCCCTGAGATAGCAACCGGATATCTTTACCTTCTATCCCGTCTGAGGCAAGGAATGCGTCATTGCATTCCGGTTCTGCTTGATCTTCACCTATGCCCATGGTGATATTCTCCACCAAGTTGCACTGAAATAGCTGAAAATCATTGGGAACATAGGAAAATTGTTTTGTCCTTTGGTCAAACATACCATTAATTTTATCATTGAAAGGCTGCACACCAAGAATCGTACGTAGCAAAGTAGATTTCCCACAACCGTTTGCACCAATAATGGCAATCTTTTCACCGCGTCTTATTTCGAGATGAATATTCTTTAGAATTGGAATATCACAAATATTTACATTTACATTCTTCAAATCAACTAGCAGATCATCCTTCTTTTTCGGGCTTTCGGATACGCTTTCATTGATATCCACAATATCCACCATACGCTCAATCGGTACATTTACATTCGGCAGAGAACTTATCTGCTGTCGTAGCATCGACAGATTAGAAATGAGGGAGTCATATACCGAAAACGCTGCGGCAATATCACCAACCAACTCAGAAACCTTATTCATCATTGATGAAAATTCAAATATCATGATTTTCATCCCATTATTGATCAAATCACCAATAACGTCAAGTATTAAATTGATTTTCATCTTTTTTTTCAAAATATTCCAGTTTTCATCTCGGCATTTTTGGAACTGCTGTACCTCATGGGTATAGGTACAACTCACCATTAAGTAATCCACATTGTGAAACAGATTATGCAAAATCGCTGTTTCTCTTGCCTCGATTTCCTGCAAACGATTAGTATATTTTCGATTTATTTTTGTTTCGATAAAACCACGTACTACATCAAACAACGCATTAGCAAGAGCTAAAATAAGAACCCACGCCATCGCCAGTGACGATGTAAACACCAACAAGATAATTGCAGTTACGCTAGCAAAAAGGCGAATGAACAGCGTGGCCGCCGAACTGAAACCACTACTTCCAGAATGCAAGCGGGCCACAATTTCGCCATCGTTGTAGGTCTGTTTTGTCGTTAAAATAAATTTACTCTGTACACGCTGTACTATAGACTTATATGTTCTGTTATCGATTTTTGTTATAATTGGATCAGCATATACATTGCACAAATAACAGATAAATAGAAAACCAACAATGCCAATCAGCAGTAAAACATTATTAATCAACAAATCACGAATAGACCCGCTTTTCTCTAAAACCGAAAATGATGTATTCAACAGATACGGCTCAATAATCGGACCGATACCAAGCAAAAAGCCATAAATGCACAACATTCCTACAATTGGTTTTGAATTCACTGAAATCAAACTCAGGTATTGCTTGTATAAACCTCTTGCTTTTGCATCTTTTTTTTTCATTATTGTTCAATCTCCTCGCCACATAAAAAATCTTGAAAAGCATCATTGTTCAATAATTTCCAATAATTACCTTTTGCTTTTATCTTACCGTCTCTGCTAAGCAGCAACAAGGAATCGGCAGATTTCATCTGCTCTAATCTATGGGTCACTGAAATTACCATTGTTGTTTTTTGGTACAAATGTTGTTTCAGCCTCCGAATCAGCATAGCTTCCGCAGCAGGGGACAATGCGCTTGTCGACTCATCCATGACTAGAATTTGTGTATTTTTGGTAAACGCCCGTGCTAATGCGATTTTTTGTTTTTCTCCGCTTGACAGCGAAGAGACGGTGAGTATTTCCTGTGGATTTTTCAGTCTGTCCGTCAGTTCCACCTGCTCAAGCACCGATTGCATCTGGACTGCATCATATCCTTCAGAAAGTGAAATATTGTAACCGACTGTGTTTTCAAACAAAATCGGTGTCTGCGGCAGGTAGCAACAGTTTTTCCAAAACATTTCTTGTGGAAGTTTTTTTAAATCTTGCTGACCATAAGAAATTGTCCCGCAATATGGCAAAATTCCGAGAAGGATTTTAATAAGCGTAGATTTTCCGCATCCGGAAGGACCCACAATACACAGCCACTCTCCAGGCTTTACCCCAAAGCTGATGTCTGACAAAATAATATTGCCACCATCAACTTGATAAGATAGATTTTCAACGTTAATTGGAGCTAGAACCAAATTTTGTTTAGCTTCTTCAGTAATCTTATGGCCTTCATTGGGCAAAAGCGTATCGTATGTGTTGAAGGTTGCTTCAATAATCCTCAGATTCGCCAAAAACATCGGTAATCTGAACAGCGGACTTGAGATATTTGGCAAAAGCAAGACCATTGCAAAAAGTTCATCTAATTGAACAGATCCTCCATAAACAAACAATCCACCAATCGTTACAGTGAGTAAAAGTAGCACCAAATAGCCAGACTGTGCAATAATCTGAAATTGATTGTAGCTTTTCCTAAGTGCAACCATCTTTTGCACTTTTTCATCAGATGCGGTATCATAATTTTTGAAAACCTTGTTTTTGTTGAGAAAAACAGAAACCTCCAGATTGGCAACCTGTTCCCATGACAGCGAATAATGTTGGTTAATGGCATTTATCAGTGCATCCTGCTGCTCTTTCATATCATTCATTCGCCTATTATAAATTAGAACAAGCAGACCGGCCACCACAACACAAAGCGCCGTCAATGGGAGATATATTATTGCTCCATATACCACAATCAAAATTATTGCCGATTCTTGGATTTCTGTCATCGTATCCGTTGTTGCCGATACAGTTTCCTCCATGCAGTTTACAATTATCACCTATCACTGCCGATTCGTTGATTATCACCTCGCCATGATGGTATATTGTCAGGCCGGCGCCAACACAGTTCATTGGAACCTTTAACCCAAGTTTATTTCCAAGAGAATTCTTTTTGCGCAAATAATAATATCGCAAAAATTTTCCCAACACATCACGGCGCACATTATAATAGTATTCTTCTTTTCTTAAGTACCGAATATATCTGGCTAT
>CASDQQ010000091.1 GCA_949282945.1 uncultured Eubacteriales bacterium
ATATATGACTATCCGAGTTCACAGTCTTTTTGGTTTATAAGCCGCAATGGAAACAGCAGGATTATCGTAAAGCCTCATTGACAGCTGAAAACGAGTCTGAGTTTAGAATTTGTGTTTTAAGAAATGAGGTGAAAGAATATGGATTATCTAAGGTATGTCAATATTGCATTGGATATATTTTGTATAATTTTAACCATATTGCCCATTACTTATCTGGTAAGCAATAGGCGATACAGGCAGAAGGAGAATCTCTACTTTTTAGGGGTATGCGTTTCAAACCTGTTTATGATAGCGGGGGACCTGCCCGACTGGATTTATACGACCACGCCGGAAGCATCGCAGAAAATAATATTAATAGTGGCTTCGGTTGTATTTTATGTAGCTTCCGCGTTTATTCTGTATTTTTTTATACGCTATATTGTGGAGTATCTGCAGCTGACGGATCAGATCAGAAAGATATGCCTGCTCTGTGCGGTCGTTTTATGCGGTATACAGGCTGGCTTTGCTCTAATAAGTCCCTTCACGGGCTCCGTTTTTTATGTGACCGATGACGGTTATCAGCGGGGGCCTCTGTTTATGATTTCACAGTTTGTGCCGCTGTTGTGCTATATACTTTTTATGATACTTGTCGCTATCTACCGAAACAAGCTGAAACGGGGAGAGATCATATTCTTTCTGCTGTATATTTTTATCCCGTTAAGCAGCGGGGCAATCCAGATGGCGGTAAGGGGAATAGCCATTGTCAACGCGGGAGTCACCCTAACTACTTTAATTATAATTATGAATGTGCAATTTGAACATGAGCTTACGATGAAGGAACAGGAGAAGGAACTGGCGGAACGCCGCATAGATATTATGCTCAGCCAGATTCAGCCCCATTTTCTGTATAACTCCCTCGGAGTTATATATCATCTTTGCGACAGTGATCCTCAGGCCGCGAGAAAAGCCATAAATAAATTTTCGGCATTCCTGCGGGACAATATGGAAAGCCTGAAAAAACATGGCCCTATTCCCTTTGAAAAGGAATTAAATCACGTTGAAAACTACCTATATTTAGAGCAGCAGCGTTTTGGGGATAAGCTTAAGGTGATTTTTCAAATAAAAAAGGAGGATTTTCTCATACCTCCCCTTACCTTGCAGCCGCTGGTGGAAAATTCGGTACAGCATGGAATTCTCAACAGGAAAAATGGAGGAACGGTGATAATAAGCACTGAGGAAAGAGACGGGTATGCCCTTGTAACCGTAGCTGATAATGGGATTGGAATAGAAAAGGCGATGGAGCGGCCTTCATTAGGGAACCATGCGCATATTGGAATTCCGAATATCCGAAACCGTCTGGAAGAAATGGTTGGGGGAAGTCTTGATATAGTAAGCAACAGTAACGGGACAACAGCTACGATACGCATTCCCTTGACGGAGGAGGAAGGCCTATGAATATTTTAGTGACAGACGATGAGCCGTTGCAGCTTAATGAGCTTGTTTCCGTTTTAGAGCGCATAAGACCGGAGGCGCAGATTTACCCCTTTACATGGCCAGATGACGCCCTGGAGGCGGCGAGGGAACAATCAATGGATGTGGCGTTTTTGGATATACAAACCGGAGGCATGACAGGATTAGAGCTGGCGGTAAGATTAAAGGAATTGAATCCTGCCATCCATATTATTTTTGTTACCGGGTATTCTCAGTACGCACTTGACGCCTTTGCCATACATGCCACGGGATATGTTTTAAAACCGGTTACGGAAGAAGCGGTTGAGAGGGAACTTACATTTATCTATGGAGAGCATCGTACTAAAAAACGCATTGAAATCAAGACGTTTGGCGGGTTTGATGTATATGTGGATGGGCAGCCGGTGAGATTTGGCCGGGCAAAGGCCAAGGAACTTT
>CASDQQ010000092.1 GCA_949282945.1 uncultured Eubacteriales bacterium
AAGATTTTGGCGATGGCGCGTCTGTATAGAAGATAAAAATCCGAAATTCAAAAATCGACAATATAATTGTCGTTTTTTGCTATTTCTTGTGCGTAATAATGAAATTGATTCAAGGCGAAAAATAATATTGATTTTTTGCTAAATTGCTGTTACGTTAATAACGTAACGAATACTTATATATTTATAATTAATGTAAAAAAGAGGTGTAAAAAATGGCAATGGACAGCTTCAGCAAAGCACTTATGGCTGACCAAAGAGAGATCATTATCGTACCTACAATTTACAAGTTCGCAGATTTCGGCGAGATGGCAGAGCAGTTCAATCTTAACGAACGCGATGTAGTTCTTACAAACGAATATATCTACAAACCGTTCATGGAAAAATACGGACTTAAATGCAATTTCGTTTTCCAGGAAAAATTCGCTCCGGGCGAGCCGTCGGAAGAGATGATCGAGATCATGTACAAGACGATCCCGTATGACTCATATGACCGTGTTATCGCTATAGGCGGAGGCGCTATCATGGATCTTTGCAAGCTTCTTGGCTGCAAGCGTCCGTCATCTGTTCATGAGATGTATTTCAAACGCGAGCCCGTTATCCATGAAAAGGAAGTTATCGCTATTCCTACAACATGCGGAACAGGTTCAGAGGTTACAAATATTTCCGTTGCCATTGTTAAAGACGAGAAGGACGGAGTTCTTACAGGCGGAGAGACAAAGCTTGGTCTTGTATCAGACGATATAATCCCGAATAAGGTATGCCTTATCCCGGATATGCTTAAGACTCTTCCGTACCGTCCGTTCGCAAGCTCGGCTATAGATGCTCTTATCCATGCGGTAGAATCGTTCTTAAGCCCCGCGCGTAAGACTATGACTTCAGAGATGTACTCTGAAAGAGCTATGGAGATAATCCTTGAAGGATTCAGACGTATCGGTGAAAACGGACCTGACGCAAGACTTGATTATCTTGATCAGTTTGTTACGGCTTCTCTGTTCGCTGGAATCGCATTCCTTAAAGCGGGCTGCGCTACTGTACACGCTATGTCGTTCCCGCTCGGCGGAACATATCATGTTCCTCACGGAGAGTCAAACTATGCTTTATTCGGAAAGATCCTTGAGATCTATGATGAGAAGAATCCGAACGGCGAAATCATGAAGTTCAAAGAGAAGGTTGCAGCTATAACAGGATGTTCTGTAGAAGGAGCTATTCCGTATCTGAACGAGCTTCTTGAGAAAGTTCTTCCGTTAAAGCCGCTTCGTGATTACGGATTTACAAAAGAAGACATCAAAACATTCCCGCTTTCTGTTGAGGCTAACCAGCAGAGACTTCTTACAAACTCATACGTTCCGTGGAGCGTTGAGCTTAGCGAGAGAGTATACGCAGAGTGCTATTGATAGAAGAATAAAAACAACCGGGGCTGTCGCGAAAGCGGCAGCCTTTTTTGCGATATAAGTTTTAAAAAGCAAGAATTCAACTTGTTTTTTTGAAACAAGAAGACTATACTTTTAGACAGGGTTAATTAAGGCTAATAAAGTTAGTCGGGCACGGCATATAAAAAAAATCAGTGCAGAAAGGGTAAGAAAATGAAAGAAATAATGATCAAACCGGTTATCCACAGCTTTAAGACTTTTAAAGAGTTTGCTGATGAATTCGGACTTGGCGAGGACGATCTGATCCTTACGAACGAATACATCTACAATCCGATCATGGCTAACGCGAATGTAGCATGCAAAACTATCTTCCAGGAGAAATACGGCGGCGGCGAACCTACGGACGTAATGGTAGACGCTATCCTTGAAGAGATGAACAAATATAACTGCAAGCGTATAGTTGCTGTCGGCGGCGGCACGATCATTGATATTTCAAAGATCATGTGCCTCGAAGGAGCGGTAAGCTCTGACGCGCTTTATGATAAAAAAGAACTTGTTAAAGCTAAAGAACTTATCATCATTCCTACAACATGCGGAACAGGTTCAGAAGTTACAAATATCGCTATCGTAAACCGTACTAAATTAGGAACAAAGCAGGGTCTTACATCTCCGAATATGTATGCCGACCATGCGGTTCTTATTCCGGAATTTTTACATTCTCTTCCGTATGGAGTATTTGCTACAAGTTCTATCGACGCTCTTATCCATGCTGTTGAGTCTTATCTTGGACCGTTCTCAACAAGAACGACGGAAATATTCGCGGTTAAGGCTATGCAGATGATCCTTGGCGGATACTGCAGAATAGCTCTTAACGGACCTGACGCAAGGGTAGCTGATTCTGAAGAATATCTTATCGCATCAAACTATGCGGGCATCGCGTTCGGAAACAACGGCTGCGCGGCTGTTCACGCAATGAGCTATGCATTCGGCGGAAAATATCACGTAGCACACGGCGAGAGCAACTATCAGTTCTTCACAGACGTGCTTGAAGTATACAACAAGAAACAGCCAGGCGGAAAGATTCAGGAGATCATGGATCTCATCGTTCAGATATGCGACGCTAACGGATTCAAGTCAAACGGAAGAAACGGAATCGAGGTTCTTACAGACCTTCTTGAGAAAGTTCTTCATAAGAAACCGATGAGCGAGTACGGCGCTGTTCAGGATGATATCCGTCCGTTCGCAGAGAGCACGGTAGCTAACCAGCAGAGACTTTTGAGAAACAATTACGTTCCGCTTTCTGTTGATGAGATCGAAGCTATTTACCAGGCAAGACTGTAATTTGTTTATAATTTCAGGAATTGATATTTAAAGGAAGAGGCGAAAAGCTTCTTCCTTTTTAAATACAAAAACTTTACAAAACTTGAGCCTGTCTGATGTTGACTAATAAAAATCATAGTGTTAAATTTTTTATTATGGAAAAAACAAATAAAATATATTTGCTCAATACGGATATAGGAGATAACACTATAAAATATTCATATCGTGTTGAGGGAGAATGGTCGAAATTTTTTAGAGAATATGAATTTTATATACAGTATTCAAACAATTTTGAAAATTGCTGTGTAGCTGCGGCTAATATTCCGTTCGTTTGTGATATCCTGCCGATAGCCTGGCTGTATAATGCCGACATTATTTTAGACGTTATTGACAGTGATTTTTATAATTGCGTTTCGGCTCTTAGAGAAGGATACGTAAAAATGTATCCGATGCTTGAATTCGCTCAGGATGTGATCAAGGTCAGGAAAGTTGTTAAAACAGGTGCGTATAACGATGATGAAAGCCAGTCAGGCTGCTTGTTCAGCGGCGGCGTAGACGCATTTTCAACTTTGATAACGCATTATGATGAAAAGCCTGTTTTATTTACACTTTGGGGTTCTGATGT
>CASDQQ010000093.1 GCA_949282945.1 uncultured Eubacteriales bacterium
CGGAAGACTTAACAGAATAATGAAGGATGCCGCTGTAGAGATCTGGATCGACGGAAGAAATGCTGAAAACGGCGGAACAAAAGTAGGAACGATCAGTACTCCCGAAACTAGCGGAGAAGCGGATAACTGGGCAACTCACGCCGCGCCGGAAGTTAACCTTACCGCCACTGTGACCGGGGTACATGACGTATACTTTGTAATGACCGGAGTTCCTGAAGGAGAAAGAGTAAACGTTGCTAATCTTTACACATTCCAGTTTTCCAAGACCGCAATTGATGACGGCGAGGAGCCAGGAACAGAGGATCCTGGAAAACCCGAAAATCCCGGAACAGAAGATCCTGATGACACGGATAAGCCTGGACAGACGGGCGATTACGCGATACCGGTTGCTGTATTTGTATTGATTGTAGCTTCTGCAGTGGGAATTATCCTTTTAAAAAAAAGGACGATAAATGAATAAAAGCCTAATGCTTTTGGGGCCGGCAGAATGCCGGCCCCTATTATTTTATATACGGTGGTAATTTAAATTAAATATGTAACACTGATTTATAAATATTACTGCGGAAAATACTAATGGTACAGAGGCTAAATCCTTGACAATATATACAAAATAGGTATAAATTAATGAAAAAGTAAACAGTTTTAAGGAGACAATCTGTATGGTAATAGTATTAAAAAATAATGTAGCTAAAAAGGATATAGAAGAATTATCTAATAAGATAAGAAGCTATGGTGTTGATGTAAAGGTTACATACGGTGAGAATTGTTCTATATTGGGACTTGTAGGAGATACTTCAGTTATAAATCAGGAACATTTAGAGATGGATGAAAGAGTTGAGCGCGTAATGCGTGTTCAGGAGCCGTTTAAGAAGGCAAACAGAAAATTTCATCCGGATAATTCAGTTATAAGGATAAAAGATAAACTTATAGGAGATGGAAACGCGGTGGTGATCGCGGGGCCGTGTTCCGTGGAAAGCGAAGATCAAATCATTGAAATAGCTAAAAAGGTGAAGGCTTCAGGAGCTTCATTTTTAAGAGGAGGCGCATATAAACCAAGAACTTCCCCCTATTCTTTTCAGGGATTAGAGCTTCAGGGACTAAGGTTCTTAAAGGCGGCCAGTGAAGCTACAGGACTGCCTGTAGTGACTGAGATAGTTTCTTCAAGAACATTGGATCTGTTTCTTGAAAACGTGGATGTAATACAGGTAGGAGCAAGAAACATGCAGAATTTTGATCTTCTTAAAGAACTTGGGAAGGTAAGGAAACCTATTTTGCTTAAAAGAGGACTGTCCTCTACCATAGAGGAACTTTTAATGTCAGCGGAATATATAATGGCCGGAGGAAATGAGGATGTAATACTTTGTGAGAGAGGAATAAGGACATTTGAGACATATACAAGAAATACGCTCGACTTAAGCGCCATACCGGTGCTTAAAAAGCTTTCTCACCTGCCGGTAATAGTTGATCCGTCTCATGCTACAGGTCATGCCTGGATGGTAGAATCCCTGTCAAAGGCCGCAATAGCATGCGGGGCGGACGGTCTTATCATCGAAGTACATAATGATCCGCCGCATGCCAAATCAGACGGTAAACAATCGCTTACTCCGGAAGAGTTTGAAAGCGCTATGGGTAAACTTAGAAAGATAGCTGAGGCGGATGGAAGAAAATTATAAGAAGAAAATTATAAATTAAATAAAGATATAGGAGAGCGTATGAAAAAAATATACGTTAATATACCGGAAAGTCCGTATAACATAGAAATAGAGCACGGACTTTTGAAAAAAGCGGGAGAGGAAATAAAAAAGGTTTTTAAAGGAGAAAGGGTATACGTTATAACCGACAGTAATGTAGAAAAACTGTACGCGAAAACTATTTTGGATTCTTTAAAAGAAAATGGATATGAAACGCATATTTTTATAGTAAAAGCGGGAGAAGAAAGTAAGTCAATAGATACATTGAAAAAGATATATAGCTTTCTCATAGAAAAAGGAGCGTCAAGAAAAGACCTTATCGTGGCGTTGGGCGGCGGAGTAATAGGAGATATGGCCGGATTCGCCGCGGCCACATACATGAGAGGAGTACCGTTCATACAGGTCCCAACTTCTCTGCTCGCCCAGATAGACAGTTCGATAGGTGGAAAAGTAGCGGTAAATCTCCCCGAGGGAAAGAATTTGGTGGGAGCATTTTATCAACCTATCCTGGTAATAATAGATCCGGAATGTTTGAAAGATTTGCCCCGGCGGGTTTTGTCGGACGGAGCCGCCGAGGCGCTTAAGTACGGGTATATAAAGGATAGGAAAATATATGATATTTTTAGAAAAATAGAAATACCTGAAGACCTTTATAAGTATTCCGACGAAATAATATACAGGTGCTGTGAGATAAAAAGGATTGTAGTGGAAAATGATGAAAAAGAAAACGGAGAAAGAATGATACTTAATTTCGGACATACTTTGGGACACGCTTATGAAAGCTATTGGCATTACAAAAAATATACACACGGCGAAGCTGTGGCGCTAGGCATGTATGCCATATGCAAATTGTCTGAAAACCTTGGATATATGCCACGGGGAACTTCCAAAGACATGAAAGAAATATTGGAAAGACTGAAATTGCCTGTGGAAGATAATGAAGCGGACAGAGAAAAAATTGTGGAAAATATTTTAAAAGATAAAAAAAGTAATTCAAAAAACACATCGGTAATAATACCCGAAGAAATAGGAAAAGTGCGGGTTGAAAAGATTCCCACAGGAGATATAAAAGAGTTTTTCCGAAAAGGGGGATTCTTAAGTTGAACCTGAGGCTTGAAAGATCTGGTTTGAATGGAAAGGTAACCGTACCTCCGTCAAAAAGTATGGCGCACAGGGCGGTAATATGTTCATATTTAGCAAAAATGGCTACGGGAGAGGTGTCTCGCGTAGAGAATGTAGTACTGTCCAAGGATATAACGGCTACAAAAAATGCCATGGAAAAACTTATAATACCGCGACCGGAAGAAAAAAAAGAAATATTTTGCGGAGAATCCGGATCTACTGTACGTTTTTTGATACCGGTGGCCGCCGCTATAGGAGGAAAATATATTTTTACCGGAGAGGGCAGGCTTGGAGAGAGACCCCTTGACGCGTATAAGGATATTTTTGATAAACAGCGTATTTATTATGAAAAGCCTGTGTCGTCATGGCTGCCGTTTTACATGGAAGGGAGGCTTAAAAACGGACTTTTTCAAATAGAAGGAAATATAAGTTCTCAGTATATAAGCGGACTTTTATTTGCTCTTCCTATGATCGACGGGGATTCTGTGATAGAAATCACTACTGATCTTCAATCAAAACCTTATGTGGATATGACTGTGAACATGCTTGGTAAATTTGGTATAAAAGTCAGTTCGGACAATAACGACGCGGGAAATTTGTGCTACTTTATAAGCGGAGGGCAGACTTATAAAAACGCGGATTATAAGGTCGAAGGAGATTATTCTCAGGCGGCATTTTGGATGGCGGCGAAAGCACTGGGAAGTCAGGTAACTATAGACGGACTTAAGGCAGATTCGGTCCAGGGAGACCGTGAGATAGAAAATATAATAAAAGAATTTGAAAAAAGAACAGGACTAAAGGAAAATACTCAGGAATATATCATAGACGTTTCTCAGATTCCAGATCTGGTTCCTATAATTACGGTAATAGCGGCTCTGACACCCGGAGTGACCATAATAAAAAACGCGGCGCGGCTTAGGATAAAAGAAAGCGACAGACTTTACGCCATATCTCAGACCATAAATAAACTAGGCGGCAAGGTAAAAGAGCTGAAAGACAGTCTGATAATAGAGGGAACACCCGGGGGATTTAAAGGCGGAACGGAGATAAGCGCCCATAACGACCACCGAATAGCTATGTCCGCGGCGATAGCGGCGCTTAAATGTGAATATCCTGTAATACTTATGGGCGCAGAATGTGTAAGTAAGTCGTACCCGGATTTTTGGGAGATATACAGAGGACTTGGAGGTTTAGCTTATGAGCTCGATATGGGGTGAAAGATTAAAAATATCTTTATTTGGAG
>CASDQQ010000094.1 GCA_949282945.1 uncultured Eubacteriales bacterium
GAGCCATTTAATTTTCCGATAATAGAAAATCTTTGCGGAGTTTTTGAAGATAAGTATGAAATGTATGAATATATGTATGAAAATGTGTGGCCTGAATGTACTAAAAGAACCATAGTCAGTCTTGATCCCAGTGAAAGCCAACAATTCTGCCATTTAAGAGATATGGCGGTAGCAGTTAAAGCAGCCGTTTTATGGCTTGACCCGACACAGGACAGGGATAAGGAGCTTTTAAAAAAATTCCTGGGGGATTGTGACTACACTAACTGTTATATAACAGGGTGGTGGTCGGATGAAGGGGAAGGCGTAACTTTGGGATGCAATTTCGGAATACCCACGATACCTTCCGATTATTTTGAAAACTATACGGTGTATTCCTCTATGTCAAGAGAGCTTGAAATAAAAGAAACTCCTAAAAAACCGGAACTGGAAAATAAGATATACATAGCCTTTATAATAAGCGATGGAGACAATATACAATATATACAGCATTTTATGAAACGGGATACTATGTCCTGGCTTTCGGAGGACAGGGGAAAAATACCTTTAAGCTGGACTGTTTCCCCCGCTATTTATGACGCGGCTCCGCAGATATTAAATTATTATTACAAAACAGCCACGGACAATGACCTTCTAATATGCGGACCTTCCGGACTTGGGTACGGATATTTGCAGCTTTTTTCAGATTTGGAAAACGGCGCGGATGTATTTGGACATTATGTAAAAATGTCAGACAATTATTTTTGGAAAACGGGGCTCAATTTTGTGACTCTATGGCACGAACTTACAAAAGAGCAGGAGGATATACTCGGAAAAAACTGGAGGTCTTTACTTGCGCTTTCTACTTACAGGCCTCAGTTAGGAAAAGAGGATTCAGGTACTATAGGATCTGCTGTAAAGTTTAGAAATATACCTGTATATGCTTACAGCACAGATGAGATATATAATGAGATAAAAAGTGAAATGGATAAATTTGACGGGAGCAGGCCTGTGTTTTTGTGTCCCCAGGCAGTGGCATGGGATATAAGCGTTACCGATTTAGTGGAATTTTCAGATAAGCTTAAGGCGGAGTATGGAGACAATGTGGAATTTGTAAGAGCCGACCATCTTGCTATGCTCTACGCCGAGTATTCAGGAGTCAATTATAATATTTCCCTCAGGTGCGATTCGGTAACAGCTTCTGGAGAGGATGAAGGCTTTGAAGCATCCAATGCTGTTGATGGATCTTTTTCAAAAAATAATGGTTGGCAATCATCAAAAGAGGGAGATAAATGGCTTACCGTAGATCTTAAAGAAGAGTACAGGATATCCAGATACGTTCTTAAGAATGCCCAGACAGGTTATTACGACGCTGGTCTGAACACGAAGGCATTTAAAATACAGGCCAGTACGGACGGAGAAAACTGGACCGATATAGACTGGGAATATGAAAACACTTCTTCGATAATAGACAAAGATGTGGAGAGATTTATAGCCAGATATATAAGGGTATATATTATCGATCCGGGAGCGGACGGTGTTGCAAGAATACAGGAATTAGAAATCTATGGCAAAAGGGCCGGATAAGAAGCTTATCTTATAGAAGTATAGAAAGTATATGCGTTTTTTGCTATAATTTTTTGAAAAGAAAATATAAAGAGCGCGGCGAAGGAGTGTACGTATGAAAACAGATAAAAAGATAGGGTTTATCGGAGCGGGAAATATGGCCAGAGCTATCATCGGAGGGGTCATAAAAAGCGGATATGTTTGCCCGTCATGTATAAAGGCTTCAGATATAAACGCAGAAGAGCTGAAAAAGTATGCGGAAAAAACAGGCATAACGGCTGTTTATGATAATGTTGCTTTAACAAGAGAATGTGATATTATAGTCCTTTCTGTTAAACCCAACGTACTTTTGGGAGTTCTCGAGGAAATAAAAGAGGAAGCAGCTGAAAAGACGGTGATATCAATTGTGGCCGGAGCTTCCATAGATAAAATAAAGAAAATACTGGGAAGCCGGTGCAAAATAATAAGAACGATGCCCAACACTCCAGCAATGGTATCGGAGGGAATGACTGTACTTTGCTACAGCGAAAACATAGAGACCGAGGATAAAGAGTTTGCGGAAGGGATTTTTAAAAGTGTGGGAAAAGTACAGGTCATGGAAGAAAAATACTTGAATTCTGTTATTGCTCTCACATCTAGCAGTCCTGCGTATTTTTTCGTTATGCTAGAAGCAATGGCGGATGGGGCGGTGCGTTCTGGGATCCCCAGAAATATTGCCTATGAAATGGCGGCTCAGGCTATGCTAGGATCTGCCAAAATGCTTCTTGACACAAAAAAACATCCGGGAGAGCTTAAAGATATGGTGTGTTCGCCTGCGGGAACGACTATAGAAGCTGTAGCGGAACTTGAAAAAAGCGGTTTTCGGAATGCTGTAATAGAAGCTATGAAGGCTTGTACCCAAAAGGCTGACAATATGTGAGGAATATATGAAGACAGTTGACATATATACAGACGGGGCATGTTCCGGAAATCCCGGCCCAGGAGGATTTGGAGCCATATTAATGTATAAAGATAACAAAAAGGAAATAAGCGGATTTGAAAGGGATACTACCAATAACAGAATGGAACTTACTGCCGCTATAGAGGCTCTTGAACTTTTGAAAGAACCTTGCGAAGTCAATCTATACAGCGACAGCTCTTACCTTGTAAACGCATTTTCTAAAGGTTGGATATATAACTGGATGAAAAACGGTTGGAAAACAGAGAGTAAGGATCCCGTAAAAAACGAAGATCTGTGGAGAAGATTGGCTGAAAAGAACAGAGTGCATAAAATAAAGTTCATAAAGGTAAAGGGCCATGCGGACAACGAGTATAACAACCGCTGTGATTTCCTTGCGACAAATGAGATAAAGGAGAATGCTTGATGGATTATTTTGAAAAGAAAGTTTCTGACGATCTGGTGGCAAAAGGAGGTATAATAGACTACCATAAGGTTACGGTGGAGCTTCCAAACGGCAGGCTCGCTAAAAGGGACGTTATAGTGCATCCCGGCGCGTCGGTAGTGATCCCGGTTACCGAGGATGGATATATATATCTTGTAAGGCAGTACAGGACTCCGGCGGAAACAGAAACTATAGAAATACCCGCGGGAAAGTTAGATCCCGGGGAAGATCCAAAGGAATGCGCAGAGCGAGAGCTTTCAGAGGAAACGGGGTTTTCAGGAAGGATAACTCATATAACAAGTTTTTATTCTACTCCGGGATTTTCAAATGAAGTTCTGCATATGTATCTTGCCACCAACTTAAAGGCCCATGATTCTCATCCTGATGAGGATGAATTTATTTCTACGGAAAAATATAGTGTAGAAGAGCTTTTAAAAATGATAACGGATGGGAAGATCATCGACGGAAAAACGATAATAGGAATTTTAATGGCAGACAGGTATTTAAAAGGAACTCTCGGAATAGATTTTTACTAAATATTTATTCCGGGGAGGGAATTGCTTGTTAAAAAATATTTTTAAACACAATATTGGCGTTTGCTGCAGTATAATTATTTGCGTTATTGCGGGTATATGCGCCGGAGCGTTTACTGTAAATAATCTGAGCAGAGTGCAGATCTCAGAGCTTTCCGATTATCTCGGAGGATTTTCCGAAATATACAAAAACCAAAGCGTTTCCGGTGGAAGTCTTTTTACTCTTTCCCTGGGAGGAAACTATAAGTATCTTCTATTTCTTTTCATATCGGGAATGACTATAATAGGCTTGCCCGCAATATATTTTTTATGTTTGTCAAAGGCTTTTATTTCCGGTTTTTCTATGGGTATATTTATATGTGGATTCGGAAAAAAAGGAATACTGACATGTATGCTTACGCTTCTTCCTACTGATTTTTTTAAGCTTTCTGCCTTTATGTTTCTAAGTATAAATGCCGTAATATTTTCTATAAATGTTTTTAAGCTGTTGGCGAGAAAAGGTTTTGATATAAGTTTTAAGAATTCTATATTGAACTTTTTAAAGACGTCTCTCATAGCGGTTGGGATCATGCTTGCGGGAATATTATATGAATCTTTTATAACACCGGCTCTACTAAGAATTTTACTGTAAGATTATACGATTTATTTGTTTTAAAAAGTCATATTATTATTGTAAACATAGAAAAAGTATGTTCTTATTAAAACAATAAAGGTATTTTACTTTGATTTTAATTAGGAGGATTTAAAAATGAATGGTGCAAGAAAAATGATTGCCGTTTTGTGTGTATTAGCTTTGGCCGTAACAGCTATTTTTTCAGTCAGTGTGAGCGCCGCTGAGAAAAAGACCGTTATAGCTGAATATACATTTGAAGACGGTACGGCTAATGATGTTTCCGGAAATAATAATAATGGTACGGCTAATGACGGAGTAACGTTTTCCGACGGAAAAGCAGTATTCGCTGAGGGCAACGGAGGAATATCTCTTCCGGACGACATTTTTGCAAATGTTGACAAAGTTGAGATAGAGTTTGTGATTACGCCCGCCGCTTTCAGAAATTATACCAATCTTCTTGGAGTAGGCGATTCGGACGGTAAGTGGGTTGTAATAGGCCTTATGGAAGATGGAAGCGTGCGTTACGCTATTGCTACGAACGGAGATAATACAAGCGAGAGCAAGGGAAATTCTACTTCTACCAGCGAAGGTAACGCGCATGCTACTTTCCAGTCGGAAGATACTTTGGAACTTAATAAAGAATATACATTAACATATGTTATAGAGCAGGATGTTACTAATGTATACATTGACGGAGAACTTGCTCTTACATTGCCTACCGAGGGTAAAGACCTTATGGGAAATTTAGGTGGACCGGTTGTTGTTGGTAAAGCTACAAAGTGGCCGGATCCTAGCTTTGAGGGAAGTATTTCAAGCATTAAGATTTCTTCTGTTACAGAGGATGGAAGCGGAAATACTGACGGAGATAAGGATACTGACAAAGACGATGGTAAAGAGGACAATACGGTTACCGGAGATTTTACCAATGTAGCAGTTTTGGCGTTAGTTGCGTTAGTTGCTTTAGGAGCGGCAGTTATCCTGAAGAAAAAAGAAGTTAGAGAATAATTAACTGTTTGAGTGCTTTTAGACCTGTGGCATATAAAACCACGGGTCTTTTTTTCTGTTCAGATTAAATAAGTTGGCTGTAAAAATAGTGGACATTTGATAAAATAAAAACTATAATAATAGACATCCGTTGAAATTGAAAAAAGTGAGGTTAAATATATGACTAATCGGGAAAGATTTATTAAAACGTTAAAATGTGAAAAAATAGGCGGTCAGGTTCCTACATTTGAATTGGTATTTTTTTTGACTATGGAGGCCTTCGGAAAGGTACATCCGTCGCACCGTACATATCATCAGTGGAATCAAATGAGTCAGAATGAGCGTAACGTTCATATTGACGACATGGCGGAACTTTATATTGATACCGCAAAAAGATATGGGCACAGCGCGATTTTTATACATCCCAATCCGGGCGGATTTGAGAACACTATGCGACTTCTGGAAAGTATACGCAAAAAAAGCGGAGACGAATATTATATTATGATGCACGGAGATCCTACCTGGGCGATTCCGGACGGGAATTCAATGTTTGATTTTTCAACCAGAATGTATGAAGAACCGGAAGCGCTTAATGATGATTCCAAACGCCGCGTGGAAGGCTCTTTGAGCTTTGCGAGAAAACTGGATGAAAACGGTCATCTCCTGGATGGTTTTGCTTTATGTTCCGATTATTGCTTTAATACCAATCCATTTTTCAGCCCCGATATGTTTGATGAACTGATCGGACCTTATTTAAAGGAAGTAATTACAGAATATCGTAAAATGGGATTTTATACGATCAAACATACGGATGGCAATATTATGCCTATCGTAAAACAGATAGCTGACTGCGGACCTGACGCCATACATTCTCTGGATCCTCAGGGTGGAGTTAGTATTCCGGAAGTACGTAAAATAATAGGCGATGATATTGCTTTAATAGGAAATGTAAATTGTGGGCTTTTACAGACCGGCAGCGATGAAGAATGCCGAAATGATATACTGCGATCTTTGCGAGAAGGTATGGAAAGAGGATACGGATATATCTTTTCTACATCAAACTGCGCTTATACCGGATTGCCTCTTGACAGATATGAGACGATGATAGACATCTGGAGAGAATATGGTAATTATGACAATATGAACAACAATATTTAGTTACCCGCTTGTAGTTTCATACAAGATATGCTATTATCTTAATGGAATTTTTTGACGGGAGAGCATTACGTTGTATAATATCAAGCTGAGTAATTTTGAAGGTCCATTTGATTTGCTCTTTCATCTTATTGAAAAAAATCAAATGGACATATATGATATAAGAATAACCGAGATAACTGACCAGTATATGGAATATCTTTACTCTATGAACGAACTGGATCTGGAGGTTTCCAGTTCGTTTCTGGTCATGGCTTCAACTCTTTTACATATTAAATCCAGAATGCTCCTGCCTGTTAAAAAGGAAGAAAAAGAGGAAGAAGATCCGCGTCTTGACTTGGTGCTCAAGCTTGTTGAATATAAGAAATTTAAAGAAATATCCCAGGAGTTCCTGAAATATGAGCAGGAGTGGTCTAAAGCTATTTATAAATATCCGGAGCCAATATCTTTTAATTATGACGATGAGATACTTGAACTTAATCCGGAGCTTTTGAAAAAAGCGATGTGTAATGTAAATGAAAGAAACCGTTATAAAATGGCAGACACATCAAAGAAGATGGAAAAGATACTCCAACATGAAAAAGTAAGCCTTTCATCGAAAATAAAAGAAATACTGGGAACCTTGAAAAAGAGAGCCAGATTTATTTTTTCAGATATTTTTAATTTATCTAAAAATTCAAAATTAGAGGTTGTTACGGGACTGCAGGCTGTTTTGGAACTGTCTAAAGGGAAAAAAGTATCTGTAAATCAGGACGAGCCTTTTGGCGAGATAGATGTTATAAGGATTGATAAGGGGGCTTGAATATATGACGGAAAAGATAGAAATCATAATAGAGGCTCTCTTATTCGCGGCCGGTGATGAGGTAAAAGCTGAGAATATAGCTGAAGTTACCGGTATTTCCCTTCGGGAGGTCTCCGGTGTAATGAACCGCATGATGGACAGATATAATAAAGAGCCGAGGGGAATAATGATAAGGAGAATAGATGATGCTTATCAGCTCTGTACGAGAAAAGAATATTATGAGGATATAAAGTCCTATTTTGAGCCAAGGCATATGAGCTACCTTTCCAATCCCGCCATGGAAGCTCTGGCTATAGTAGCCTATAATCAGCCTATTACAAGAGCGCAGATCGAGAGCATAAGAGGGGTAAACTGCGACAGCGTCATCACACGGCTTTTGGATAAAAGAATGATTTGCGAAGTGGGCCGGTCGGACGCACCGGGCAGACCGGCTCTCTTCGGAACCACGCCGGAATTTCTTCGGGCCCTTGGTTTTTCTTCACTGGACGAGCTTCCTCAGATAACCTCAGAGGAAAAAGAAGAATAAATTTCATAAAAATGTCAATTATATCCTGTAGAGGTGATTTTATTGAATCTGCGGGATTTTTTTTCTATAAAGCTGAACATTAAATACTATTACCATAAAGATACTAACAGATTTATTATCGGTATAGTATTTTTTAATAAGCTTATAATCAGGAAAATAATATATCCCAATAAAATGAAAAAAAAGAAGGCTCCTAAGAATGATTATATTAAATCCTATGTTAAAGATAGGTATAAAGAAATTTTGCGCATTTTTGACGTTGAATATATTTTAGTAAAATCAAAACTCGGAGCGGAAGACGCCGCTCTTACAGCCGTTGTTTCAGGCATGTTATACGGAGCTTACGGATCGTTTTTAGCTGTTCTTGGAAATTATGCCCAATTAAAAAATGTATCTATAAATGTATATCCTGTATATAATAAATTTTATTTTGATTTAAGCGTTCAGTGCATATTAAAGATAAAAAAAGCCAATGCTATTAAAGAAATATTTAGATTTATTTTTTGGTTCATAAAAAAGAAAGTGAAGGTGTTTAAAGATGAAAGAGCATCCAATATGCGGTCTTATGACCACGGCTATGCAAAGTATTAAAGATATGGTAGACGTTAATACGATCGTGGGAGAAGCTGTAACGACTCCGGACGGAAGCGTTATAATCCCGGTATCAAAGGTATCCTTCGGGTTTGCGGCCGGAGGAGGAGAATACTGCGGTGATATAGATTTTTCCGGAACCGACGTTTCGGTATGCGATTGTGAAAACGGAGAAACGGATACGTCGGCTGTAATAACTCCGGTAAAATATCCTTTCGCAGGAGGAAGCGGAGCGGGAGTAAGCATATCTCCTATTGCTTTTTTGGTAGTTGCCAACGGTAACGTGCAGCTTCTGCCTGTTGACAGCAACACTACGGTAGAAAAACTTGTGGATATGATACCGGGAGCTATAAATAAAATATGCGACACCCTGACTGGAATGGGTAAAAAAAACAGTAATACCGTGTCTGAAAATTTTGAAATATAAATCAAAAGGGCTTACAGAGGTTAAATAATGAAGAATTTAATGCTGTAAGCCCCCGTTTTATATGATCGATTTATTGACAGATTATACGAAAGTTGCAATAATTATTTTCATAAAATTGTTTGGAGACAAATACTGGAGATATGGAAAAGATACGGCTTCAAAAATACATGGCTCTTTGCGGAGTGGCGTCAAGACGAGAGTGTGAAAAGATAATATCGGAAGGACGAGTAATTGTAAACGGCATTAAAGTAACGGAACAGGGTTTATCTATAGATCCTGGAAGGGACAAAATTCTGGTAAATGGGAAAAGTTTGTCAGAACCTGAAAAATTTACATATATCATGTTTAATAAGCCGGCTGGCGTAGTAACTACATCAAAAGATCAGTTTGGAAGAAAATGTGTTTCCGATTATTTTTCTCATTTACAAGAGCGGGTTTATCCGGTGGGAAGACTGGATTATGATACAGAGGGGCTTTTGGTCATGACAAATGACGGGGAATTTACATACAAACTTACTCATCCGGCTCATGAAATAGGGAAAACATATATTGTTAAAACAGATGGGGAGCCTTCCGATGATGATATTGAAAAGCTTAGAAACGGTATCGATATTGACGGTGACGGCAGGCTTACTTCTAAAGCCTATGTAGAAAGGTTAACTAAAAATTCTTTAAAAATCATAATTCATGAAGGAAGAAATCGACAGATAAGAAAAATGTGCCAATGTATAGGTTATCCGGTAATTAAACTTAAGCGCACGGCTATAGGCAAATTAAATTTAGACGTGAAAAAAGGAGAGTGGAGATACCTTGAAAAGGCTGATATAAATAAAATATTTAT
>CASDQQ010000095.1 GCA_949282945.1 uncultured Eubacteriales bacterium
TTTATTCGGATTTTTGAGAGTTGCGTTTACTTCTTCCACGTTGCATTTAACTTTTCGCATTGCGTTTACTTCTTCGAGGTTGCGTTTACTTTTTCAACTAACGTAAATTTCAACTAACAAAAAGCGCGGCAATCCTGCCGCGCTTAACCACACGCTTAACTATACTATCTTACTTTTCAAAACTTAGATAATCCAAGCCGAGCATAAACGAACTGGAAAGTTTATTTTTCCCTTCCACCGTCACCCGCAGAACACTCAGGCCTTTAGGCAAAGATACCGTTCCAATTGTAATTTCGCCCGTAGCTTTTACGGATGTGGCATAGAAATCCATAGCTTCTCCAATATTTTCCCCATTATAAGAAAACCTCGCTATTCCGTAATCTCCCGCCATAGTAAAATTGCCCTTTATAGTATATGTTCCGGCCTCAGGCAGATTCACATATATATCTAATGTAGCTCCCGCCTTCGCAGGTTTCCACCACAGCTGACTGTCATTGGACCACTGATCCCCAAAATCTTTCATCCCCTGAGTATCTAGCGTACCGTTGCTGAACGATCTAATATACAGAGATTCTCCCTCAAAAAACGTACCTTCCGGAGGCAGATACAGGTAATAATCTGTTCTTTCCTGTAAACTGCTTGCACCTATTGCGTCTTTTGCTCCTGATTCCAGATAAAAATATGCCACGTTAGCGTATCTGACATAGTCTTCTCCATAATATTTTTCCAGATATCCCTGAAAACTTTCAAAAAAAGGAATATTATCAATAATCTGATATCTGCACAGAACTTTGTTCCCTTCTTCATTCACACCGCCTTTATTATAGGTCTGAGCATGAAAAGCCTGGTCAAAAAGCGTCGGATCGCACCACGCGTATCCGAAGTAATCCTCCGTTCCTGTGCCAAACCATGAAGGGAACTTTTCTCCGTCAATATAGAACTTTTCGTCACCTTCGCCCCACCATGCAAAACCTTCCCTGCAGTCCGGGTCTACTTCTCCGCTAGTTTTATAATTATGGAGCATCATTCCCAAAAATCTTCCGCGGCCGTTTACAGAAAGGACGCTGCTGTCCGGCCACCGCTGATCTTCGTCTTCCGCGTCCTCCATCCTCTGCCATTTAGCATGAAAGCGCATTTTATTTTCAACATCCGTTTCTTCGGTCACAACCCTTACCTTTATTTTGAAATCGCTGCTTCCGTCGTTTTCCACCAATATTTTCGCTCCGTCATTATATGGCATATACCATCTGCAGTAGAAAACACCGTCCTGAGTAACTCCAAGAGGCAGTGACTGGTAGGGATTTACCCCTCCGGTAGTTCCAAAGAAATCTTCTAACGGCGTCCAGACACTGGGCTCTGATTCATTATCCCAATACATGGACAACGTCAATTCTTTCAGAGTCTGCCAATCCTCAAATTCTCCTGTAAGCCCTTCCACCTGAATCTGAAGTCCCTTAATAGCTCCTTTTCCAGTGGTGCTAAACAGCTCTGTCCGCTCCCCCGATTTGGCCGTTACCGTCTGTTCAAACTCTTTATCCCCTTCTTCCGCTTCGATCACACTCAGGTCTCCCGATAAATATTCATCCGCTTTTTTCAAAGCAGCTTCGTTTTCCTCGCTTAAAGGATATGTAAAGGATTCCACAGTGGCGTTTTCCGGCAGCGTGACATAGTTGATATGATAATATTGCCCCCATTTATCATATACTACTACCTTACATGATTGGTTATAAGTTATAGGAACATAGCAGTTCAGACCTCTTGCCGCCATATAGGAAAGAGAATCATAGGGAAAAATCTTTTTGCTCCCTCTGAATAAACTTTGAAATGTGGTATCGATCACAGGAGTTTCATTACCGTCAATAAATATCTTGATTTTCCCCGACCCATAGCCGTTTACCTGAGCGGACCAGATCCTCGTAATGTACCCGGGACCTTCCATTTCCGCAATGACACTTCCTCCGTCCTCTTCTCTGATAATACCGTTTCCGTCCGCATTAGCGCTCCAGTTTTCATAAGTACCACTTTCTTCATTATAAACAGATCTTCTGTCATAGGAAGTAAATTCTTTTGATGATTCCCCGTATTTGGGAAGCTCTGCCAGGCGTTCCATATCATAAAGATAGGATACTATCTCGGCATAGGTATAATGTTTGCTTTCCACTTCTTCACGCTCCGTTTCCTGCGGATTTCCTGTTTCATCCGCTCCGTTGTTCTGACAGGACGCTCCCAGTACAGAGAGCGCCGTAAATATAGTTAAGACACAAATGATCCACTTTTTCATTTTGATTTCCTCTTCTTCCAGATCACAAATACGACTACTGCGGCCGCAGCGATCAAGACAACTCCTATAATGATCCAAAGAACAGTTCCGCCGTCATTATCTGATTCTGTTACATTTTTTTCAGCAGAAGCTGTCGGAGTATTATTTTCAACAGGCTCCTGATCCTGTTCAGCACCCTGTGTTTCCGGAATTTCTGTTTGCGGCGCCTCAGTGGGTTCGTCAGTATTTTCCGGTTCCGGCGAAGCATTAGGGTCTTTCCAACTTGGATCTTCTTCCGTAAACATATTTTCCTCGGCGTTAGAATCATAGTTTACCGTGTCGTACCGTTCTTCGACAACAGAGAATCCTTTATATCCTTCAAAATTATACCCATTCTCTGCAATGACCACTTCCAACAGTTCTACATCGATTCCGGCGCTGTGCCACATCCTGGCTTCTATCCTCTCACATTCTTCAGGGACCGTAAACGCTCCTACTAAAATAACTGTCTCACCCATATAATCCTGAAACTCGGCTATAGGGAAATCCGCTCCGTACTCGGTAAACACCCCGTCCCCCAGATCAAAAAGGGGATTTACTTTAAGCAGTCCGTCCTCCTGGCCAATACTGTTGATTTTGACTATAAGCGCTATTTTCAGGACATCGTCAGCTTCAGCTCCTATATCGGACGGCAAAGTATAAAACCCCCAAATGTGTCCCTGAAACTCTTCCGGTATACTTATGCTTCCCGTTTCCTCACTGCGTTTTAGCATATCTTCCGGATTCTGGGCTTCACTTCCCAGAAAGGTTTTCAGAATTTCAGGAGATTCCTCGGCGTATATGTAAGCTCCCTGGATATTTCCTGTTAAAAGTATACAGACGGCAATAAGCAAACTTGCTGCTGTAACAAATTTCTTTTTCATGCTCTCCTCCTGTTTTTATTAAACAACATGATTCCAACAGCAGAAAGCGTAATGCAGCAGAATGTAAAAGCAATTGAAAAATCTCCTGTTTTCGGTACTTCCGTTTTATCTCCATCAGTATCCTGAGGTTCCTTTATTTCGTCACCATCAGGCTGTTTATCAGTATCCTGAGGTTCGTCTTTTCCCTCCTCGCTTTCCTGTTCCTTTTGCTCAGTCTCGATATTTTCAACAGCATTCTGATCATTTATATCGCACTTTTCAGCCATTACAGAATATCCCTGATATCCTTCAAAATTATATCCGTTTTCCGCCACTATAAATTCAAGCACTTCTATATCTGTGCCTTTACTGTGCCAAATTCTGTTTTCTACGCTTGTGCAGCCCTCAGGCAGAGTAAAAGCACCCACCAGTATAACGGTTTCGCCAATATGCTCTTCTATCTCGCTCACCTCAAAATCTGCTCCAAACTCACTGTTTCCGGCAGGCGCAGCGAATCCGGGATTAACTCTGATCCTGTCGGCCTCTTCTTCCACCCCGTTAATCTTGATTATAACGCCTAATTTGTAGATATCTCCGCCTGAAAGTCCTACCTCCTCAGGATTCATATACAGACCCCATACATGTCCGTTAAAATCTACCGGTACTTTAAGTACTCCTGTAGCTTCATCTTTCACAAAACCCTCGTCAGTATTTTTAGCCTCGATTCCTTTCCATGACGCAAGAACTTTTGCGCTTTCATCTCCCCATACCATAAGCTGCATACTGCTTATGGCCATAAAAACGGCTAATGCCGCCGCCAACAATTTTACTAATTTCCTCATAAAAAGGCCCTCCTGTCTTTGTTTGAAATTGTTTAACTATGATTGCATTATATATCTTTTGCCTGTATAATGTATTTAGCAAAACTTTATTATATTTTAACTATTCTTGCTATTAAACGAGGGCTAAATATGTATAATTTTTCTAATATATCTCCATACGTACGCCGGGTCTGGGACCATACTGCTCCGGACCCCTTTATCATGAACGAACGAGAACTATTCGATTACGAATTGATCTATATTAAATCGGGCAAAGTTAAGATAAATATAGAAGGTACTTGCTATGAGGGAACGGAAGGATGTCTGTTCATAATCAAGCCCAGACAAAAACATATTATCCATTTTTATGACACCCCTGTGCGTCAGCCGCACATTCATTTTGACTTTTTTGAAGATTCACTGAGTCCTGATCTTTATATTAATTATACTATTTATGAAAAAACAGATCCAAAATGCCTTCACTATTTTCGTAAAAACATTTTGGACAGCGAAGATTTTATTTTTCCAAATATGATACGGCTGAAAAATCCACTGGTATTTGAAAAATTATTTTTCTCATTGCTGCATGAATATGAAAATAATCTGTTCTTTCATAATCTTTACTGCAAAGGAATATTCATAGAGATATGGTCCTTTATACTAAGGGAAATTTATTATACTGAAAATATGGATATCTATGACAAATTTCAGGAGATACTTTCGGTAAAACAGTATCTTGACGATAATATCGACAGTACGGTATCCTTAGACGATCTGGCGGAAATTTCCCATATCAGTAAATATCATTTGTCCAGATTGTTTAAAAAACATTACGGAATTTCTCCCATTCAGTATCATACAAATATCCGCATAGATCATGCTAAATATCTCCTGCTCTATTCTAATATGACGGTTTCAGAGATATCAGAGCGCTGCGGTTTCAGCTGTATACACACTTTTACCAGAGCATTTAAAAATAAAGAAGGCTTTTCTCCTACAAAATATAAGCAGACAGCCCGTAACAGTTAATCAAAAGGTCTTATTCTTAGAACGGCAGTTTTTATAGCATTGACATTCACTGCATCCATTCCCGCAGCCCCTGCACTTATTTCTATCTTTCAGTATCTTGCGCACGGCAGCCAGAGCTGCGGCGGCAAGAATAAAAAAAACAACTATTGTTCCCCAGTTATTTATAATAAAATCTGCCATGATCAAATCTTTATATACTCGCTTTCATTGTTAAAAACCACCTGACAGCCTCCGTTTGTAAGCTCTGTGGCAAAATTTTTAAACTCGTCGAGCCCATCCTTTTTTATCATAACTGTCAAAATTACTTTTTCCCCATAATCAATATCATCTATTACCCAGTCCCTTTTTGGGATTTCCCTTTGAAATCGGCTGAGAAATGAATAATCAACCGTCAAATATAGCTTGTCGCAAAGAACATATTCCGATATTCCGGCCTGTTCAAGAGCCAAAGACGCTGCCTTTCCATACGCTCTTACAAGTCCTGGCGCCCCGAGCAGAACACCTCCAAAATATCTGGTGACCACGATAACAGTATTCATAATACCGCTTTTTCTTATAACATCAAGGACTGGCATTCCAGCGGTGCCCTGCGGCTCTCCGTCATCGCTGTATCTTTGGGAAAGCTCATTTCCAAGACCCGCGCAATAAGCATACGCGTTATGCTTCGCATCCCAATGCCTGCTTTTGATCTTTTCTATAAAGTCTACGGCCTCTTCTTCATTTGCCACAGGTTTTATATATCCTATAAATCTGGATCTCTTCTCTGTAAACTCGGCGGAAGCTTCGCCCGCCGCCGTTTTGAATATATTGTTTTCCATTAGTTTCCTCTGCCGTCAATTTCATACTTTTTATATCGGCCCAGAATTTCGCCGCTTACGATAGCCTCTACAATTACTCCCTTTTCACCGTATTCCGTTTTCTGCACCCCGCCGCTTTCATGAAGCGCAGAAAGTATTCCGCCTTCTGAAAATGGTATACAAAAAACAGCTTTTTTTCTGTATATCAATAAATTTTCAAATATAGCTTCAGCTAACTGTTCCATTCCCTCTCCCGTTTTAGCGGATACACAAAATGTTCTGACTCCTTTATTTTCACCAGACGAGCTTTTGTATTCAACAGGTATCCTGAAATCGGACGGGGCTTTATCTATTTTATTAAATACGATAAATACCGGCGTTTTTTCCGCCCCTATACTGCAAAGGATTTTATCAACAACCTCCATATGCTCTAAAAAACGCTCGTTGGAAGCGTCCACCACATGCAGTATCAGATCGGCGAATACGGTTTCCTCCAAAGTAGACTTAAAAGCCTCCACCAAATCGTGAGGCAGCTTTCTTATAAATCCCACCGTATCTGAAAGAAGAGCCTCCCGACCTATGTTCTTAGGATCTTTAAGCTTCCTCACTGTAGAATCGAGCGTGGCGAAAAGCATATCCTCCGCAAAAACGTCCGCGGCAGGACAAAGGTAATTCATTATGGTGGATTTTCCCGCGTTTGTATATCCGGCTAAAGCCGCGGTAGGCACAGCATTTCTTTTTCTGGCGTTCCTCAGCTCTCCGCGCCTGTTTCCCACCTCAGCGAGCTGTCTTTCTATAGCTTTTATACGCCTGTTTATATGACGTCTGTCCGTTTCAAGCTTTGTTTCTCCCGGACCTCTTGTCCCGATCCCGCCGCCAAGCCTTGACATAGCAACGCCCCTTCCCGTAAGCCTGGGAAGCATATATTTCATCTGCGCCAGCTCTACCTGTAGTTTTCCTTCCGTGGATTTAGCTCTTTGAGCAAAAATGTCCAGAATAAGAGACGTCCTGTCAATCACTCTGGCTCCCGTTATGGCCTCGAGGTTTCTTATCTGCGCTCCTGAAAGTTCATCATCAAATATGATAAGGTTTACATCCAGAGCCTGTCTCATCAAAGAAAGCTCCTCTGCCTTTCCCCGGCCTATATAAAAAGCCGAGTCAGCTCTTTCCTTCTTTTGAAGTATCCTTTTTTTTACTTCCGCGCCCGCGGTTTTCGCCAATTCCTCAAGCTCGGCAAGAGATTCTGTACCGTCGTATTCTGAACCGGGCAAAGAAAGTCCCACAAGTATGGCCCTCTCGCCTTTTTCCGCGATCTCGTCAGTATCTGAAAGACGGGACGCCTCTTTGTCCGTAGTATTTATGATTTCAAAAAAGCTATTTAATCTTTCACTGTCTTTTGGAAGGAAAAAAGGTCCGCCTACCCTCTGATCTTTCAACTCGCCTTTTTCATTTCTTTCCAGGCTGCCTACAAATATACTTCCGTCTTTAAGGCCTACCGCGATCATTGCGTCAAGCCTGAGATTGGACAACGTGCCCAAATCCACGTCAGAAAGCTTTCCTGATGCGGAAGGGTGGGTGTGTATACATCTTATTCCCGACAGCCTTCTTTCGTCCCTTTTACCGCCTATCTCCGGCAGATCTACTTTATTGTTATCGCCAATAGCGACGGATACCAAATTGCCCCTCCGGTCTAAATATACCGCTATCTCTCTGTTAAGTTTTTCAGAACTATTGAATATCGTTTCATATATATTTAAAGGTATAAGCTCACTCTTTAATATCTCCGCGTCATAAAGAGCCTCTAACTCTTCAAGCACGCTTTTCTTCACGGAATCTGTATTCCCATGTATTTTCCCCATAATACTTTTCTTCTTTCTGTTAAACAACTGTAATTCAGGTACAATCTACCATACAATAATATAACAGCTTGCGCAAACTTTGTAAATTTATAATAAATCTAACAAAACTATCACAATTTTTAACAAAAATTTTACGTGTACATATCAAATCAAATATGATATTATATTAAGAAGTATTAATCTGAAAATTTTGGTATACTATAGAATAGTTTATAATGTAGAAGAAAGCGGCAAAAGTAATGATATTTAAAAGGGAACCCGGTATAATAACGGACTCGGTACAGATGCTTACAATATTTTTCAACAGAGAATATTATACCGAAAAAATTTCAAAAAGTAATCACGATCTGGAACTGGAGCTTAGGATCTTTGATAAATATATAAAAATATTTGAACATAAGATCCCTAAATATTTATCTCCTTTCTTTTATTGTGATGGAAATATCTCTTCTCTTATAAATCTTATACTGGATGATTATCTTTCTGAAGACCGCTCGGATTTTAATGAATTTTTACAATATATAAAAGATAATATTTCTGTTGAAAAGCTTTTAACGCACTATTTTGGAGACGATTTTCCAGAAGAAACATCAGAGCTTATAAATAAAATATTTGAATACAATATAAAAGACTCTATAAAATTATCCTTTATATTTTGTATAAACAATTTTGATTCTGTAATAATCGATGTAACAAATATTTTAAAAACATCTTATAGCGTAGCGTGCGATTTTCATAATGAAAACGCTGATCTGGTAAAAGAAATATATGAAAAAATAAATTCCGACTCCATAAAGGATTCTCTTTGCCTGTGTCTTGGAACGGATAAAGAGAGTATAGAGAAAAGCGTGTGTTCCATATCACTGGCGGCGCCGTCTATAATGATATGCAAGCCGGAATCTCAGACCGACGCCATGCTTATCATACTGGGGGAATACTGTCAGTACGCAATAGATTCCAAAATATCATACTCCAACGTTTCCATAGAGACACTTTCTGAGATACTCTATAATCCGCTCAAACGTACTATAGTGGAATATCTGTGCAAAAACAAAGAAATAAATCCCACAGTAGCGGCCAAGATCACGTGGTCATCTCCGAGTACGTCAGGCAGGACGCTTACCGCAATGTTAGGAGACAGTATACTTTATATAAGCAGAAAAACAAAGCTTTCCGTTTACTATTCTTTGCGAGAGGAATATCTTCTTTATGCAAAAAAGTACATGATAGATTATCTGTCTCAGCAAATAGAGCTATACAACACTAATGTAAAAAATAACCGGCATTAATACCGGTTATCAAATATCCTCGTGGATTTTTTTTCGCTTCTTGGAAGTTCTCCTATGTCAGTAGGCTTTACTTCTACGGATATGCCTATCGAAGACTTAAATTTATTCTGTATCTCTATCTCCGCCGCATATTTATTGACGCCGGGATTGGTTTCTACAAAAAGCGTGCATATATCTCTTCCGTTCAAATGGTCTATCATAAACTGATATTCGCTGGAGGCCCCCTCTACTCCTGAAAGCACCTCCTCTATCTGGCTCGGAAAAATATTTACGCCCTTTACCTTCACCATATCATCCGTTCTGCCCAGTATCGTATCTATCCTTGGGTATTTATTTCCGCACGGACAATCTCCCGGTATCACTCTTGTAAGATCGTGGGTTCTGTACCGTATGAGAGGAGCTCCTTCTTTTTTCAATGTGGTTATTACCAGTTCTCCGATTTCTCCGTCCGGAAGATTCTCTCCTGTCTTTGGATCGACTATTTCAAAGTAAATATAGTCGTCCCACATATGCATACCGCATTCAAAATCACAGCTTATTCCTATGCCGGGTCCGTATACCTCGGTGAGTCCGTATATATCATAAAGCTTTACTCCAAGCTCCCCGGCTATCCTTTTTCTCATTTTTTCTCCCCATCTTTCAGAGCCTATTATTCCTTTTTTCAGATAAATTTTATCTTTTATTCCTCTTTTTTCAATTTCCTCTGCCAGTAAAAGAGCATAAGACGAGGTGGCGCAAAGTACGGTGGATTTCATGTCCATCATCATCTTAAGCTGCTTATCAGTATTTCCGGGTCCCATAGGTATTACCATTGCCCCAAGTTTTTCGGCTCCGGCCTGAAAACCTATTCCCGCTGTCCAAAGCCCGTATCCTGGAGTTATATGTACTCTGTCAAACTTGGTAAGGCCCGCAGTTTCATAACATCTGCAAAACATTTCCGCCCAGTCCGACACATCTTTTGCAGTATACGGGATTATTACGGGAGTTCCGGTAGTGCCCGAGGAAGAATGTATCCTTACTACTTCCCCGTCCGGGACCGCCTGCAGTCCCAAAGGATACGCCTCTCTTAAGTCCCCCTTCCATGTAAACGGAAGCTTCTGAAAATCTTCCTGAGAATTTATGCTCTCCACGTCTGTATCTTTAAGTTTCTCTCCGTAAAAGCCTTTCTGCACCTTCAAATTCTTCAGCTGCTCTTTTATAAGTATAAATTGGGATTCTTTCATTTTCATATTATGCGTCTCCTCCGGTCATCATTTATTTTCATATACAATTTCAATAGCTTTTAAATTTATTTCATGAAATCTTGACGGCACAAGCTTTAAAACGGCGCTTTCAAGCTCTTCTTTTGATATTCCCAAAGCCCCGGATCTTGCTGCCGCCGCCAGTAAAACAGTATTCAGCACCTTAAAAGATCCGCATTTTCCGTATATTTCATCCCCGTTGATCACTGTCAGATTTTCTATATTACACTTTAAATAATCTAGCATTTCTTCTCCGTTGTATCCGCTGTCCATAAGCGCCGCCGTAACCGGTTTCACAGCTTTATCATTAACGATTACCGTCCCTCCTTTTTTCAGATAGGATATGCACCTCACGGCTTCCGCAGGTTCAAATGCTATGATTACGTCCGCCGTTCCCTTTGGTATAAGGGGTGAGTCTATATTTTTCCCTACTCTTACATGGCTTGCCACACAGCCTCCCCTCTGGGCCATTCCTATGGTTTCTGCCGTTCTTACGTCCATCCCCTTTTCCATTGCCGCAAAGGCTATAAGTCTTGACGCAAGCACCGTCCCCTGTCCTCCTACCCCGCAGAGCAGGCAATTATTTACTGAATTCATTTTAAATTCCCCTCCTTATCCGAAGAGCATATGGCGCCTTTAGGACATACCTGAGTGCAAAGTCCGCAGCCAAAGCAAAGGGAATCTTCTATTTCCACCTTTCCGCCGTTCCTTACGATAGCCGGGCACCCCAGTTCTCTGATACATTTTTTACAGCCTATACAATCTTCTTTGCTTACATTAAATTTTTTCAGCGGTTTGCTTATTGCTATACACGGCGATTTAAATATCACAGCCCTTACTCCGTCTTTCCCCGCCGCTTCCTTAACGGCGGCCACAGCCTCTTCAAGGCAGAAAGGATCTACCGTTTTTACGTATGCAAGGCCTATAGCCTTAAGTATATTTTCGATGCTGATCTTTTGGGATATTTCTTTCATCATTGTAACCCCTGTGCCCGGGTGCGGCTGATGTCCCGTCATAGCCGTTGTGGAGTTATCCAGAACTATAAGTATCATATCCGTCTTATTGTAAACGGCGTTTATGACTCCTGTAATTCCGGAAGCAAAAAATGTGGAATCACCGATAAAAGCGAAATTTAAAGTATCCGGTTCTATACGGTGTATTCCCTGAGCTATAGTTACGTCCGCTCCCATACAGAGACATGTATCCACCATATCCAAAGGTTGGGAATTTCCGAGAGTATAGCAGCCTATATCGCCGCTGAATACTGCTTTTTTACCTTTCGCCGCCTGTTTGACCGCATAAAATGAAGCTCTGTGAGGACATCCGGCGCATAATACCGGAGGTCTTGCGGGCATGGGCGGTATGTCACCTGACACATCTTCTCCATAATTTATATTTAACAGGCTGTTTAATACGGACTGTACTGATTCTACGCTGTTTTCACCTGCGGCCTGCACCGTGCCGTCTGATTTTCCTTTTACGGTAACTTTAAGATTATGCTTTCCACATATGTATACAAGCTCTCTTTCTACAACCGGATCCAGTTCCTCAAATACCAACACTTCACTGGCGTCTTTTAAAAACTCAAGCGCCAGTTTTTCCGGAAAAGGATATGCCGTAGCTATTTTGAGTATCCTTACATTGCGGGAGATATTATCGCCCATACATTTTAACGCTTCTTTTAAATAAGCATAGCTTATTCCGCTTGCGGCGATATGAAGCCAATTTCCGCTTTCAGCCCCTTCTTTTGGGCAGTCTTCTATCCAATTAAACCGGTATGAGGAAAAATCTTCTCCTATTTTTGGATTTCTATTTTCTATCTTCAAATGATTCAAATATGATGTTCTCGGAAAAATAACCCATCTTTGCGTATCCTTTATAAAACCTTCCGGAACATTTTTCTTTATGTTTTCATTTACTTTTACAGAAGCGCATCCGTGGCAAACTCTTGTGGTAGGCCTGAAAAGTACCGGCGTATTATATTTTTCCGAATATTCAAAGGCGTCTCCGATCATATCATAGGCCTCTTCCGGAGAGGAAGGATCAAAAACCGGCAATTTAGCAAAAGCCGCAAAATGCCTTGTATCCTGTTCTGTCTGCGAGGAAATGGGACCGGGATCGTCCGCGGACACTATCACCATTCCTCCTTTTATTCCCACATAAGCCAGGCTCATAAGCGGATCGGAAGCTACGTTCAGACCTACCTGCTTCATGGTTACCAGGGTACGGGCCCCGGCGTATGAAGCTCCCGCGGCCACTTCAAGAGCCGCTTTTTCATTTACCGACCACTCTACATATATATCTCCGTTATTCCTTTTTGCCACTGTTTCCAAAATTTCCGTCGAAGGGGTTCCGGGATATCCGGCCACTAAATTTACTCCCGCATGTATCGCTCCAAGAGCAATAGCTTCGTTCCCCATTAAAAATTCTTTCTTAAGTTCCATTTTTTACACCGTCTTTCAAATACGTGATTTTTTTGATATTATACTACATATAGGCTGAAAAGGACAAGGACAGGCCAGATCGCTCCAAATAGTCAAAGCTTTATTTTCATATTACGGCAAAAAAATATATGCAGCCATCGGTAAATATACACCGATCACTGCATATAACATAATTACGGTCATTAAACGCAAATGTAAATTTTATCTGCCGTAGGCGAACGGTCCGCAATAATCGCTGCAAGCGCCTAAAGCCACTTGCTTTTTAAGCTCGTTTTTTCCTATGACCGTCATGGTAAATCTTTTCCATTCCTTCAAGACAATCCCTCCTTTACATCAGCTAGTCTTTCCTCCGTCCATGTAATGAGAAAGTTTATTATTCATTAAGGCGGAGGCAACTTTAAAATACTCCTTGTTTATTTTATAATAAATACACTTATTTGTCACCTCATAAACGTAAGTAACCTTTTCTTTCGTAAGCTCTGACAATACTCTGTACACAGACGCCTGGGAATAATCGTCAAGCAGGTTATATATATTGGCGGGAGTAAGTTTTTCATATTCGTCCAGCAGGTCGATCACTTTCATTGCCAGGTCGCTTTTTAAAACATAGGCCACAGATTTAAAATTTACATGGGCATATCTATTGTTTTTCAGGAAATCTCCACATCTCAATCCTAAAATATATACAGTTTCTTTATTATTTATAGAATATCTCAGAGCATACTGATCGAGCAGTGATATTCCGTATACCGTAATCTCATTTTCAAGCTCAAACCCGAGAGTGTTCTTTATCTGTCCCAACAAGCTTTTGCTCAGCTGAAAATTCTTTAAAACTAAATTGTTCTGTCGGTACAATTCGGATATATGCTTATATACAATTTCTACATCAGATATCAGTCTTTCGATCACCCTGTCATGCTCGTTGAAAAATATACCTATGCTGAGCTTGTGGTCGGCTTCAACGTCAAGCTCGAATATATCCGCGTACCCCACCGGTTTTTCACTATGAAAATAGAAATTCATTATGTAGTCAAACAGGACATCTTTATTATTGAATAATCTACTGATCAGACTCTCCACAGACTGTATATTGTTAAAATTTTTCAGCAGAAAGTCCATTAAAGCGGAAGTCCTTATGCTGTTAACATATTTAAAAAAAACCAGATATTCCTTTGGAAAGCTATTTTCTATTTTTATCCTGCTGTAATATTTAAAAAACAGTATCTCATCATATCCGTAAAAGCTTATATCCGCATCTATGGTATTTTTATTAAAATATATTTCAAAATATTTGACAGTATCATATAATATGGATCTGTTTAAATCAAATTGCATTGTATCACGTCTCAATTCATGTAGTTAATATTACTTTGTTTACCATTATATTGTAATCTGGGTCTTATGTCAAATTTATGATCTGCTTTTTTATAAAACCGGCGAGGGCCAAGGCCCCCGCCGTCACGGTTTTATATGACTAAAAATTTTATATTACACTGTTTATAAAATTCGCTATTCTCGGCAGCTCCGGATGATTAAAAATCCTGTCCGGCACATCATCGGCCAGTATTCCCGTTTCGTCCATAAATATGACCCGGTCAGCCGCTTCCCTGGCAAACCCCATTTCATGCGTGACTACTATCATCGTCATTTTTTCTTCCGCAAGCTCTTTCATAACGGCCAGAACTTCTCCCGTAAGCTGAGGGTCCAAAGAAGAAGTGGGTTCGTCAAAAAGGAGCATATCGGGGCCCATCATAAGCGCCCTGGCAATAGCCACCCGCTGTTTTTGTCCCCCTGACAGCTGAGAAGGCTTGGCGTCCCCTTTATCGGAAAGCCCCACCTTTTTCAAAAGGGCGTCCGCCCTTTTTTTCAGCTCCGCCGTATCCTCCTTCTTCACAAATTTAGGCGCGTATATTAAATTATCCATAACAGAAAGATGTGGGAACAAATTAAAATTCTGAAAAACCATTCCCATTTTAGAGCATATGGCTCTGCAGATTTTTTCCGGCTTATATTTTCCGTCCTCCACAAAAGGAGTTCCTTCAATATAAATACTTCCGCCGTCGGCCTTTTCCAAATTGATAAGACATCTCAGCATAGTGCTCTTTCCTGAACCGGAAGGCCCTATGACCGCAACAGTCTCGCCCTTTTTAACAGAAAACGAGATATTTTTCAAAACCTCTAAAGTTCCGAATTTCTTACTTAGATTATTTACGTTTATAATATTGTCAGCAACCATTTTTTCACCTTTTATTCATGTGTTTATATCAGTAAGCCATTTTCTTTTCAAGATATTTGAAAAGCCTGGTAAGAATAAGGGTAAACAGAAGATAAAACACAGCCGCGGCCACATAAGCTATGGGATTTGCGTCCCGGTTTACAGCTCCCTTTGTAAAATACAGTATTTCTGTCACGCCTATGGCGGTTATAAGCGAAGTATCTTTTACAAGGGTTATACACTCGTTTGCAACCGAAGGAAGGGAAACCCTCAGCATCTGCGGTACGACTATTTTTACAGAGGTCTGCGCCTGATTAAATCCAAGAACCTTGGCAGCCTCATACTGGCCTTTGTCCACGCTCAACAATCCGCCTCTGAATATTTCGCAAAAATACGCCGCGTAATTTAATATAAACGCCAGACATGCCGCAGAAAATCTGTCCATGACCAGATATTGCCCTATTCCCGGTATAAAGGTCAGCCCATAATAGAAGAAATAAAGCTGAAGTAAAAGAGGTGTTCCTCTCATCAGCCATATGTATCCGCCCAGTATACCTCTGAAAAAAGAGTATTTGCTGTTTCTTATAAAAGAAAGCAGCAAGCCTAAAGGTATTGCGATCACTACCGTGATCGCAAATAGCCCCAGAGTATATTTGATTCCCTCCGACAGTTGTCCGAAGAGCTTCAGCATATATGAAAAGTCCATTTTTTATTATTTATCCTTTTCTATGATGTATCTTCCTACGACCTCGTCCACAACCATGGCGTCAATACGTCCCGCTTTTAAGTCATTGTAAACGTCTACATTGTTAGGGTACTGAGAAATACTCTCAAACTCGTCTTTGATCGGGTCCGCATTAACCGCGTTAAGCGCTGAAGAACCTTCCTGAAGCCCTACTACTTTTCCTTTTAGATCCTCTTTGCTGTTTATCCCGGAGTTTTCGGCAACGATTATTATCTGTCTGTTATTTATGTAAGGCTTTGCGAAAAACATTTCTTCAAGACGCTCGTCCGTAATGGACATACCGTTCCATATACAATCTATTTTTCCGGAATTAAGTTCAAACTCCTTTGAATTCCAGTCTATCGGCTGGATCTTCAGCTCCACTCCCATTCTTTTGGCAACCTCTTTTGCAAGGTCGATATCATAACCTTTTATCTCGTTGTCCTCGTCCAAAAAACCCATTGGAGGGAAAGAATCGTCAAGGCCCAATATAAAATAACCTTTATCTTTTATAGCCTGTAAAGAATTGTCTCCTTCCGGAGCGGCAGATTCTTCCAGATAGGACGCGTCTCTCAGAAGAGTATCCTTTCCAAACCATTCTTCTGAAATTTTTAAAGCGGTCCCGTCGGCTATCATTTCATCAAGTATTTTCTGTACCTCAAGTCCAAACGCGATATCTGTGCTCCTGAAGCCGATCCCATACTGCTCGCTCCCGAAATTGTCTTCAAGCACTATATAATTTTTCTCGCCCGTACTCTGACATCCTGCCAGTAAAGCAGCAAACATTATTCCCGCACATGCTAAAGCTATTATCTTTTTCAGTTTCATTTTTATAACCTTTCTTTAAAACACTTTATTACAATAATGATACATTTTACTATAGCATTTATATCTGGAATTTTCAACCTAAAAATATTTATACTTTATAAAAATATAGTTTACATTTTGAAAATTGCATTTTTACAGTCATGCTATATAATGAATTGTGCTGAATAGGATAATATGTCAAAGCAAAGACGCCGCCAGGGAGTAGGTCAACGATGAACACACCATTTGGAAAATTTATTGGAAAGGAAATTTTTGGAAAACTTTTTTCCGGCTTTATATTAGTAAGTATAATCTGGATCGCCTTTATGAAAGGACGTGCCACTGATCTGCTGTCGGATAATATCTGGCTGTCCTTTATAATTGGCGCTATATATATCATAACGGGATTTTTAGTCCTGTTGCAGAAAAGTATCACAGAGAAATGGCGCGGCAAAAATCCGGAAAAGATAATAGGGTTTGCTTCTTGTTTTTTTATATATGATTTTATGATTTTGCTGTTCTGGCAGATCCTGGCCATTATATTTTCAGTTTCGGAAAAATCAGCGGCGGCAGGAGTTTTTTGTTCGGATATTCTTGCGGCGGCAACTGTAACTATGGGATATATGCATGCAAAAACCATAAAATACACACCATATTCCGTAAATATCGGAATGAAAAGCTCAGGTTATAGGATTGCTTTAATAAGCGATATTCATTTGGGAGCTTTTGTGGGAGAAAAACATATTCAAATGATCGTAGATAAAATAAATAAACTTAACGCAGATCTGGTCGTAATCTGCGGGGATATTATCGATTCAAACAACCATATCCTGGCATACGACGAGGTTCTTTCCAAAGTCAGCGCAATATTTCAAAAAATATATGCAAAGGAAGGCGTTTTTGCCGTATTAGGCAATCATGATCCCAAAGCGGAAAATGAAAAATTTAAAATTTTTTTGTGTGCCTCAAACATACAGCTTTTGCATAATCAGGTTGTCCGACTTTCAAAAATAAATCTGATCGGAAGAACAAATGCATATAATAACTATCGTTGTCCGATAAAAAATCTTTTAGAGAAAATTGACGGATCAATGCCCACCGTCGTTTTGGATCACGACCCCGGCGATATATCGGAGGCCGCTGAATCCGGCGCTGATTTAGTATTGAGCGGCCATACTCATAAAGGCCAGTTCTTTCCGGCAACATATTTTACAAAATTGGCAAATGGTAAACACTATTTTTATGGACATGAAATGTTTGGGAAAACACATGCTATCATTTCTTCTGGCGCAGGCTTTTTCTAGCTTCCAGTCCGTATAGGAACAAGTAATGAAATCGTCGATATTCATCTTACATAACATTGGTTTTTAGATTTTGCCATATATTAGTAAAGCTAAACGGACCGGTCAAAAGTCAGGGCTAAAATGAATAGGCTTGTACATGCCCTGACCGTTGACCGCCGACCGGTTGCTTTCACGGTCTGTGTACATCCTTTTAGCGAATGTTTCTGTATAAAGGCCCGTATGCCTTACACGCCCTAAAATCCTGTCCTTCTTTATCCATACCGAATGCATTCCAGGACGCCGGGCGGAATATTTTTTCTTCTGGTACATTGTGCATACATACTGGTATCCTGAGCATGGAACACATGGTTATCAGATCAGCCCCTATATGACCGTAGCTTATGGCCCCATGGTTGGCTCCCCAGTTATTCATTACATCATACGCGGTTTTAAATGCTCCTTTTCCTGTTATCCTCGGAGCAAACCATGTGCACGGCCATGTATAATCCGTACGTTTCCATAATATATCCGATACCTCATCGGGCAGATTTACCGTCCAACCCTCGGCAATCTGTAAAACGGGACCAAGACCTTTCACAAGATTAAGCCTTATCATTGTGCATGGCATTTCCTCTCTTGTCAAAAATCTTGAAGAATATCCTCCGCCTCTGAAATATCCGTAATCCGCCGGATTCCATGTTACCGCTTTTAATATATCTTTCTGATCCTTTTGGGTAACCTCATACCACGGCTTGATAATACCTTTTCCGTTTTCATCCTTAGCCTCTCCGCACGCGTCGAGACAGGCCGCGCCTGAATTGATCAGGTGTATAAACCCTCCGGCCTCTTTGGCTGCTCCCTTTATATCGTATCCGGAAGCTTTTTTTACCGCCTCTTCAGACCAATATGTACGCACGTCCGCAAAAATCTGTGCTCTGTTGGTGAGCAGCTTCATAAACAACATGCCAATACCATTTAAGACATCATTTTCGGTGGCGAGTATATACGGTTCTCTCGCTCCGTTCCAGTCAAAGGAGGTATTTAGCAATGCTTCCGGAAAATCGCAGTTAGGATAAAAATCTGTCCACTGTCTCTGTCCCTGAAAACCTGCCGCCAACGCATTATGCCCGACTTTTTCCTCTTCGCAGCCCTGTGGAAGATTTTCATTCCCATTCATTAAATCTTTTATGATACACATCATTTTTACTACAAATTCCCAGTCTTTTTCTTTTTCTTCGGCCGTCTTTTGGACCTGCCCGGGATTTTTGTCAAAGCCCTCCCGGCATTTTTCTCTTGTCCATTTTAATGCCTTCTCATATTCTTCTTTATCGTATATTTCTTCGGACATACGTCTTATGATCTCAACTTCGTCCACAGATTCCACACGCATACCCAAATAGTCCTCTATAAATTCACTGTTTATTATAGAACCTCCTATGCCCATGCATATAGAACCTATCTGCAAATAGGATTTTCCTCTCATAGTCGCCACGGCAACCGCAGCCCTGGCAAACTGAAGTATTTTTTCCTTCACATCTTCAGGTATCGACGTGTCTTCGGCTTCCTGTACATCATGTCCATAAATGCCAAAGGCCGGAAGCCCCTTTTGCGCATGAGTAGCAAGCACGGACGCCAGGTATACGGCTCCCGGCCTTTCAGTACCATTAAACCCCCAGACGCCTTTAATGGTGAGGGGATCCATGTCCATTGTTTCAGCCCCGTAGCACCAACATGGCGTTACGGTAAGAGTAATATCTACTCCCGCTCTTTTAAATTTATCAGCGCAGGCCGCAGCCTCCGCGACCCTTCCTATAGTAGTATCGGCAATTATTACGTTCACAGGTTCGCCGTTTGAATATCTTATATTTTCTCTAATAAGCTTTGCCGCTGATCTGGCCATATTTATGGTTTGCTCTTCCAGAGAACCTCTGACGTTAATATAACCTCTCCTGCCGTCAATTACAGGTCTGATCCCGATAACCGGATATTCTCCTATCAATCTGTTTTCAGCCATTTCCGCCTCCATATACACAATTAAAATTTTATTGAGATAAAATCACATCATATTTGTATTATATACGCTTATTTAATTGTTTACTTGTGTTATAATCATAACAAATAGTAAAATATTCACTTTTTAATATCTATTTGAGGAGGATTTATGCGCTATATAGAATACCATGAACAGAGAAAACACGGTACAGCCGACTTTCCTTTTGCCTTTTATAAAATAGACCCTGCTCACCACAGATATATAATGACATACCACTGGCATAAAGAGACGGAGATAATACGCGTTCTTTCCGGATGTTTCTCACTTACACTGAATAATTCGGAATATATGATAAATTCCGGAGAAGCTATGATAATTCCGGGAGGCGCTCTTCATGGCGGCGTCCCTGTGGACTGTAACTATGAATGTATCGTATTTGATCTGGAGTCTGTATTGAGCGACAGCCGCATAGGGAAGAGATTTCTCTATTCATCTTACGGAGAAGATATAGATCTTAAGAATCATTTTACATCAAGCTTTAAAGATATACAGTTAACTATAAACGCTATGTTTGACGATATAGCCGCTGAGAAAAACGGATATAAATTTTTGATATACGGACATGTTTTTTCACTTATAGGAAAAATCCTTCAATATGATTGTTTTGAACATAAAGAACCGGTTTCTTCAACAATAAAAAAGAGAACCTCGCAATATAAAACAATTATAAATTTTATAGAAAACAATTATAAAAATAATATCAGTTTAAAGGATCTGTCAGATTCCGTACATATGAACAGCAGATATTTTTGCCGCTTTTTCAAAGAACTGACTCACCAAACTCCCATTGAATATCTAAATTCCTACCGCATAGAAACAGCCTGCGAACTGCTTTCATATACGGGGAAAAATGTCACTGACGTCGCGTTTGAATGCGGTTTTAACGACATCAGCTATTTTATAAAAGTTTTTAAAAAATTTAAGGGAATGACTCCGATACAATACAGTAAGAAAAAAAACAATCTTAAAATTCAGGAGCCCTGATACTACAGGGCTCCTGGAAAAGATATTACAATTCCATTAAAACGCGCCGCGCCAATTTTTGCCCGGATCGGCATGCATATTGTGGGCGTCACAATCCGCTGCTCGCCAACCAGGACTGTGCTAAAGCTAAAGTTGTGGACATGAATCTATTTTAGAAAAAAGAATTGATATGTCGGGCGGGATCTGTTTAATAACAACTTTTTGCTCTTTCCATTGAAGTGTGATGTTGAGCCATTCTGCTACTTTTGCAGATGAGAAAGGCAGGAATGGGTGCAACAGATTTGCGATATTTGCGATCAGGTAAGCACAATTGCCGATAGTATTTCTGCATTCTTCTGGATTTTCGATTCTTGTTTTCCAGGGTTGTTTGGAATCATAATACGTGTTGCCAAAGCGAACAGTTTCAAATATTTCTTCGAGAGCATCACGGAATGAACCCTTTTCTATTTTTGCACCCACAGATCCGTACAGCAGTTGCACTCGCTCTTTGATATACGTCTCAACAGTGACAGGAAGAATTTCACAATCAAGATACTTTAAAGTAAAAACAAGGGTACGGTTGACAAAATTCCCCCATGCACCTACAAGTTCTGAGTTGTTCTGCTTCTTGAACTCTCTAAAAGAGAAATCTGTGTCTCTTTTTTCCGGACCGTTTGCAATGAAAAAATATCTTATTGAATCCGGATCATATTCTTCAACGAGATCTTTAGCCCAAACCGCCCAATTTTGACTTGTAGATATTTTTCTTCCTTCAAGCGTTATATACTCGCTAGAGATAATTTCATCGGGAAGATGAAAGCCTGCTCCGTAAGCAAGTAAAAGAGAAGGAAGAATGATTGTGTGGAAAGGTATATTATCTTTGCCATGTACATAATAATGGCGGCTTTCGTTTCCGTATACATCTTTAAAGTTGACACCTCTTTCTTTGCATAAGATTGATGTCGCGGATAAATAACCTAATACATTTTCTGCCCAAATATAGATTTTCTTATCTTCATAACCGGGTTTGGGAACATCAATACCCCAATCGAGATCGCGTGTTATTGCACGATCCCGAAGTCCTTCATCTATATAGCGTTTTGTGAACGAAATGGCATTCTTACGCCAATAAGGATGTGCAGCAAGAAAATTGCTCAACTCCTGTTTTAGTTTTGATATTTGCAGAAATAGCTGTGTCGTCTCTCCAAAGGATAAATGCGAGCCACAGTCCGCGCACCTAGCTTCCGCAATGATATCTGTATCCAACACCTCCCCACAGGCATCGCACTGATCTCCACGTGTTGTGGCTCCGCAAGCAGGACAGATGCCAACTATCAATCTGTCTGTTATAACCCTTTTACAAGAAGGACAGTAGGCTTGCTTCACTACTCTTTCTTTAATATAGTCACTGCTATACAGACGCTTATGAAATTCAGTAACAAATTCCTTGTGCCTTGGATCGGATGTCTTAGTATAAAGATCATATGAAAATCCGAGTTTTTTGAATACTTCACAAAATTCTCTGTGATAATGCTCGCTGACCATCTCCGGAGTTGAGTTTTCTTGCTTTGCCCGAATAGTAATAGGTGTGCCGTGACAATCACTGCCGGATACATAAAATACACGGCTTCCTTTTGCTCTAAAATAACGGGCCAGAATATCTCCCGGAAGAAGGGCTGCAATATGCCCTATGTGGAGAGAACCATTTGCATATGGCCATGCTCCTCCTACAACAATATTGTCCATAATTCATACCTCATTTCTTATAGTTGATAACACTTGGTTCGCTTTTATAACAATCTGAAAAAAAACGCTCTCACCCCCATACATAAGCAGTACAAGGGGCGAGAGCGATATACTCACGCGTTACCACCCTAATTCGCTTGCTTCTCACGATAACAAGCCTTATCAAGTTCGGATAGGAAATGATCTATCGAAACTCTATCGCTGTTACGGGCGATCCCGGCATAGCCTAACCCAAAGACTCGGTATGCAGCTCGGAGATCATGTTCAGCAAAGTCCGCTTTACCCATTCACAGCGCATCTGAAGATGATAGGATTCTCTGAAAAGTTTCAGTTGCTTACTCTTTCTCGTCATTGCTGTTATTATGATGATAGCATAAGTAACAAGGGTATGCAATATTTTAAAAAGTCATTGACAAAGTTGAAAGAAAGTTCTTCCTTACGAAGTATTTCCATTGGAAAGGCCTCTTTTTCTATCTCTCTTTTTAATTAGCATATACCGTTAATCCTATTCTACATAGTGAGGCAAACGATAGCGGGAATAAAGATAATTTTTACAAAACACGCTGTAGCACATCAGAACAATTCAGATTTTGATACTAGAACAAAGCACCCATACGCAGTTCTTGCCTGTAACTACACAGACCGACAAGCAAGTAAGTCCTAATGGACCCAATTTGTCCAAGTTAGTTTTCTTCTTGTGCACTAAATCGTTTGCCAGTACCGCCGAAACGCATATTTTATCGTTGTTTTGATTTTGATATATTTTGAAAATTTTAAAAATTATGGTCTATACAATTATGGTTCAAATATATTCACAGTTTGTCCCAGACCTCACTCGCACTTTTAGCTATTTTTCACGCTTATGTCTGGGACAAAACGCCTCCGGCTGTATCAGGACTCCCTTACTCCACTCTGGTTGCAATCGCTTTTCCCTGCTTTTTTCTTCCTGCCCTCACAGTTTGTCCCAGACCACACTCGCGCTTTTAGCTATTTTCCATACTTGGGTCTGGGACAAAACGCCTTCTCGCAAGTCTACTATCACTTTTGATAACATCGGTTAGCTATTGAGGTACTTCATCAGTTTTCTCCTTCTGAATTTTATAAAATTATATTATATAATCATATAAACAAAAAGAAATCGACTATCTTTCAATAGCCGACTTCTTTCAACAGTTCACTGGTCTGGGTGAGAGGGTTCAAACCTCTAACCTTTTGAGTCCTATTAAAGAACTATAAGGGAAACATCATCCAAATCTAAGCTCTGGCCTCCCTCGGCATTTACGCTAAATTCAATACGCAGCCTTACAGTATCAGCAGGTGCGGCAATTGAAATTCCTCTATAATAAGCAAAGTTTCTGTCCGAGGTAGGAATATCCTGCTGATTAACAGTTATAGAAAGACCCTGAGTCTCTATATTGTTACTGTTAATAAAAACAATTCTTGCTATAACTCCTACCTGAGCTCCCTCTCCTTTTGCAAAGAAGGATAATTCATAATAACAACCTCCGGATATGGTGATATTTTGACTCAAAACAGCTTTATTTTTCAGATTGACAGCGGAATTCCCAGAGTGTACTCTTCCCTGACTTGTTACCTGAGATACAAGGTTTGCAAAATTAGCACTCCAACCTGCGGGCACAGTACCTATAAAAGACTCCATTCCACCGTTTACCGCAAGCTCTCCCCTTGAACGGCACGGGCATTCGCAAGAACCTGTCGGACCAGTTGATCCGGTTGAGCCGGTGGCTCCGGTAGCTCCTGTTGGACCGGTAGCTCCTGTTGGGCCGGTTGGGCCGGTGGCTCCTGTTCCGGTGGCTCCTGTGGCTCCGGTTGGGCCGGTCGCTCCTGTTACTCCAGTAGAACCGGTAGCTCCCGTTGGACCTGTTGGCCCGGTGGCTCCTGTTGGCCCTGTTGGTCCCATCGCTCCATTCTGTCCGTCTACACCGGTCATGCCGCGCGGAATGAAAAAGTCTAACAGCGCATTATTTTCATCCCCATTGTCAACTACGCTGGCAGGAGTTCCTGGTTCCACAGTAGTAGTAGAATTTATTAAAACTCCTCTTCCAGTTGCTCCGGTAGTTCCGGTGGCTCCGGTAGTTCCTACCGCTCCGTCAGTTCCGGCAGCTCCCGTTGGACCTGTCGGTCCGGTTGGACCAGTGGGACCTGTTGCTCCCGTCGCTCCGGTCGGACCCGTTGGTCCGGTTGCTCCGGTTGTTCCTGTTCCGGTGGCTCCCGTTGGGCCTGTTGGTCCGGTTGCTCCGGTGGCCCCGGTCGGACCCGTTGGACCTGTTGGGCCTGTCGCTCCAGTTGCTCCTGTTCCGGTGGCTCCTGTTGGTCCGGTTGCTCCGGTTGGACCGGTAGGACCCATTGCGCCGTTTTGTCCGGCAGTACCAGTCGCGCCTGTTGGGCCGGTCAGACCCGTCGGACCGGTCGGACCCGATGGGCCTGTTGCCCCCGTCGCTCCGGGGGCTCCTGTAGGACCCCTTGCGCCGGTTGGTCCGGCAGTACCGGTTGCTCCGGTTGGACCGGTAGGACCTGTTGGGCCAGTGGGACCTGTTGGACCCATCGCTCCGTTTTGTCCGGCAGTACCGGTGGCTCCTGTTGGACCGGTAGGACCTGTTGGGCCAGTAGGACCTGTTGCTCCCGTCGCTCCGGTCGGGCCTGTCGCTCCCCTTCTGCAACATCCACAGCCACAGCAAGAATTTCTGGAACAACATCTCATTTCACTGTTATAAACGGCGTCTTCCGCCATTTCAGAATTTCCGTTGCCGTAATTTACACTAGCATCGTCCGCTTCAACTAAGCGTCCGTTACTATAATAGTAATATTTCATCTATATCAAACTCCTTTATTTTTTAGATAAGAATTTTATCAATTCAAACCAATATAACGAAGCAATTTAAAGTGCTTCAATTCAATATATTCAAAAAATTACTGATTAGTGAATGTCTATTTATGATTACTTTTATTTTTAAAATATTCCAGATTTTTTAAATAGGCTTCCGACTTCGGATTATACTGTCCGGCAATCAAATTATATTTTTCCGCTTCTTCCGTATCTCCTATACGATCATAACACACACAAAGCTGAATCGCCGGAATATATCCATAGCACTCGCTCATGACAAAAGCTCCGGACAGATCGTTTCTTTCAGCCGCTAAAGCCTCTTTATACCAGAAAACAGCAATTTTATAAAACTCTCTTTCAAAGAAGTGCTTACCTATATCACAGCATACCTCGGCTCTCGGCAAATCATATTTAAAAGATCGTAAAAGACTTTCCAAAGCTTTATCCGGTTCGCCCAAAGAATAAAAACAATAAGCAAGAAAACGGCAGGCTTCAATATTATTTTCTATCCAACCCATACCTATATCTAAAAAGCAATTGAAAATGTCTACGGCCTTTTTGAACTGTTCGTGATAAAAAAGCTCTCTTGCATAATAAAACATATCTCTGGGAGAAAACTCCTCGCCGTCTTTCAATTGTCTCTCATATATTTTGAGATTGCGATCTCCATATCCACTTTTCACCTTTTTATGAGAAACCGCCGCATCGGAATAAAATATTTTCCCCGACGGAGCAATAGCCTCATGGACCCTTCCCCTCCACAAAAACATACCGTTATTTTTCAATATCCTCTCACGATAATATGAAAAAACCGGATTTCCAGATTCATCAAAAGCCGTATTATATTTCATCATAACGACGTCTACATCGTTTTCCATAGAATTTTTGAGAGAAATCAGCCTTTTTAAATCCTCATCTGTAAAAATATCATCTGCGTCAAGCCACATACAATATTCCATAGAGGCTTTTGAGAAAGAATAATTTCTGGCGGCCGAAAAATCATCAATCCATGTAAAGTCGTATATTTTGTCCGTATATTTTTTCGCCTCTTCCTTTGTATTATCTGAACTGCCGGTATCGACTACGATAATTTCGTCAACGGCAGGCTTTACGCTCTCCAGACAGCGGCCTATCACATCTTCTTCATTTTTTACGATCATACACAAACTTATAGTAATCAAAACAGATTCTCCGAAAAAACAGTCCCGTAAAACAGTATATTTTTTCAGGCAGAAATGTGTGACGCCGGTTTTGTTAGCATTCTCTTTAGTTGAGTGCTAAAATTAACAATTTTGACATATCTTATATTATGTTTTGAAACAAATGAGTATTAATATAAAGTTGTTGGAAAAAATAAGTTCCAACAGTAACAAATTAGGTAAATAAATTTAGGAGGTAAATATTATGTTTGAACTTACAAATTGGAAAAACAGAAATAACAATACTTTATTTAATCCGTTTCAGGAGTGGGAAAATTTTGAAAGAGATTTCTTCAAAAATAATTCTCTGTCAGAATTTAAGACCGACATAAGGGACAATGGTAAAGAGTACACGATCGAGGCAGATCTTCCCGGATTCAAAAAGGAAGACATAAAGGTTGACGTAGACGGAAACTATCTTACGATCAGCGCTGAGCGCCATACTGAAAATGAGCATAAGGATGAAAAGGGAAACTTCATAAAACGTGAAAGATCTTACGGTTCTTTTAGCAGAAGTTTTGATATTTCTTCAGTAAAATCAGATTCGATAAGCGCTGAATATAAAGACGGAGTTCTTAAACTTGTCCTTCCTAAGAAGGAATCTACTGTTCCCTCATCAAGGAGACTAGAAATAAAATAAACTACATCTCATAAATGAAAGCCGCCTGTTTTTTATTACAGGCGGCTTTCATTTTTATGAATTCAGTCTTTTTCAGTCTTTGATAATTTCTCTTCAACCATAACTTTTCCACTGTAAATATTTTCCATCAAAAGTAAACAGTTCTTTATAAACGAATAAATAATTTTACTACTTCAGGAAATCCTATCGCAAACACCGCAACATACACCCCTGCCGCACATATAATCGCTATAAACATATATAATATTTTTTTATATTGTGTAGAGGCGATCATAAATAAATATGCTCCCGATATGATAAACACGGCTATCAAAGCTCCCATCCCGTCTATCAGCACGTCGGCCGCCATAGCTCCGCGTCCTGTAAAAATCTGGTGTATTTCATCAGAAACAGCGTATATAACAGTCACAATATATGCGGCCGAAAGCTTTTTTATAAAATCCATTTTTTCATATTTATATTTTTCTTCAACATTTTTTAACCGCCAATGATAAAATATACTCATATAGCACATAAGGCACAAAAATCCAAAGGACGCCATGTGAGCGGTTTTTCTTACCAATACCGTTACCAGATCCAACTCTTCCACGCTTATATTTTCAGAGCCTCCGAAGAAAATATCCGATATAAGTTCGACTAAACCGCTGCTAGTTTCCCTGGATTCTTCTATGTTCTCCGAAGAAAAATAAAATATTAACGCCATTAAAGACAGCGTTAATATTAAAGATATATAAAATTTGAGTTTTATTTTTCGTGCAGATTTTATTTTCATTAATTTTTATTCTTATTTTTATTTCCTGTTTCCAGATATCTTTTTATTTTCTTTGTAGTAGTCTTTACAAACTCATTATCTCTTATGCTGAATCCCTTTATATGCTTATAAAGAGGAAGCTTTGTGTTGGTCTCTTTAACAGCGTCGTTTATAACCTTGTCAACCTCATTTTCAGAGGGCTTTCTGTTTATCTTAAGCATTTCTTTTATAGCGTCGAAGTTAGGAAATATCTGAGCTTTTACCACTGTTTCATTCTCAATATCCTCGCCCCATACCATACACTCCTCTATATAGGGACTTGAGCTGAGGAAATACTCCAGTTCCTCAGGATAAATATTTTTTCCGTTCTTGGTAACGATAACATTCTTTATACGTCCTGTAATTTTAAAGAAACCGTTCTTATCCACAACTCCCAAATCACCTGAGTGGAACCATCCGTCTTTTAAAACCGCTTCCGTAGTATCCGGATCATTATAATATCCCATCATAACATTGGGGCCTTTTATTATTATCTCTCCTACCCCGTTTTCATCAGGATTATCTATCTTTACATCTACGTCAGGTATAGGGAATCCTACTGAGTCGTCTTTATACGCCTTATCGTTATTTCCAACTGCCAACGGCGAACATTCAGTAAGTCCGTAGCCCTGTAAAACTTTAAATCCGAATTTTCTCAGATCCTTGCTTACCTCGGGTCTTATAGCCGCGGCGCCTGTTATTATAAGCCTTAGCTTTCCGCCTACATTATTATGTATTTCAGCAAATATCTTCCTTCTTACATCTATGCCAACCGCTTTAAGAGTTCCTGATATACCCTTTCCCAAAGCCAGTTTAAACTTTCCGCCCCTTTTCTGAGAAGCCGCCTTTATGATCTTCTTATGAAGGTTTTCAAGAAGCAGCGGTACGGTAACCAAAACCGAGGGATGCATTTGGGCCATATTTTTACCTATATTCTTGAGACTGTCGTTATAAACTATACTGGATCCGGCAAATACCGCGCATAAAAATCCAATAGTACACTCATATGTATGGTGGAGCGGAAGTACGGAAAATAGTCTGTCCTCTTCGGTTATCCTTACTGTAGTCAATATGGAATGAATATTGGAACAAATATTTCTCTGGCATAGCATAACGCCCTTTGCCATACCTGTAGTTCCGGATGTAAAAAGCAAATTGGAAAGTATTTCCGGGTCGGGCTGCGCATTTATATAATCGTCGTTTCCTTTTTCAAGAAGTTCTTTTCCCATAGCCACACATTCTCTAAAAGAGAGTATATTGTCTGCATCTTCTTCCGCGTCCATATCTATGAGCAGGATATCTTTATTTTCTATACGGTCTCTGTTTTCTTCTACCATTTTTCTCAGCTTACCGGAAAATACAAGAACTTTAGACTCCGATACATTTAATATATTTATCACGTCGTCCGGTGGAACATCCTTATCTATAGGTACTATAACGCTTCCTCCGCAAAGTACGGCAAGATAAGTCATACACCATTCTTTACGATTTTCTCCCATAACCGCTATCCTTTCGCCTTTGAAGCCGCGGCTGAAAAAATATGTTCCCAGATTATTTACAACATCATAAACTTCGTTATAGGTCGTAGGCTCAAAAACTTTGCTGCTTTTATTCTTATCAAAAAACAGCGCTCTTTCCCCATAAAGTCCAACGCTTCTTTTAAACAGTTGCTTAATTGTTTCCATTCTTTCAACTTCATAAATGTGATTATCAAAATTCTTTCCCATTGTAACCTCCCGACGCAAACGAAAATATATATGTATAATTATACACTCAATTCAGCGTTTTATCAATTATTTATCTGAATAAAATTTGAATATAGCCCATAAAATTGGTAACATGTTAATATTTTGTTTTTTTGAAAGGATCAGAGCATTGAAAAGCTTTGTAAATTTTATAAAGGGTATTTTTATAGGGATCGCCGCTGTCATACCCGGATTATCGGGCAGTATATTCGCGGTTACCGTTGGACTTTACGATAAGCTTGTAAACGCTGTAAATTCTCTTAAAAGCAATTTTAAGAAAAGCGTACTTTTTCTTATTCCCATAGCTATAGGCGGCGCCCTGGGAGTCCTTATATCCACAAAAGCCGTACTTTGGGTATGTGAAACATATGCAGGTCCCTCCTACGCGTTGTTTATCGGGCTTGTTTTAGGCAGCGTCCCACTGGTCTTAAATAAAATGAGACAAACAAAATTCCGTCCTACATATATCCTGTTCCCTCTCATTTCATTCTCGGCAATAACCGCGCTCACTCTTTTAATAAACGAAAATGAAAGCTCTTATGTGGCTATCCGTGAAATTTATTCGGTATCGGACGCTCTTATAATTTTCGGAGCGGGAATATTTTCTTGCTCTCTTATGGCTGTTCCCGGAGTGAGCGGTTCGGTAATGCTCATGGTCATAAATCAATATGGCACTGTATATAATGCCGTATCCTCTATCACGTCTTCATGGCACAGTATAGCCATAACGATTATTTTTGCCCTCGGGGCTATAGTGGGATTTTTAGGCATAGCAAAATTTCTCTCCTGGGCGTTAGATAAATATAACGCTCAGACCTATTATTGTGTTCTTGGATTGATCTTCGGGGCGGTTTTTTCTCTGATCTATAATGGGCTTTTATCCTCCTTCACCGGGCTTTCGGCGGGAAAAATAATTTTACAGGCATTGATATATACGGGTTTCGCCGCTATAGGATTTCTTGTCGTAAAGAAAATTGGTAATAGCGACCGGCGTCCCTCTGTAATATGAAGTTTTTAAGTCATACTTAAAATCATACTTAACAAGCGCAAAAATAAAGCGCCGTCTCAAAAATATCATTTTAAGACAGCGCCTCTTTTTAGCTTTAATTTCAGTTAGAATACAGATAAGTTAGAATACAGATATATTGCCCAATTTCACATAGCCTCCGCCGCTGAGTTTTATTTTTACTTCTATTACCATTTCTTCTTTGTCCACATCAAACGAGGCAGTAACCAATCTTATATCATTTGAGCCAAAGAACTGAGAGCCCAATACTTTCTCCGAATTAAGAAGTTCTCCTGTACCCTTATCATAAATTTCAATCTCTATAAGCTCGGCGTCAGCCTCTGTAGTATCTAAAGTTCCCATTTCTACATTTACATGATGAGTACCTTCAAGAAGTCCCTCGACCTCTATTCCGCCGGCTACCAGATAGGAACCCTCTCCTGTCCCTGCTCCCGCCACAACATAATTTTCAGAAACTCGTCCGGTCTCCCTTGTTACAGATTGATCAGCGGCCGACTTTATAAATCTGTCGGAATTTGAAGCATATACCTCGAAATTATAGATTCTGGCTTTTCCGTCGGCTCCCCCGTCGATCACATTAAGCCTTACATATCTGGCAATTACCTTTTCTATACTTCTGTCGGTCATATCCTGAGTATTGTCGTTTACCCAGTCAACCTTCTCCCAACTTTCTCCGTCTTTGCTTACTTCTATGGAAAAACTTTTTGTATTAAGAGAAGGATCCTCTCCTCCGGCTTCCGCATGCTGAATAAGATATCTTGTCACATACATTTCCGAACCCAAATCTACTGTCAGGCTTTTAGTTCCATCCAAAGAGCTCTGCCACTTTCCCGTATTTGACCCGTTAAGGGCGAGTGAAGCCTCATACCCTTCGTCGGCTCCCGTTGCTTCGACATTTTTGTATAGAGCAGCGTTGTAAGGCAGACCGTAATATTCTCTGTAAAGCGCTAACATCTGGTCAAGACGGACATATTCGTAAATATCATCTCCAAGAGTTTCTGAAATCTTAACAAAATCATTTATCCTCGCGGCCCACGAATTTCCCTGTATTCCAATAAACAAAGGTGATTTTCCGTCCCACTTAGCCACTTCATCTCTGATCGAATTAATAACAGTTTCTTCAATATTATCTCCCACATAGGCCTGCAGTAAAGATATAGCCGGCATATCCTGATAGATGGATGCAGAAACAGAACTTTGCGCTGTGATCCCCAAAAGAGTCTTGCATTTTTCCGCAAATAAAGAACCCCAAACATCATTTACGGAATACCATACTGTAATAGCCTGAAATCCTGTCTTTCTCAGATATCTGTCTGTATTGTCCACAAAAGCCTTCATCCATTCCTCGTTGCTCCAGTCATTCAGTGAAGAATATCCCGCGCCTGATGGTCCCACCACAAGGCAATCCATTTCGGTGGCATTGGCATAATACCAGTTTAATATTACCGGAGCCGCGTCCAAAAGCATAGGCGAACAGGTCCAGCTTACAGGTATCCGGCCTCTTCCCTCTTCATCCCACTTATTTCTGAGGCCGTGCTGGCAATATTGTATATTATCTCCTTCGCTCATCATAAAGGATATGTACACTTTGTTTTCTAATTCAGGCGTCTGAGGCATCGGATTTTTAATAATACATCTGTCGGTACCTGAATAAACTGTATAGTTTTCAAAATAATCGGCTGCCAGAGTAGGTATGCCATGCTCTCCGCCAGAAAAAGCAACGCCGTTGGGTTCATCCACCCACCAACCTACATACATAGCTTTTCCTACTTCCATATCATTAAAAAACTTGCTTAAAAGGCTTCGTTCTTCCGCCACCATACTGTCAAGCCATACGATCGCTGATTTTGTAGCCACCGCCATATCCCTTATACAGGTCCTGTCAGTGGGTTTTACTCCTACTAAAATTCTTTTTTCTGTTTCCGGCCATAAATTTTCATACAGATAGTTGTACACTTCCAGCTTATCTTCAAACCTGTCATTGTAGTTTTCTTTAATTTCAAGATTATACGGGGCCTGGCTATATTTTTCCGCTTCTTTAGGCGAGCATACTATACAATCATTAAGCCCGGCGAAGGTTTCAGCCAAATTAAAGGTGTCGCTGAGACCGTCGTCGTAAACCACGATTCCTTTTATTTCAGAAATATATTTTAATATAGCGTCGTCCTGGCTGATCCTTTCATAGGGTACACCCAAAGCCTCCGGCCATGTATTGACTCCCTCGCTGGGTGAAGCCAGACATATAATTCTGGGTTTTGTCCTGTTTACTATACCTTGAAGCGAGACCGTAAGCCCATTGGCATTCAGAGAATCCAATTTTTCGGCTACAGGAGCAAAAGAAGGCAAAAGCTGTCCCTCTGGCCATGTGATTCCGGTATCCGCTATTGAAACCCGTTCTCCCTGAACGTAGTTGTCCGTTCCCGGCCCGTTTTTCCCGGAGCCTGTGCAAGACACTAATGTAAAAGTAACGCTTAACGTCAATAATAGACCTAGTATTTTTTTCATTTAGAAACTCCTTTATAAAATTGAATTGTCTTTTATTTAAAATAACATAATTTTTCGGCAAAGTATAGATTTTTATTTTTTCATAAACGATTCAGAATAATCATTTTTATCTTTATTTATAAACATAACAGGAGTCCATGCTTTCGTATATTAAAAACGCAAAACATGAACTCCTTTATGATCTTTGTATTTTAATTCAAATCAGCATATTCTGTGTATCTTAAGCATATCGGTCTTCTTTTCGTTTATTACGGAACCCCCTATAATGACCACAAGATCATCCTTATCCACTAATCCGGTCTCCAGGGCCTTTTCTATTCCGTGGGCAAAAACTTCGTCTGTATTATCCTTTTCTTCCGCTTTTACCGGATATACATTCCACGCAAGGCTTAACTGCCTGTATCCTTTTTCCTCTATGACAGTAGCGATTATAGGGCATTTAGGTCTGTAGTCCGCTACCAGATCGGCCGTTTTTCCTGTACTTGTAACAACGATAAGCGCTTTAGCGTCTGTCTGATACGCCGCGCTACAGGAAGAACTTGCGATGGTATTTGATATATCGCAGCCAAGTTTAAGCTTATTTGTATTAAAACGTTTTTCATAGTCTATCGAAGCTTCCGTACTTTCGGCAATAGCCGCCATAGTCTTTACCGCCTCAATGGGATAATCTCCGGCCGCGGATTCTCCTGAAAGCATAATTGCCGTAGTTCCGTCGTAAACGGCGTTCGCTACGTCTGATACCTCCGCTCTTGTGGGCCTTGGGTTTTTAGTCATAGATTCAAGCATCTGAGTAGCCGTAACCACATATTTCCCCGCCCTGTAGCATTTCTTTATCATGTCCTTTTGTATTGCCGGAAGATCTCTAAAAGGAATCTCAACGCCCATATCTCCCCTTGCTATCATTATTCCGTCGCTTACCTTTATAATTTCATCAAGGTTCTCTATTCCCTGTGTATTTTCTATCTTGGAAATTATTTTTATTTTTTCTCCTCCGTTTACGTCCAAAAACGCCCTTAACTGCAAAACATCATATGCCGTCCTTACAAATGAAGCCGCCACAAAGTCCACGTCCTGCTCTATCCCAAAGAGCAGATCGCTTTTATCAACATCGCTTATATACGGCATATCTATCGCTACGTTTGGTACGTTTATACTTTTATGATTGCTGAGACGTCCTCCGTTTTCTGTCCTGCATACGATATCCCCGTTTTTTATATCGATTATATTAAACGCGACTTTTCCGTCATCCACCAATATCCTTGTTCCCACCTTCACATTTTTGGCAAGGTTAGGATAACTCAGCCCTACTATTTTTTCATTTCCCATGATCGTACTGTCGTGGGAAAATACTATTTCGTCTCCTTCATTCAATGTAACATATCCGTTTTCAAAATCCTTAAGCCTTATCTCCGGTCCCTTGGTATCTAAGAGTATGGCTGTAGGCAGATTTAATTTTTCCCTTAACATTTTTATCTTGTCCATTCTCTCGCGCTGTTCCTCATGAGTCCCATGGGAAAAATTGAATCTCGCGCAATCCATTCCCGCCAACATAAGCTGCTCTAAAGTTTCGACATTGTCTACAGCCGGACCTAACGTACAAATAATTTTCGTTTTTCTCATCTATTCCTCCAAAAAATTTATTATTCTCCCGTGTTTTCTATAGTTCCCAATTCAGCGTTCAGTTTGCCGTACGCTTTAAATTCAAATATACCCACTCTTTGCGGCTCTTTCCACCTGTCAGGATCTCCGTTGGCCTTGGAGCCGTAGTTTCTCGTGAGACTCTCGCAGTCAGTCACGGTAAGCCTTATATATTTCGCGGTAGCCTCTTTAACATCCTTTCTCGGCGTTCCCTCCGTCTTTTCGCTGCTGTTGTCCGCGTACATTTCCCAATTAATATTGTCTAAAGACGTTTCCAGAGTATATCTGTAATATTTCGACCCATATTCAAAATATATTTCCGTTCTTTTAATATCATATACATTATCAAGCTCTATTACCAAAGATATATTATCCTTTTTATCTTCTGATTTCCACAGGGTGGCATTGTTTTCATCTGTAAGATAAGCGGGTCTGTATCTGCTTTCTATTTTTTCCTCCGTGGTTACTGTAGCTCCGGCCGCCACATTCTTTAATTCAAATTCTTCCGCCGACCGGGTATAATCTATTGTTATTCCTTCATAAGAAGCTCTTATCGTATTTATCGTTCCGTCTTCATTAAAGGTCATTTCGTCGGCGCAGACCTGCCTGAATCCAAATCCAAGGAAAGGTATGCTCTGTCTGTGATATACCAGTATACATCTGTCTCCGTCCATAATCGTGGAATTATGTCCCGTCCCCAGAATTTTTCCGTCCCCTGGCGATTCCAGTATAGTCCCCATTACTGTATAGGGTCCGTATATACTGTCGGCCATAGCGTATACCACATGATAATCGCTTCCCGTCCAGGAGCCTTCCGAGTAGAGCATATAATATTTCCCGTTTCTTTTAAAGATTTCCTGGCCTTCTCTATAAGAATGGCTGAGTTCTTCTATCCTTTCGATATGAAGCACATTTGTCAGATCATTAGGATCCAATTCACATATGGCGGTATATAGAACTTTATCCCCTTCAGTAGCATTCTCTCTCAGAAGATACGCCAGATATATTTTTCCGTCGTCGTCTAAAAACGCCTGAGCATCTATAGTTTTGTTTTCAGGGAAGGTGGCGTCAGTGGTTCCGAAAAGATTTCCAAGCACTGTAAAAGGTCCTTCGGGAGAATCACCCTCGGCGACCATCGTAAAGTAATCGCCCTGAGTAAAAAACAGATAATATTTATTATTGTAATTCAGCATCGACGGAGCCCAGAAATAGGACTCAGATTTAGTATATTTCCTTCCGTTCTTTGTTAAAAGCTCCATAGGAGACGCTTCCCAATTAACAAAATCCGTTGATTTCCATATCATAGGCCACCCGGCGTTTCCGTTTAGGACATATCCGTCTGTAGTGGAATATATATAATATGTATCTCCGAATTTATAAGCCGAGGGATCAGCATGATATCCCGCAAGTATAGGATTATTTACCTTTACCTTGCTAGTCACCGTCCCGTCATCATTATAAATAATGTCTGTATCTTCACCATTTTCTTTATTTTGTCCGCATGAAACCAAAACAGAAATCATCATAATAAGAGCCGCCGCGAACGCTACAGACCTTTTAAATTTATTCATAGCACACACTCCTTTGGATATTTTAAGCCGTGTTACCATAGATTTATTATAATTCAATTCAATTTTTCTTTCAATATTGTGTTTATTTCCGAAGGATCCGCCGCTCCTTTCATGGCTTTCATAGTCTGCCCCACAAGATATCCGACGGCCTTCTCCTTTCCATTTTTGTAATCGTGAACCGGGCCGGGATTGTCCGAAATTACTTTATCCACTATTTTTTCTATTTCTTCGCGGTCGGAAAGCATTGACAGACCATTTTCTCTTACAAATGCCTCCGGATCGCGTTTTTCAAAAAATACCTTCGAAAGCGCCTGCTTTCCAATATTTCTATTTATTTTTCCGCCGTTTACCATTTTTATTATTTTTCCGATATGCTCAAAATCGATATTTATGGTTTCCGGATCGGCCCCCTCTTCATTTAAAATCTTCATTAGCTCCACCGTAATCCAATTGGCCGCATCCTTTGGACTTTTACAATATCCTGCCGTTTCTTCAAAAAGCTTCGCGATATTTTTTGAGCGGATCAATATATCCGCATCATATGAAGATATTCCCAATTCCTCTACATATCTTTTTTTCTTTGCGTCCGGAAGCTCAGGAAGATTTCCTTTTATATTTTCTATCCATTGTTCGCTTATTTCTACAGGAGGTATGTCCGGCTCAGGAAAATATCTGTAATCGTGAACCTCTTCCTTTGAACGCATGGCGCTGCTTTCTCCTTTAGCGTCATCCCATCTTCTGGTTTCCTGCCTTACTTTCTTTCCCGCTTCTATAAGTTCTATCTGCCTCCCGCTCTCATATTCTATAGCTCTTGATATGGCTTTAAAGGAGTTTAGATTCTTCATTTCCGTTCTCGTTCCCATCTTCAGACAGCCTTTTTTTCTAACTGACAGATTTACATCAGCCCTCAAAGATCCCTCCTGCATTTTACAATCGGAGATTCCGGCATATATCAAAATATTTTTCAGCTTTTCCAGATAGGAAATTACCTCTTCTGCGCTTCTGAAATCGGGATGGCTCACTATTTCTAAAAGAGGTACCCCGCATCTGTTATAGTCTATAAGGGTACAATTTTCCCCATCGTGATGTATAAGCTTCCCCGCGTCCTCTTCCATATGTATCTCTTTTATACCGATTTTCTTTTTTCCATCCGCCGTATCTATCTCCAGATAACCGTTTTGGCAAACGGGCATATAAAGCTGAGATATTTGATATGCTTTGGGCAGATCCGGATAAAAATAATTTTTCCTGTCAAATCTGCAGTGCCTGGTTATTTCACAATTTGTAGCTATGCCCGCCGCTATGGCAAGACAGACCACCCGCTTATTTAATACCGGCAAAGATCCGGGCATCCCGGTACACACCGGACAGCACTGGGTATTAGGCTCTCCTCCGAATTTTGTCGTACACCCGCAAAATATTTTGCTCTCGGTGGCAAGCTCCGCGTGGACTTCAAGCCCGATCACTGTTTCATAGTTCATCTTTTTGCCTCCCGGTATCCTGACCATGACTCAAAAGTATATCCCGCTCTTATCAAATTACTTTCTTTCCAGGCGGGACCTATCAACTGCAATCCTATGGGAAGTCCGGCAGTATCCCTGCCGCAGGGCAGCGTCATTCCCGGAAGCCCCGTCAAATTTGCGGAAACCGTAAAAATATCTCCCGAATACATTTTCACAGGGTCGGATAAGCTTTCCCCAAGCTTCAACGCCGTTTCCGGAGCCGTCGGAGAAAGTATAATGTCGTATTTTTCAAATGCTTTATCAAAAGACCTCTTTATAATGTTTCTTACTCTTAAAGCCTTATTGTAGTAAGCGTCATAATATCCTGAGCTAAGTACAAAATTCCCGAGCATTATCCTTCTTTTTACTTCCTCTCCAAATCCATCGGTCCTGGATCTTTCATAGAGCTCTGAGATATTTTTACAATTTTCCGCTCTGTATCCGTATTTTATCCCGTCATACCTTGAAAGATTTGAACTTGCCTCTGCTGAAGCTATTATATAATAAGCGGGCACAGCGTATTTCACAGCCTCAAGAGAAAATTCCTCAACCCTGGCCCCCATTATTTCAAACTGCTTTGCGGCGTTTAAAACCGCGTCCTTTACCTCCTGGTCCATACTCTCTTCAAAATATTCTCTGGGTATCCCTATCTTCATATTTTCAACGCCGTATACAAGATTCTTTAAAAAGTCTCCTTTTTCTGATTTTGACGATGTCCCGTCCTTTTCATCATAGCCGGAAATCACATTGAGTACCGCCGCGCAGTCGGAGACATTTTTAGCTATGGGTCCTATCTGGTCAAAAGAAGAAGCATAGGCAATGAGTCCATATCTTGATACTCTTCCATATGTAGGTTTTATTCCCGTTGTTCCGGTAAAAGAGCAGGGCTGTCTTATGGATCCCCCGGTATCTGACCCGAGAGAATACCATATTTCATTTGAAGCCACGGCCGCGGCAGGCCCTCCGCTGGACCCTCCGGGAGATCTGCCGGTATCTTCAGGATTTTTAACCGCTCCAAAAAAAGATGTTTCGGATGTACTGCCCATAGCGAATTCATCCATATTCAGTTTTCCCAACAAAATTGCTCCCGCATTGTAAAGCCTCTCTATTGCTTCTGCGTTATACGCAGGTATAAAATTTTCAAGCATTTTTGAAGCGCATGTGGTTTTGATGCCGGAAGTGCAGATATTATCTTTTACAGCCATAGGAACGCCGGCCAAAGGTCCGTTAAGTTTTCCTTCGTTTATTTTTTTCTGGACATCCTCCGCCCGTCCCAGCGCCTCCTCTTCACAGACAGTTATAAAGGCGTTATATTTCTTATCGGTATCTTTTATATATTTAACAGCTTCCTTTACAGCCTCCAGGACTCCTATTTCTCTTTTATTTATTTTCTCCCCCAACTGAAGAGCGGTCATATTAAAAATATTCATTTGCCGTTTCCCGCCTCTATCGTCCTGGGAACCTTAAAATAGTTTTCTGTCCTTTCCTCGGCGTTTGCAACCACAGCTTTTACAGGCTGCGATTCCTTTTTAACATCCTCCCGAAATACGTTGGATGTTGAAAAAATGTAAGGCAGCGGTTCAGTTTCGGTAACCTCTATCTCATTTAAAATACCGATATAGTTTATTATATCTTCCATATCTTTTTTAAGCTTTTCTTTTTCAGCCCTATTCATATTAAGCCTTGAAAGACGGCTTATGTGGTTTATAGTTTTATCGTCTATCATAATAAACTCCGTATCAAGGATCATCAGTCCGGATTTTTTATATAGATTTTATCACCTGCTCATATACATTTCAAATCATATCAAAAAACAGACTTCAAAAAATCTTTTATATATTATTAGAAATCCCGCCCATATTTTCCAGCCTGCTTTTATACTCGCTGGGGCTTATACTCATGATCTTTCTGAATACCGAAGCAAAATGGCTATTGGAGGAAAAACCAAGTCTTTCAGATATTTCATTAAATTTCATTCCCGATTCAATAAGTCTTTTTGCCTCTTCCACCTTGGTATAATTTAAAAACTGCATCGGCGGCATTCCCACCTGCTCGCCGAACTTATGCTTAAGGCCTGAAACAGAAAGGCCGCTGGCTTTTGCCAGATCCTCAAATTCTATATTGTTATATACGTTTTTATTTATATAGTCTATGGCTAGTTTTATATCTGACGAGGGCTCGTTTTTACCATGTTTTTCATTTTCCAAAAGCTCATTTATAAAATTGAGAAAAAGTATATGGGAACCTGAACGCTCCCATTCATTTCCGTTTACAAAACCGTCCATACATCTTTCAAGTATCCTGGCGTGCTGCTTGCTCAATTTTATTTTTCTGGCATCCAGTCCGCGCAGCCTGTCATACATTATGCGGTCCAGAGGACTGGCCAATCCAAGAAAACCTTCTGCATCATCAAACTCTATCTGTATCCAAAAATACTCACCGAACCCCTGACTTTTAGTACCTACGCTGTGGGGTTCGTCAATAAATGTAACATAAGCTTCACCTCCGGACGCAAAATAGTCTTCTGACCCAACGGAATATGTTCTCATTCCCTGAACAACATATGTTATCTCCATAGCATTTTTGTGATAATGCTGTTTCATGGAACCTTTCTGCGTTTTTCTCATGTCATGTCCCAAAAGCCTGAGCCCTTTTATTTTCATTTCTTCATATGTAAGAATCTTTCTCTTTTCATCCCATATATATGAGTCTCTTAAATCCTTCATAAAATATGCCCTCTCAACCTAAATCTGCTGTTTATATATTTTATCACACACAAAAAAAAGTTCCAAAACAATAGTCCGGGCAGAAACATACCCGTCTGTCTCCGTCCGGACTATCTAATGTTTAATTATATCTTTTCTTTTTTATGTTGATTGCCGCAAAGGCCGCCGCCAGTCCAAGTACAATATAAACTATCATATCGTGATCACCGGTGGTGGGATCCTCGTCTTTATCTGCCGGATCGTTCAAATCTCCTGGGTTTTCTATATTATCTTTAAATTTAAGCCAAAATTCATACTCTGTTTTAGAGAAATCACTGTAATTTTCGACAAGAGCTTTTTGATCTGAGGTAAGCTTATCATAAATTTCTCTTGCCCTAACAAGTTCGTCTCTTATATCCCATGATATTTCTGACGGAAGCTTATTTATGATATCAATTAACTCCTGAGCCTTAATATAGTCCGCTTCCGGAAGCAGCCTAAGCCTTTTTATTTCCTTTTCAGCGTCGGTCTGACTGCTATAATTGTATATCGCGGCTTTCTCCTGCGCGCTGAGCAGATTATATTTTTGTCTGGTTATCTTAATATAACTGTCCCATTCAAGAGTGATAAATTCCGGCAAAGCATTTATCCTTTCTATCACTTCGCTTACATTCTCAGGAAGTTCTTCTTCCACTCCGTTCAGCTTATTTATGATCTTTTTGGCTGCTAAAAGCTTATCTGAATTAATAACCGCTATCTTATATGATTCGTCAATATTTTCATATATGTCCATAAGCTCGTTTATTTCATTTTCATATTCCAATGTTATCTCATCGGGCAGCTGGTCTATCCTTTCAGTAAGCCTGGCTATCTCCTCATTTTTAAACAGCCCAAAGCTGTCCATTAATTTAACGCTTCCGTCCTCTCCTTCTTCCCACTCGTTAGCGTATCTGTAAACATTTATGACAAGCTTGTCACCGTCTACCGTCACGCCGGTAAACCACGATCCGGTACCGTTATCGATATATTTTTCGGGAAAAACATTTTCAGTGTCAAAAGTAATCTGTGGGTTATATACCTTACTTCCGGCCGCTCCCGAATCAATATATATTATTCCATCAGGATTTACGCACATATCTATTTTTTGGCCGTTATAATACTCGGATATATATACTCCTTCAGTATATTCAAAATCCTCCGTGGGCTTAGTCCTCATATACACATGGTCGTGTCCCTGGAATACCAGATCCGCTCCGCATTCATCCAATAAAGGTACAAGCTGATCTCTAAGTACTATCACATCTTCGTTGCTGGCATGATTTCCTACAGAATATATAGCTTTATGCATAGCTACTATTTTCCATTTTGCCGAAGAATTTTTTAAAGCATTGTAAAGCCACTCATACTGAGTATCGCTTATACCCGTACTTCCGGAGGCATTGTTTACCACAAATATTTCCGCGTCCCCGTAAGTAAAGCTATAATAAGCCTTGGTTCCCGAGGAATCCTCCTTTACATCCGGTATGTTCCACAGAGAATTAAAATATGTGTTTCCGTTATCATGGTTTCCTACCGTAGGCGCTATAGACATAGCCAGCGACGCATTCTGATAATATTTGTAGAACCAATTCCACTGATTATTTGAAGAACCATTATTTACAAAGTCTCCCGTATGCAGTATAAATTCCGCGTCAGGAATGGTTTCAACAGCCTTTTCAATTACTTCGCCGGCTTTTTTAAAGAACCATTCAGGATCGGTATTCCAACGGTCTACATCGGCGTCGGGCTGGCTGTCTGAGGCTACTATAAACTCTATAGCTCTGCTTCCACTTTCCGGAGCCGTGTATATAATGCCTATTCCTTCGCTCCAAACATTTTTAGAGCTGTCTCCCACTCTGTAAACATATTTAGAATCTGCATCAAGGCCGTCTACAAGTACCTTATTTATATATGTTCCCTCCCATGTTCCTCCATAGCTGTCCGCAGAAGAGCTATAAAGAGCGGAAGTGCCGTTTTTAAATTTCATTACCTCGGAAGAATTCCAGTCAAATACCCCGTTTTCATAAGGAAGCACCCATACTTCAGGAGTCAAAGCTTCATTTGACCACCATGATATACCCCTTTGAGAAGAGGGATCCCCGTTCATTGAGGAAACTATATTTTTGATCATTATACCGCTCTCTTCCAACTGCGCATAGTCAAACAAATGGGTTACAAGAGATACTCCCGTTTTGTCAGTTATTTTCGCAAACCAGGCGCTGTCTTCTTTTACTTCTGACAAATCTTCATAAGAAACGCTCATTCCGTTGCTTACAGTCTGTTCAGGCGCAATCGGCTCAAC
>CASDQQ010000096.1 GCA_949282945.1 uncultured Eubacteriales bacterium
CTTGTTCCCCATCTATCTTGTAACGGCCTACCCATCTTCGAATACTGGTATCGCTAACTCCATATTTATCCGCAATAGAGTAGGTACTGCCTTTACCTGAAAGGTATTCCTTTACCGCCCAGAGCTTTTCTTCTGGCGATAGTTCTTTTCCATCTTCAGACATAAATTATACTCCCTCCTAAGTGACAAGTTTTTGTTATTTCTCTTGTCTACCTAGAAGGGAGCATATCATTTAATTTTAGCCCGATTATTTTTTGCCTTAAATATTTTTCAATATAAAATAAAAATTTCCATTGACAAGCTGTATCGTCTGTATATACTGTATATATACAGATTTTTTATTAAGGAGTGGCACTGTGAAAATATTTATTGACAATAAAAGCGATTCGCCCATATACGATCAGATTTATTCTCAGATAAAATCTCAGATCATCAGCGGTGAGCTTAATGATGACGAGGCTCTTCCCTCAATACGCAATCTTGCCAAAGATCTTCGTATAAGCGTTATCACTACCAAACGGGCATACGACGAACTTGAAAGGGAAGGATTTATATACACTATAGCAGCTAAAGGCTGTTTCGTAGCTCCCAGGAATAAGGAACTTTTACGGGAGGAAAATCTGAAAAAAATTGAAGATTACATGGAAAAAATACGTCAGCTTGCAGCTTCCTGCAATCTAGGTCTTGAAGAACTTATAGAAATGTTTAAATATACTATGGAGGGATGAGCATGAACGCACTTGAAATTAAGGATCTGTGTAAATCATATAATGATTTTACTTTGGATCACATCAACATTACACTTCCGAGCGGATGCATCATGGGATTGATAGGCGAAAACGGAGCGGGTAAAAGTACGACTATAAAACTGATACTGGATATGATAAGCCGTGACGGCGGAAGTATTACAATTCTGGGAAAAGACAATAAAAAGGATCTACGGCTTACAAAAGAGGACATAGGCGTAGTCCTCGATGACGTAGGCTTTTCCGAATGCCTTACAGCAAAACAGGTGGGAAACATCATGAAGTATACTTTTAAGAATTGGGATAGCGCCGTTTTTAAAGAGTATCTTAATAAACTATCGATTCCTGAGAATAAGAAATTCAAAGATTTTTCCAGAGGTATGAAAATGAAACTTGGTATTGCTGTAGCTCTTTCCCATAATGCCAAGCTGCTTATACTGGACGAGGCAACAAGCGGCCTGGATCCGGTTGTCAGAGATAAAGTCATAGATATATTCAGCGAGTTTACAAGAGATGAAAGTCACGCTGTTTTAATCTCATCACATATAGTGAGCGACCTTGAAAAAATCTGCGACTATATAGCCTTTCTTCATAAAGGCAGGCTTCTTCTCTGTGAAGAAAAAGATATATTAAAAGAACGGTACGGAATAATCCACTGCACCGCCGGCGAGCTTAAAAATATCCAGCCTAAAGCCATTATGGGCAAAAAGGAATCGCCTTACGGGATACAGGCAATAGTTGAAAGATCCTGTATTCCACGCGGAATGAGTATAAGGCCCGCTGATATTGAACAACTGTTTATTTTTATGGTCAAGGAGGATAAATAACGTGAAAGGATTATTATTAAAAGATCTTTATTTAACGCTAAAATACTGCAGGGCATTTTTGTTTATTATCGTTGCTTTTACGGCGGTCTCCATATTCGCTGACGAAAATGCCTTCTTTATTTTCTACCCATGTCTTATATCCGGAATACTTCCAATGACATTGCTTGCCTATGACGAAAGAGAAAAATGGTCAGTATACAGCGGTACTCTGCCATACACCAAAGCTCAGATAGTTTCGGCAAAATATATCATAGGACTAATTGCGGGCATATTTGCGCTGATACTTACAGCATTGGCTCAGGCTGTTAAAATGATCGGTTCTTCAAACTTTGTACTTAATGATTATTTTTCTCTTATTATCTGTATAATGGCGGTATGTCTGATATCTCCCGCGCTTCTCATGCCTTTTATATTTAAGTTCGGCGCGGAAAAAGGAAGAGTAGCATACTATATTGTAATCGGGGCCGCATGCGCCATATGCGCATTTTTTACAGTACAGGAAAATTTTTCTTTTGCCACCGGCGGCTGTTACGGAATTTTAATTATAGCGGCGGCCGCCGTAATCCTCTATCTATCATCGTGGCTCCTGTCCATTTACTTTTACAAAAGGCGTGAAATATGACCGTCTGATATTTGTGTCAATACATTAGATTTATCCTAAGATATGCCCAAATACAAATTAACGCCTGGACTAAAATAATTGTGGGAAGACCAAGCATAAATCTCTTATGCTTGGTCTTATGCCTTATCAGGAGCATGGTTATATACATTGCTAAAGCCCCGCCTAATATCGCCGACGTAAAAAGATTAAGCTCAGATACCCGCCTTTTTCCCAAAACGGCGCGTTTTTTATCTATACAGGTTATAAGCGCGGAAAAAGCCGAGACCCCCGTAAAATAGATCAATATATATTTCATTTTTCCGACCCTACTCTTTTTTTTATTTCCTCAAAATTTATCGGCGTATAGCCTATTCTTTCCGCGCTCACGCAAAATCCGAACCCTGAGCAGTCCTTGTAGGCCGGATTCCCGTGAACATGTCCAAAGATATTGGCATAGGGCATATTTTCGTTGATGTAGAGAGGATAGTGGGAAAGCATCCAGAATTCCTTAAATATAACAGGAAACTCACTTACCTCTTTAAATCCGCAATCCCTGTAATATTCATTGCTTTCAACATCGTGATTTCCTTTTATAAGTATTTTTTCTCCCGAAAGTAACCGGCATATCTCACGGGTCTTATCCTTTCCGTAAGCAGAAAAATCACCAAGTACAAACACCTTATCCTCCGGACCCACAGTCTTATTCCAATTGGAAGCCATCTCTCCGTCCATATGCGCAGAGTCGGCAAAGGGCCGGTTTTCATACTTTATTATTCTATCGTCTCCAAAGTGGGTGTCCGCTATCAAAAAAATTTTTCCCCTCATTTTTTATCTTCCTTTTTGTTCTTTTGGTATATTTTATCAAAATCCGTGAAAAATTAAAATAAATAAAGAATGGAGATATCTATATCTATGAAAAAATTTTTCGAAGGTTGGTATTTTAAGCACGTTTCACAAGAGCATGTAATTTCGATAATTCCCGGATTCACAGGGGAAGGCGCTTTCATACAGATAATAACAGACGAATTTTCCAAATATATTTCCTACCCCGTCGGCCAATGTGAAATAATACCTGTTCCAAACAGTCCTCTTCCCAAAATAATCATAGGGAACAGCATTTTTTCCTGTTCAGGAATAAAACTTGACATACTGTCCGAAGACTTTTCTCTTTACGGAAACCTGCATTACGGTCCTTTTTCACCTATAAAATATGATATAATGGGTCCTTTTAAATTTGTTCCCTTTATGGAATGCCGCCATGGGATCATAAGTATGGAACACAGCGTTTTAGGCAGTCTTTTCCTTAACGGTCAGGAATACTCTTTCGCTCCGGGTATAGGTTATATTGAAAAGGACAAAGGAAAATCTTTTCCTCAAAAATATTTGTGGACTCAGGGTACTCTCTGCTCCGGCAATCAAAATATAAAAATAGTCGCTTCCGCCGCGGACATTCCCTTTTGCGGCTTTCATTTTACCGGTTGTATATGCGTAATAGTTATCAACGACGTGGAGTACAGACTTGCCACATATTTGGGAGCCTCTGTAAAAGAATATTCTCCGGAGCGTCTGTTATTAAAGCAGGGCAATCTTACCTTTGAAGCCGTTTTAAACAGTTCTTCTAAATCCGGTCAGTCTTTAGCCCTGTCCGCTCCAAGCAATGGAATCATGTCGAATACTATATTTGAAAGAGTCTCCTGCAGCGTAAACTTCAGTTTATATAAAAAATCGGAAAAGCTTTTTAATTTTACAGGAGATCAGTCGGGGTTTGAATATTATGATTCTCAATGATAATTATTAATATCCCTTTATCCACAGAAACATAACCCAGGTCTCCAGTAAATTCATTGCTTACTCCGAGAGCCGTATCATTTCTTAGTAAAGCTCCGTCCAAAGAATATTTAAGTCCGTTTATACATACGTTTTCCGAAAACTCAGTATGGGAAAAAACAGATATCAATCCTCTGAAATCCTGTTTAAACTCTATTTTGCCATCCTTTATCGCCGTGATCATAATATCTGATCCTGCAATTACTCCTTTCGCGCCTTTTTTACACAAATTGGCAAGGAGCTGTATATTGGCAAGAGTATGAGAAAGCCTGCCGCCCGTTCCGCCATAAATACAAAATTTTCTATATCCGTCTCTAAAGCCTTTTTCCACTGCTATAGCCATATCAGTATCGTCCTTTTCCGATTTAAAGCTTAAAACATTGTCTCCGGACGGCTTTTTTTTAGAAGAATCAAAATCCCCCATGATCCAGTCTGCTTTAACTCCCGCTTCATTCAGAAATTCATATCCTCCGTCGGCGGCTATCAAAAGATCTCCCGGCATTTTTTTTAAATATTTTTTTTCAAAATCTCCCGCTCCGACCACATGGCATACTTCAGATTTCATATTCCTCTCCATGATTCATCATAAATTTACTATAGTAGGCAAATGCTCTATATAAGGCAATAACTTGTCTGTCAAGTCCGAAGTCTTTATCTTCAGACTTGATGTATTTATACATGGATGACAACCTATATATTCGTTCTTCAATATATCCCCGTCAATCAGCAGCCGCACCCTTTTTTCTTTATCATTCGCCAGTCCCAAAACGCTCACTGAACCCGGAGTTATATCTAAAAAAGCTTCCATAAATTCCGGCCCTGCAAAGGACAATCTGGCGCTGCCTATCTGTTTGGACAAATCCTTGGTCTTAAAGACTTTTTCTCCAGGCATCATAAGCAGGTAGAACCTGTTTTTCTGCGAATTGCATAAAAACAGGTTCTTGCATATTTCTACACCCAGTAATTTTTCCACGCCCCGACAGTCCTCCACACTCCCCGCAGGGTCGTGGTCTACCCTTTCATATTCTATATTCAGGCTTTCAAGCAGCTCGTACGCTCTCATTTCTTTTTCAAGCCTTTTTCCGTCATTCGGAGCCGATCTGTAAATATTTTTATCAATACGTATATCAGACATATTATCTCCACCGTTCACTAAACCGCGGTAAGCTCCCTTCCGTCAAAGTCTACGGTTATGTTGCGGTCAGGACCTACCTGATCGGCGATTATCTTTCTTGCTATAAGAGTTTCTACATTATGCTGCAAAAATCTCTTAAGCGGTCTCGCTCCGTAGACAGGGTCATATCCGCTGTCTATGATATATTTCTTAGCGGCATCGGTAAGACATATTGTAATCTGTTTGTCCGCAAGCCTTTTTTTCAGATCAGCCAACAGCAGGTCTACAATATTGCCTATATTATCTTTAGTAAGAGGCTTATAGAATACTATTTCATCAAGCCTGTTCAAAAATTCAGGCCTGAACTGACTCTTCAGCAAACCATTTACGGCCTCCCTGGCCTCTTCAGTAATCTCTCCCTTTTCACTGATGCCATCTAAAATTATAGACGAGCCAAGGTTTGAAGTCAAAATAATTATCGTATTTTTAAAATCTACCGTGCGCCCCTGACTATCTGTAATACGTCCGTCGTCCAATACTTGTAAAAGCACGTTGAACACATCGGGATGAGCTTTTTCGATTTCATCAAACAATACTACTGAATACGGTCTACGCCTTACAGCTTCCGTAAGCTGTCCTCCCTCATCATACCCTACATATCCTGGAGGAGCTCCTATAAGTCTCGAGACAGAATATTTTTCCATATACTCGCTCATATCTATACGTATCATATTTTTTTCGTCATCAAAAAGCGCTTCTGCCAGAGCCTTTGCAAGTTCTGTCTTTCCCACGCCGGTAGGTCCTAAAAACAGGAAGGAACCTATTGGTCTGTCAGGATCCTGTATTCCTGCCCTCGACCTGAGTATAGCGTCGCATACACTTTCTACAGCGTCATTTTGACCTATCACTCTTTTATGCAGTATATCGTCAAGGTGCAAAAGTTTCTCCCGCTCTCCTTCCATAAGCTTGGACACAGGTATTCCAGTCCACCTTGAGATTATCTTGGCTATTTCCTCTTCACTCACCTTATCCCTGAGTATCGAATTGTCTCTGGCCTCTTCCGCGAGCTTCTCTTCTTTTTCAAGTTCTTCTTTAAGCTGAGGCAGTTTGCCATATTTCAGTTCCGCCGCTTTGCTAAGGTCATATGTTCTTTCAGCCTTTTCTATCATAGCGTTTGTCTGTTCTATCTCTTCTCTGAGCTTTTGGACTTTTGATATAGCATCCTTTTCATTTTGCCATTTAGCCTTCATTTCATTAAATTTATCTCTCATTTCAGCCAGTTCTTTTTGAATTTCCGCCAAATGATCGGCTGATATTTTATCCGTTTCCTTTTTTAGCGCAGCCTCTTCTATTTCATGCCTCATTATGTTCCTGGAAAGTTCATCCATCTCAGTAGGCATTGAATCCATTTCAGTCCTTATAAGGGCGCAGGCCTCATCCACTAAGTCTATAGCCTTATCTGGCAAAAATCTGTCCGATATATATCTGTTGGAAAGAGTGGCGGCCGCGATCAATGCCTGATCTTGTATTTTTACTCCATGGTATACTTCATAACGTTCTTTCAAGCCTCTGAGAATCGATATAGTATCCTCTACCGTCGGCTCCGGTACATTGACCGGCTGAAAACGTCTTTCAAGCGCCGCGTCCTTTTCGATATACTGCCTGTACTCATTCAAAGTCGTAGCTCCTATACAGTGCAGTTCTCCCCTTGCCAACATAGGCTTAAGGAGATTTCCCGCGTCCATCGCGCCGTCTGTCTTGCCGGCTCCCACTATAGTGTGAAGCTCATCAATAAACAGAATTATCTTCCCGTCGCTGTTTTTTATTTCGTTTAAAACGGCTTTCAGTCTTTCTTCAAATTCTCCTCTGAATTTAGCCCCGGCTATGAGCGAACCCATATCAAGAGAAAATATCTTTCTGTCTTTCAGGTTTGCCGGTACGTCTCCTCTCACTATCCTCAACGCCAAGCCCTCGGCTATGGCCGTTTTACCTACTCCAGGTTCGCCTATGAGACATGGATTATTTTTAGTTTTTCTTGAAAGTATCCTTATAACGCTTCTTATCTCGTTATCCCTTCCTATGACCGGGTCAAGTTTTTGATTTCTTGCAAGCTCTACGAGGTCCTGTCCATATTTTTCAAGTACATTGTAAGTGCTTTCAGGATTGTCGGAAGTAACCTTTGAATTTCCTCTGGCCTCTTTCATTTTATTTTCAAAATTACTCTGGGTTATTCCATAGTTTTCAAAAAGCTTTTTCATATCACGATCGGCTTTCTTTATTATTCCCAAAAAAATATGCTCTACCGATATATATTCATCTTTCATGCTATCGGCTTCCTTTTCCGCCTGATTTAAAGCAGCCTCCGCGTCTCTCGACAGATAGATCTGTTCATTTCCGCTTCCGCTTATCTTTGGGAACCTTGATATGACATTTTTTAATTCATGCTTAACACCATCTGTATTTACTCCCATTTTTACAAAAAGCTGACTTATAAAGCCGTCCTGCTGTTCTAAAAGAGCTAATAACAAGTGAGCCTGCTCTATCTGTGTGTTTTTTTCTTCAACCGCCGTGTTCTGGGCGTATTGTACCGCCTCTAGGCTTTTTTGTGTAAATTTATTTATGTTCATATTCATACCCCCTTATCTTTATATTTATAGTTATAGTTTATATACTCATACATACTTTTATATAACGGTCTTGTGTTCCAGGAGATATTCTCTGTAGTGCATCTCTACTTCCTGAGCTGCCCTTACGGGATTTTCCAACATTGAAAAATACGCTTTCATCGAATCGTCCAAAACCTGTATATAATTTGCTATTATTTCTCCCAACACCTGATTGTCGGGCACGCTGCTTCCCTGCGTACTGTTTCGCGGAAGTATATGAAGTTTTCTCAAATATCTGCCGTCCTCTATCACAAAATCCGTCCTTCCTATATAAGCTTCCTCTATTTTAGCCCACAGTTTAAAAAATTGTATTATATAAAGAATTAATTTTGTGCTCTGAGTCCTCAGCGAGACTCTGAGTTCCCCAAACACTGAATCTTCTAAGCCTTCCTTATTTTTATATAATTCAACGCTGTACTTGACCGTAGGATTATACTTATACGCAAGGGCAGACCTTAATGAAATCATCGTATCCGAAGGCTGAAGCATAAGCTGAAATGAATCCATACTTCCCAACATGTTTTCCACTCTTTCAAAAATTTCTTTCATTCTCTTTTCCGGAGTCACATATGAAACATAGTCCGCCAGTATTTGGTTTATTAAGTTTGATCTGCTTGTATTCATTGAATATGCCGCTCTGTCAATTTCCGCTATAACATTGTCAGACAGCACCAATGAGTAAACACTCTTTTTCACATTTCACGCCTCCTCATTTATTTTTTATTATCATATATCATTTTTAATATTTTGTCAACACAATTATATAATTTAAAATGCAAATTATTATACTATAAATTCAGATTCGCTTTCTCGCGGTTAAATCCGTTCCATTCCCGGATTAGACAGGTTCTTATATAATACAGCAAAAGCCTGACTTAAGATATCATTCCCTTAGTCAGGCTCCCGCATGCGTAATGGCTTTGAAAATCAACTCAATCTATTTTTAGTTTATCCAGTTTATACCGCAGAGAACAAACAAAAATTTCTTCAGTTTGATTTTGTATTTAAAGCCGACGCTACTTCTTCATCGATTTCTCGTTTTTTAAAATAATATTTTTTGTCATCTTCTGTAATTTTACTAATAACTTTGCAGGGATTTCCCGCTGCCATAGACCAATCGGGAATATCCTTTGTAACAACACTTCCCGCTCCGATAACAACATTATTGCCTATATGGACACCGGGGCAGATAACAACATTGCCGCCAATCCAGACGTTATCTCCAACATAGATTCCAATACCGTATTCATACCCCAGGTTCCGGGCGTCGGGATACAGCGTATGTCCCGCGGTATAAATGGATACATTAGGAGCGATCAGGCAATTATCCCCCAGTTTTACCTTCGCATTGTCGAGAATGACGCAGTTGTAATTGATAAAACAGTTTTTGCCCACCTCGATATTCGAGCCGTAATCGCAATAAAAAGGAGGATTAACAAATGTCGTTTCATCGGATCTTCCGAAAAGCTCGTTGACGATAGAGCGTATCTTGTCAAAATCTGCTCTGTCCACAGAGTTTAATTCCTGCGTAAGCCTTCTGGCCCTTTTCATTTCTACCCAATCCGCCTCATCGGCGATAAATAACATTTCTTTTTCTCTTCTCTCTTTGCTTGTCATTGCCTTTCTCCTTTCGTAAACTATCTTTTTGCTCTTTTATATATACTGTCAGCTTCCGTAATCTTTCTGTGCACAGTACAGGGATTACCAAAGGCAACCACTCCTGGCGGAATGTCTTTTGTCACAACGCTGCCCGCTCCGATTACGCTCCCTTCGCCTATCGTAACGCCTCCGCAGATCGTAACGTTGGATGCGATCCAAACATCATTGCCAATCTTGATAGGTTTCCCATATTCATAATTATGTGTGACACCATTTTCATCAATCTTGATCCTGCGTTCTTCAGCAATGAGTGAATGAATACCGGTAGCTAAGGTACAATAGGGACCAATCATTACATTATCACCTATCTCAACTGTATTTCCTCCGCTGAAATTGAAATGAATGTTGGAATAAAAGTTTTTGCCAATCTTAATATCCCTTCCATTATCGATATAAATCGGTTTATCCATAGTGCGGTAGTCGCCGAAGTCATCCGTTCCAAAAAGCTCTTTTAATATGGCTTGCTTTTTTTCTTCATCATCTATGCCCAGAGCATTGTATTCATCGCACAGGCGGTGGCTTCTTTTCAGTTCTGCACCAAGTTCTTCATCATGGGAATCGTAAATCATACCTCTGTACATTTTTTCAAGTTCAGTCATAAAACCACACCTCTTTTTATTTCAATAAGTCATTTTGAATAAGTCATTTTGCGGGCGCATAGGTGAATTGAATACTTGTCCAGTCAATTCTCTCCCCCTTACCGTATTACTATTAAAATTAAATCAAATGATCGTTTACAGCCTCTGTACATCCGTCATGGATATTATCTGTCCTGGCAATCCGGATTTACCATTTGTCAGCGTACCGGAAAAAGGTTACTTTTTTCATCGCTTAGTATACCGTTGGATATGTTTCCATGTAAGCCAATTTTGCTTACTTTTTAGGTAGATAAAGCAAGATCATTAAGACATCCTTTTTATCCATGACTGACGTCATTTACTCATTTTTTAAATCATTTCTTCAATATTCCACTAATTTGGCTTAAATCTGTTATTGACAATTTTTAGATTTGTATTCCTCGCCCCAACTCTGCATAGCATTTAGGATTGGTTTCAGGCTTTGTCCAAGTTCTGTAAGTGTGTACTCTACCCTCGGAGGAACTTCAGCATATACTTTACGGCTGATAAGTCCGCTTTCCTCCATATTCCTGAGTTGGGCGGTCAATACCTTTTGCGATACGTTACCGATAGACTTTTTCAGCTCTCCAAAACGCTTAGTTCCCGGAATCAAATCCCGTAAAATCAAAACCTTCCATTTATCGCCTATGAGTGTTAAGGTAGTTTCCACCGGGCAGGCCGGTAATTCTTTTACATTCTTCGGTCCACTCATGTCTATAACCTCCATACAGTAGTTTCTTTTTGAAACTTTCATTCTGATTATACTATACAGCCTACTTGCAATCAATCTTTTATACAAACTGAACAGTGTCAAGTTGTTGTGGAGGTTCTCAACTCTGCAATGCCAGTATTTTTAATTTATATATTCGCTTTCCTATGTTGTGTTCATAAACCGATATATTTATCCACGTGAATATGTGAGCCTCCATTTTCTATGCGCCTTGTCAGCTTAATGTCTAACAATCATGACTCTGTATAGGATTGTCTCAGTCTTTCTCTAATTACTTTGCACTAACTTTATTTTCTATGCATTCATCCTGTGCTTTACTTTATTCCGCAGTTCTCAACATCCCCGGGCACTATTCCATTTACTATCTCTTTAAGACGCTTTTTGAGTTTAGGACAGTCTATTTCCTGCGATCTTCCGTTCTCTCCGTTAGGAAAACTCAGCGCCGCCAGGTTCTCCCC